>JBBSPY010000095.1:0-11546 GCA_038258415.1 Burkholderiales bacterium
AAGGAAGGCGCGTGCATAGACGCCAGGTGCGGAGTGGCCCTGGATGTAGAGCAGGTCACCGCCGCGCTCCGGTGTGTCGGCGTGCCAGAAATGGTTGAAGCCGGTGCCGAACATCGTCGCCACCGACGCGAAGCTCGAGATATGACCGCCGAGGTCGCCGCCGTCTTCCGGGTGCAGGCGATTGGCCTTGACGACCATCGCCATCGCGTTCCAGCGCATGTAGGCGCGCAGCCGCTCCTCGATGTCGATGTTGCCCGGTGAGCGTTCTTCCTGGTCGGTGGGAATGGTGTTGACGTAGGCGGTGTTCGCCGAGAACGGCATGTCGATGCCGGCCTGTCGCGCCTGGTCGATCAGCTGCTCGAGCAGGAAGTGGGCGCGTTCATCGCCTTCGGTGGCGATGACGGCCGACAAGGCATCCAGCCATTCGCGGGTCTCCGCGGCGTCGGCGTCGTTGGCGGCGGCGCCCTGGAGGTTGTCGGGTACTGCTGACATGTCGAGTCTCCGCTGTGGGCTTGTTTCTTGTCTGGTCAAGTCTCGCACACGCGACGGCGCCCGGCGCTGGCTACGGCCGATCGATCAGGATGGCGCGGAAGTCGTTGACGTTGGTCAACGTCGGGCCGGTGACGACGGAATCGCCGAGTGCGTCGAAGAAACCGTGGCCGTCGTTGCCTGCCAGGCGCTCGCGCGCCTTGATCCCGCGGGCCCGGGCGCGAGCCAGCGTATCGGGTGCGATGAGACCGCCGGCGATCTCCTCCAGGCCGTCGACGCCGTCGGTGTCTCCGGCCAGCGCATGGACCTGTGGCTGGCCATCGAGTGCAATGGCAAGCGCGAGCAGGAATTCGACGTTGCGCCCGCCGCGCCCGTCGCCCCGAACGGTGACCGTCGTCTCTCCGCCCGACAGCAGCACGCACGGCGGCGCAACGGGCTGGTCGTGCGTGGCGACCTGCAGGGCGATGCCCGCGAGCACGATGCCGACCTCGCGCGCTTCGCCCTCGATCGCGTCGCCGAGGATGCACGGCGTGTAGCCGGCATCGCGCGCGACGGCCGCGGCGGCCTCGAGGGCCATCTGCGGGGTCGCGATCATTCGCGTCTCGGCGCGCGCCAGCCTCAAGTCGCCTGGCTTGACCGATTCGCCACGTCCGCTTTCGAGAACGTCGCGCACGCGCGGCTCGAGGTCGATGCCGTGGCGTCGCACGATCGCCAGCGCATCGGCGCAGGTGGTCGGGTCGGCGACCGTCGGGCCGGAGGCGATGTTCATCGGGTCGTCTCCGGGAACGTCGGAGATGAGCAGCGTCAGCACCCGCGCCGGGTGGCACGCGGCCGCCAGCCTGCCGCCCTTGATCGCCGACAGGTGGCGCCGCACGCAGTTGATCTCGCTGATCGTCGCACCCGACTTCAGCAGCGCGCGGTTGAGCACCTGCTTGTCGTCGAGGGTGAGGCCCGGCGCCGGCAGGGGCAGCAGCGCCGATCCGCCGCCGGAGATCAGGCAGAGCACGACGTCGTCGGCCGACAGCCCCTGCACCACCTCGAGCATGCGCGTGGCGGCGACGAGACCCGCGTCGTCGGGCACCGGATGCGCCGCCTCGACGATCTCGATGTGGTCACACGCGACCGCGTAGCCGTAGCGCGTCACGACCAGCCCCGACAGGGGACCCTGCCAATGGTCCTCGACGGCGCGGGCCATTGCCGCCGATGCCTTGCCGGCGCCGATGACGACGAGCTTCCCGCGACCCAGCGAGTCGGGCGCGGGGAGGTGCCGCGGAACGCAGCGCGCCGGCTGTGCCGACGCGATCGCGGCGTCGAACATGCGCCGGAGCAGGGCCGGAGCGGGTGCGTGCCGGGTGTTCACGCTGGCCGGCCGGCCCGCGCTGCAAGCCAGCCCAGGCCGGCGACCGTATCGCCCTTCGGCCTGTATTCGCAGCCGATCCAGCCGGCGTAGCCGATGCGGTCGAGGTGCGCGAACAGGAAGTCGTAGCCGATCTCGCCCGTTCCCGGTTCGTGGCGACCGGGGTTGTCTGCGATCTGGATGTGGCCGATCCGCGCCAGGTGCTTCTGCATCGTCGCCGCGAGTTCGCCTTCCGTGCGCTGCGCGTGGTAGATGTCGTACTGGACGAATGCGTTGTCGGCGCCGACCTCGTCGAGGACGGCGATGGCCTGCGCCGTGCGGTTCAACCAGAAGCCGGGCACGTCGTGGTGATTGATCGGCTCGATCAGCAACCTGAGGCCGGCTTTCTTGAGCGCGTCCGCGGCGAACCTCAGGTTCTCGACAAACGTCCCGCGCACCTGCGCGTCGTCGACGCCGGCCGGCGCCAGGCCGGCGAGGCAGTTCAGCTGATCGACGCCGAGCGCCTGCGCGTACTCGATCGCCTGACCGACGCCGCTGCGGAACTCGGCCTCGCGGCCCGGGACGCAGGCGATGCCGCGATCGCCGGCATCCGGATCGCCGGCGGGCATGTTGTGCAGCACGAGCCGCAAGCCGTTGTCGTCGAGACGCCGCCTGATCTCTGCGGCTTCCCAGGCGTATGGAAACTGGAACTCGACGGCCTCGAAGCCGGCCCTGGCCGCGGCCTCGAAGCGGTCAAGAAAGTCATGCTCGCTGAAGAGCATCGTCAGGTTGGGAGCGAATCTGGGCATGCTGTCGCTGCGATGTTCGGCGACCGACGATCGGACAGGCGATCATCGCCGTTCTCGCGCCAGCCCGACGCCGATGCCAAAAGCGAATCCGTATCGCCCGTTCACGCCCGACCCAGCGCAGATGGCGCTCGCGCCAGACGTCTCGGGAAACGACATCAACGGCCTGAACGAAGGCGAGCCGCGACGGCCGCGGATGGTCTACTGGGCGCCCGACCCGGACCGCATCCCGCACGGCGCGATGCAACGATGGTTCTACGGTGTCGATCCGGGCAACGTACACCTTTCGAAGGCGCGAGAGGAACGTGCAAAGCGCCTCGCCGAGTCGATGCCCGAGGTCGAGGGCGATCCCGTCGAGCGCACCCCCGGCGACTGGAACGTGGCGCTCGCGGCGTACGCAGACGCTGCCGACTTCGACATGTGGGGCGTCGCCGCGATGGACCCGGCGTGGATCTACGAAGGCCAGGTGGCACCGCAGAGCCGCATCGTCGTCGTCGGCGTCGCCCACGACCACGAGCAGATCGCCACGGCGCCGGCAGCGACAGCGGGCGCGGAGGTCGTTCGCCAGTACGCGCGCGCTGCTGCAGCGGTCAAGGGCATCGCCGGGTGGCTGCGCCGCCAGGGATGGCAGGCGGAGCCGGTGACCGGCCCGATGACGACCAAGGTCGCGCTGATTCCGCCGGCGATGGCGTGCGGCTTCGGCGAGCTCGGCAAGCACGGCTCGCTCATCAATGCCGAGTTCGGGTCGTCGTTCCGGCTCTCGGCCGTGCTCACCGACGTGCCGTTCGCGCCGACCCCGTCGCGCGCCTTCGGTGTCGACGCGTTCTGCATGAGCTGCCGCGTCTGCGAGGACGCCTGCCCGCCCGTCGCGATCGCCCCTGCCAAGCAACTGGTGCGCGGCACCGAGAAGTGGTACGTCGACTTCGACCGCTGCCTGCCGTTCTTCAACCAGACGCACGGCTGCGCGATCTGCGTCGCGGTGTGCCCGTGGAGCCGTCCGGGCGTGGGCCTGAACCTCGCCGCCAAGCTCGCCCGGCGCGCCGATCGGAAGCAGCCGTAGCTGTGGTTCGCTCAGTTGGCCGGCGCGCCGCCCTCGAACCAGCGCCGGATGACGGCGCGCTCGGCGTCGGTGATCTGCGTGGCGTTGTTCATCGGCATGACCCTGAGCACCACGGCCTGCTGATAGATCGCCTGGGCGTGCTGCTTGACGAGCTCGGGCTTGTCGAGCTCGATGCCCTTGCTCTGCAGCTGCGCGTTGTGGCAGAGGACGCAGCGCTGGTCGATCACCGCCTTGACCTGCGTGAAGGTGACTGGCTGCGCCGCCGCTCTCGCCGCCTCGGCCGTGGGCGGCGCGGGCGCCAGCCAGATTGCGAGGCCGACCAGCATCGCCGTGCCCGAGATCGCCTGCTCCCATGGCACCCGTTTGCCCTGAACCAGCGCCTTGTGGCGAGCCACGAAGCTGTGCCGCACCAGCGCACCGGCCAGCATGAGGACGACCAGCACGATCCAGCTGTTCGGCCCGGCGTGCAGCCAGCCGTAGTGATTCGACAGCATCGCCACCAGCACGGGCAGCGTGAAGTACGTGTTGTGAACGCTGCGCTGCTTGGCGCGCCAGCCGTGAATCGCGTCGACCGGCTGCCCGGCCCTCAGCTGCGCGACCACCTTGCGCTGGCCGGGAATGATCCAGACGAAGACGTTGGCGCTCATCGTCGTCCCGAGCATCGCGCCGACGATGAGGAAAGCGGCCCTTCCGGCGAACAGGTGGCAGGCCAGCCATGAAGCGATCGCCGCGTAGACGAGGACGCCGACGCCGACGATCAGGTCACCATGGCGCTTCTGGCCGAAGGCGCGGCAGATGGCGTCGTAGACGAACCAGCCGACGACGAGGAACGCCAGCGCCGCGGCGACCGCGGCGGCTGGCGACCAGTCGAACACGTTGCGGTCGACCAGGAACGTGCTCGCGTTGAAGAGGTAGAGCACCGTGAAAAGTGCGAAGCCGGTGAGCCAGGTCGAGTAGGCCTCCCAGTAGAACCAGTGCAGGTGCTCGGGCATCTGCTTCGGCGCGACGGCGTACTTCTGCGGGTGGTAGAAGCCGCCGCCGTGAACGGCCCAGAGCTCGCCGTCGACGCCCTTCTCCTTCAGGGCGGGGTCGAGCGGCGGGGTCAGGCTGTTGTCGAGAAAGACGAAATAGAACGACGAGCCGATCCAGGCGATCGCCGTGACGACGTGCGCCCAGCGCAGCAACAGGTTGGCCCAGTCGAGCAGGTAGGCATCCATGCGGGTCGATCAGATCACGAACCGCGGTAGGTGCTGTAGCTCCACGGGCTCGCGAGCAGCGGGACATGGTAGTGGCCGGCGGCGTCGGCGATGCCGAAGTCGAGCTGTACGACGTCGATGAAGGGCGGCTCGGGCAAGGCGACGCCGCGGCCGCGGAAATATCCCGCGACCTCGAAGACGAGCCGGTAGCGACCGGTGGCCATCGCCGCCGCGTCGAGCAGCGGCCCGCCGGGGTTGCGGCCGTCGGCGTCGAGTTCGATGGCGCGGATCGTGTCGACGCGGCCCTCGTCGATGCGCTGGAGCCGCACCTTCATGCCGGCGGCCGGACAGCCGTGTGCGGTGTCGAGAACGTGCGTGCTGAGGTGGCCCATGTCGTTTGGCAGGTGTCGTCGGCAAAGTGTATACACTGTGGCGTGCAGGTCAACATCGATCAGACCGCCGCTGCGCGCGGCCGGCGTCGGCGCCCCGCTCCCAAAGCGGAATCGCCGGGCACGACGGACCGCATCGTCGAATCGATCACGACGGCGATCGTCGAGCGCCGCCTGATGCCCGGCACCAAGCTCGCCGAGCAACGCATCGCCGACATCTTCGCGGTGTCGCGAACGGTGGTCCGCCAGGCGCTCAACCGGCTGAGCCGAGATCGCCTCGTCACGCTCGAGCCGGCGCGCGGCGCCTTCGTCGCGACACCGGGTGTCGACGAGGCGCGTCAGGTGTTCGAGGTCCGGCAGATGATCGAGGGCGCCATCGTGCGGCGCCTCTGCAGCACGGTGACCGACGCGCAGATCGCCGAGCTGAAAGCGCATCTGAGCGCCGAAAAGGCCGCGGTGTCGCGCAGCGACGTCGCCGCCAGGACACGACTCCTCGCCGACTTCCACACCCGGATCGCGACGATGCTCGGCAACGCGGTGATGCGCGAGATGCTCGCCGACCTGCTCGGCCGATCGTCGCTGATCGCCCTGATGTACCAGACCTCGCCCTCGGCCGAAGCGTCGCACGCCGAGCACGTGGCGATCGTCGAGGCGCTGGCCAAGCGCGATGCGCGCGCTGTCGTCCGCCTGACCGAAGACCACCTCGAGCACGTCGAGCGCAACCTGCGCCTCGACCCGCGCCCGACCGACCTGTCGGGCATCCTCAACATGAAGCGCGCATGACCACCGAACGGCCGTACCCGAGAGACCTGCGGGGCTACGGCCGCGACCTGCCGCCTGCCCGCTGGCCGAACGGCGCGCGGGTCGCCCTGCAGTTCGTGCTCAACTTCGAGGAAGGCGCCGAGCGTTCGGTGCTGCACGGCGACGCCGGCAGCGAGGTGTTCCTGTCGGAGATGTTCGATCCGCCGTCGTTCGCCGACCGCCACCTCAGCATGGAGAGCATCTACGACTACGGCGCGCGTGTTGGCGTGTGGCGGGTGCTGCGCGAATTCGAACGCCGGCGCCTGCCGCTCACCGTCTTCGGCGTGGCGATGGCGCTCGAACGCAGCCCCGAGATCGCCGCGGCGTTCGTCGAGCTCGGCCACGAGATCGCCTGCCACGGCTGGCGCTGGATCGGCTACCAGGAGGTCGACGAGGCGACCGAACGCGAGCACCTGCGCCGCGCCGTCGAGGTGCTGCAGCGCTTGACCGGCGTTGCGCCGCTCGGCTGGTACACCGGGCGCGACAGCCCCAACACACGCCGCCTCCTCGTCGAGCACGGCGGCTTCGCCTACGACAGCGACTCCTACGCCGACGAGCTGCCGTACTGGCTGCGCGTGCAGCGGAGCGAAGGCACCGAAGCGCCGCACCTGGTCGTGCCCTACACGATGGACTGCAACGACATGCGCTTCGCGCTGCCGCAGGGATTCTCGAACGGCGACGACTTCTTCCATTACCTGCGCGACGCGTTCGACGTGCACCATGCAGAAGGCGACGAACGGCCGACGATGATGAGCGTCGGCCTGCACTGCCGCCTGATCGGTCGGCCCGGCCGCATGCGCGCGCTGCAGCGCTTCCTCGACCACGTCGAACGGCACGACCGGGTCTGGATCTGCCGCCGCATCGAGGTCGCGCGCCATTGGCAGGCCGCACACCCCTACGACCCCGAAACTGCCGGAAGCTGGCCCGCACCATGACGACACTCGAGCAGCTCAACGCCGCGGCGAAGGACGAGTTCGCGCGACTGCTCGACGGCACCTACGAGCACACGCCGTGGATCGTCGAGACCGCGGCCGACCGGCGCCCGTTCGCGTCCCTGGCGCAGCTCAAGCTGGCGCTGATCGAGGTCGTGCGCAGCGCGGGTCGAGACGCGCAGCTCGCGCTGATCCGCAGCCACCCGGAACTCGCAGGCAAGGCGATGGTCGCCGGGTCGCTTACCGCCGAGTCGAACGGCGAGCAGAGCCGCGCCGGGCTCACCGCCTGCACGCCGGCCGAGTTCGACACCATCCATGCGCTCAACGCCGACTACAACGCGAAATTCGGCTTTCCGTTCATCCTCGCCGTCCGCGGGCCGCGCGGCGTTGGCCTCTCGAAGGCCGAGGTCATCGCGACCGTCACACGGCGGCTCGACCACCACCCCGAGTTCGAGTTCGGCGAGGCCCTGCGCAACATCCACCGCATCGCCGAGCTGCGCCTCGACGACAAGCTCGGACACGTGCCCGAGCTCGGCAATCAGATCTGGGACTGGGCCGAGGCGCTGGCCGCGCACAGCGACCCCGGGTACGCCGAACGCGGCGAGCTCACCGTGACCTACCTGACCGACGCGCACCGCGCCTGCGCACGGCAGCTCGCTCAGTGGATGCGCGAGGAGTGCGGCTTCGACGAGGTCGCAATCGACGCCGTGGGCAACGTCGTCGGCGTCTACCACGCCGCGGCACACGACGGCGAGCACGAGCCGAAGCGGCTCCTCACCGGCAGCCACTACGACACCGTGCGCAACGGCGGCAAGTACGACGGCCGGCTCGGCATCCTGGTGCCGATGGCCTGCGCTCGCGAGCTGAGCAGGAAACAGCGACGGTTGCCGTTCGGCATCGAGGTCGTCGGTTTCGCCGAAGAGGAAGGCCAGCGCTACAAGGCGGTGTTCCTCGGCTCGGGCGCGCTGACGGGCCACTTCGATCCGCGCTGGCTGGACCAGACCGACGCCGAAGGCGTGGCGATGCGCGACGCGATGCAGCACGCCGGATTGCGCAGCGATGGCATCGATGCGCTCCGGCGCGATCCCGCCAGCTACCTCGGCTTCGTCGAGGTGCACATCGAGCAGGGCCCGGTGCTCAACGAGCTCGACCTGCCGCTGGGCGTCGTCACCTCGATCAACGGCAGTGCACGCTATCTGGCGGAGACGATCGGCATGGCGAGTCACGCCGGCACGACGCCGATGAACCGTCGCCGCGACGCCGCTGCGGCTGCCGCGGAGCTGCTGCTCTACGCGGAGCGGCGAGCGGCCGGCGTGCCGCACGTCGTCGCCACGGTCGGCATGCTCGAGGTGCCGAGCGGCTCGATCAATGTCGTTCCCGGCCGCTGCAGGTTCAGCATCGACATCCGCGCCACCACCGACGCGGCGCGTGACGCCTGCATCGCCGACGTGCGGGCCGAGCTCGCGCGAATCTGCGAGCGGCGCGGCGTGCACTTCCGGCTCGAGGAAACGGTGCGCGCCGCGGCGGCGCCGAGCGCGCCCGACTGGCAGCAGCGCTGGGACCGCGCGGTGACGGCGCTCGGCCTGCCCGTCCACCGACTGCCGAGCGGCGCCGGCCACGACGCGATGAAGCTGCACGAGGTGATGCCGCAGGCGATGCTGTTCCTGCGCGGCCAGAACGCCGGCATCAGCCACAACCCGCTCGAGTCGATCACCAACGACGACGCCGAACTGTGCGTTCGCGCCTGCTCGAACCTGCTCGAGCAGCTTGCTGCCGATCTGGCATGACCTCGCGTTCCTACGGCTTGCTCGACGACTGGATCGACGCCCACCTCGACGAGGAGACGCGGTTCCTGCAGGCGCTCGTTCGCGTTCCCACCGACACGCCACCGGGCGACAACGCGCCGCATGCGGAGCGCACCGCTGAGCTGCTCGAAGGCTATGGCCTGCCGGTCGAGAAGCACGTCGTGGCCGACGACGAGGTCAAGGCCCGTGGCCTCGAATCGATCACCAACCTGATCGTTCGCCGACGCTACGGCGACGGCGGCCCGACGGTGGCGCTCAACGCGCATGGCGACGTCGTCCCACCGGGCGAAGGCTGGACCCGCGATCCGTACGGCGGCGAGATCGAGGATGGCCGTCTCTACGGCCGCGCCTCGGCCGTCAGCAAGAGCGACTTCGCGACCTACACGTTCGCGCTTCGCGCCCTGGAGGCCGTGGCCCGGCCGGCGCACGGCAGCGTCGAGCTCCACTTCACCTACGACGAGGAATTCGGCGGCGAGCTCGGCCCGAAGTGGCTGCTCGACCATGGCCTGACGAAGCCCGACTACCTGATCGCCGCAGGCTTCGGCCATGAGGTGGTCACGGCGCACAACGGCTGCCTGCAGCTCGAGGTGACGATGCACGGCCGACAGGCGCACGCGGCGATCCCCGACACCGGCGTCGATGCACTGCAGGCGGCAACCGCGGTCCTGGTCGCGCTCTATGCCGAGAACCATCGCTACCGCGAGGTGCGCTCGCAGGTGCCGGGCATCGTCCATCCCTACCTCAACGTCGGCCGGATCGAAGGCGGCACCCACACCAACGTCGTTCCTGGCAAGGTGGTGCTCAAGCTCGACCGGCGCATGATCCCCGAGGAAGACCCGGTCGAGGTCGAGGCCGACGTCAGGGCGGTGATCGCCAGGGCGGCAGCCACCGTCGACGGCATCCGCGTCGACATCCGGCGTCTGCTCCTCGCCCAGGCGTGGAAGCCCGACACGGCCAGTGCACCGCTCGTCGCCGCGCTGCAGCGGCACGGCGAGGCGGTCTTCGGCGTTCCGATCCGCAGCATCGGCACGCCGCTCTACACCGACGTGCGCCTCTATGCCGCCGCCGGCGTCGCCGCGGCGATCTACGGCGCCGGCCCGCGCACCGTGCTCGAGAGCCATGCCAAGCGCGCCGACGAGCGGCTTGAGCTCGAGGATCTTCGCGGCGCCACGAAAGTGGTCGCACGGTCGCTGAGCGACCTGCTGGCCTGAACCAGCCCGCATCAGTGGCGCGACCTCCGGGACGGCCCGCGATAATCGGCAGATGAAGCCCGTCGCCGCTGCGGCCTCGCCGCACCGCCCGACACGCTCCCTGCCGGAGCGCATCTTCGGCCGCTGGTGGCGGCGACAGTCGCCGTCGAGACAGGACCGCTACGCGACCCTCGGGCCGCTGATGTCGGTGCTGCTGTTCCTCGCCGTCATCGTCGCCACGTTCTGGTACCTGCGCAACGAAGAGCTCGATCGGCAACAGGAGGCCGTCCAGCGCGACACCGAAGTCACGCAGCAACAGATCCGGCTGCGCCTGATCGAGAACCACGAGCAGCTCGTCCGCATGGCGCGCGACATCACGACCCACGCGCTCGACCGCAACGGCTTCCTGATCCAGGCGTCGTCGTTCACGCGGGACCGCCCCGAGACGACCAACGTCCTCTGGCTCGACGCGAAGCGCCGCCCGGTCGCCGGCTGGTCGGGCACCAGCTTCCCGCCCGAGACCGGCATCTCCGGCATCGAGACACCCGCGTCGCTCCCGGTGGCCGGCTCGGGCCTGGAGCCCGATGCGGTCTTCAAGCGCGGTCGCGACACCCGCCAGATCGCCTACTCGCACCCCTTCGTCGACAGCTTCGGCTATCAGGTGATCCAGGTGCTCGTGCCGCTGCTCGAAGGCAACGCCTTCACCGGCGCGCTGGTGGCCGAGTTCTCGCTCGACCGGCTGCTGCGCTACCAGGTGACGCCCGAGGTGTCGCGCCGCCATGAGATCAGCCTGCTCGACGCCTCGGGCCGCACGCTGGCGAGCACGGCGATGCCGGTCGCCAACGCGGGTGCCTCGTCCAGACTCTCCATCGTCTCGGAGCTGCCGATGGCGCCGTCCGACATCGGCGTCGTCGTGCGCGGTCAGGGCTACCGGACCTCGATCGGACTGGTCGGCAACACGCTGTTCTGGATGGTGATGGCGCTGTCCGCGCTCACCGTGTGGATGCTGCTCGGAACGTGGCGGCACATGCGCCGACGCTCGCAGATGCAGGCGGCACTGGTGCAGGAGACGAACTTTCGCCGCGCCATGGAGAACTCGATGCTCACCGGCATGCGCGCGCTCGACATGGAAGGCCGCATCACCTACGTCAATCCGGCGTTCTGCGCGATGACGGGGTTCTCGGAGAACGACCTGATCGGCGCCCTGCCGCCGTTCCCGTACTGGCCGCAGGACCGGCGCGAGGAGAACGCGCGGCTGCTCGAGCAGGAGCTGCACGGCCGCAGCCCGATCGGTGGCATCGAGGTGCGGGTGGCGCGCAAGGACAGTTCGGGGTTCGACGCGCGCATGTACGTCTCGCCGTTGATCGACCCCAAGGGCCAGCAGAGCGGCTGGATGACGTCGATGACCAACATCACCGAGGCGAAGCGGATCCGCGACCAGCTGTCGGCGTCGCACGAGCGCTTCACGACCGTGCTCGAGGGCCTCGACACCGCCGTCTCGGTGGTCTCGGTGCAGCAGGGCGAGCTGCTGTTCGCCAATCG
>JBBSPY010000096.1:0-11247 GCA_038258415.1 Burkholderiales bacterium
CGTCGTCGTGTCCGGCGTTGAAGATGACCACGAAGTCATCGTCGCCGATCGGCCGGCCGTGCCGGGACGCGTCGGCAATGCCCGAGCCGGACAGGTACATGCCGAGGCAGCGGGCGTGTTCATGCTCCCACTCGTCATCGGACATCTCCTGTCCGTCCGGCTTCAGCCAGAGCAGGTCCTTCAAATCGCCGCCGTGCAAGGCGCGGCCGGCGAAGAAGTCGCGCCGGCGAAAGGTCGGATGGCTGCGCCGCAGGGCGATCAGGCGGCGCACAAAGCCGAGCCGGGCGGTCTTCTCGTCGGTCATCGACCAGTCGAGCCAGCTGGTCTCGTTGTCCTGACAGTAGGCGTTGTTGTTCCCTCCCTGCGTGCGCGACAGCTCGTCTCCGGAGAGCAGCATCGGCACGCCTTGCGACAGGAACAAGGTGGCCAGCAAGTTGCGCTGCTGGCGCTCCCGCAGCGCGTTGATCTCGGGATCGTCGGTCGGTCCTTCGACCCCGCCGTTCCAGGACAGGTTGTGACTGTTGCCGTCGCGGTTCTCCTCGCCGTTGGCCTCGTTGTGCTTGTCGTTGTAGCTGACCAGATCATGGAGCGTGAAGCCGTCATGAGCGGTGACGAAGTTGATGCTGGCATGCGGTTTCTTGCCGGAGCGTCCGTACAGGTCGGACGAGCCGGTGAGCCGCTGGGCGACGTCGCCGATCACTCCGCCGTCGCCTTTCCAGTACGCTCGCATGCCGTCGCGATAGCGGTCGTTCCACTCGGCCCAACCGAGCGGAAAATTGCCAACCTGGTAGCCGCCCATGCCGAGGTCCCAGGGTTCGGCGATCAGCTTGACCCGGTTCAGCGTCGGGTCCTGACGGATGACGTCGAAGAAGCCGCCGAGGTGATCGACCTGGCCGCGCTCGCGCGCCAGCGCCGACGCCAGGTCAAAGCGGAAGCCGTCGACGTGCATCTCCTCGACCCAGTAGCGCAGCGAGTCCATCACCATCTGCAGCGCGCGCGGATGCGCCATGTCGACGGTGTTGCCGCAGCCGGTGTAGTCGGCGTAGTAGCGCGGGTCGTCGGCGAGGATGTAGTAGGCAGCGTTGTCGATCCCGCGAAACGACATCGTCGGGCCGAGCTGGTTGCCTTCGCAGCTGTGGTTGTAGACGACGTCCAGGATGACCTCGATGCCTGCCGAGTGCAGGGTCTTGACCATCGTCTTGAATTCCTTGACCTTCTGCGAGCTCGCGTAGCGCATCTCCGGCGCGAAGAAGGACTGGGTGTTGTAACCCCAGTAGTTCCGCAGGTTCCTTTCGGCCAGATTGCGATCGTTGGCGAAGGCGTGGACCGGCATCAGTTCGACCGTCGTGATTCCGAGCGCACGCAGATAGTTCACGGCCGGAGCAGACGCCAGTGCGGCATAGCTGCCGCGCAAGGGCTTGGGCACTTCCGGGTTGCGCATGCTGAAGCCCTTCACGTGCATCTCGTAGACGACCATGTCGTGCCACGGAATTCCCGGGCCGCGGTCATCGCCCCACGAAAAGGCCGGCTCGAGCACCCGGCACTTCGGCATGTAGAAGGCGCTCTCGCGCGGGTCGAACGACAGGTCTCCGTCGGCATGACCCACCGTGTAGCCGTAGAGGGCGTCGTGCCATTGAAGCTCGCCGACGAAGTCCTTCGCATACGGGTCGAGGAGCAACTTGTTCGCGTTGAACCGCAGCCCCTCTTCCGGCTTGTAAGGCCCGTGCACGTAGTAGCCGTACGCCAGGCCCGGGCGCGCCTCCGGGAGGTAGCAGTGCCAGACATGGTCGGTGCGCTCCGACAGGTCGATGCGCTGGAGTTCGTGCGTGCCCTCGCGGTCGAAGATGCACAGCTGGACGCGCTCCGCGGTCTCGGAGAACAGGGCGAAGTTGACGCCCTGACCGTCCCAGGTCGCTCCGCGCGGGTAAGGGTTGCCGGGCCAGACGGCCGTGATCGGAGGACTGTCGGAACTCATGAGAACATGCTCTGATCACTCGGCCGAGACGACATCGAGCACGCCGCGCAGCGGAATGTCGATCCAGTCGGGGCGATTGCTCAATTCGTAGCGCAACTCGTACAGCGCCTTCTCGAGCAGGAACAGGCTGAGCAGGCCCCGGGGTCGGTCGACTCCCTCGAACCAGAGGCCAGCGCCCGCCGCAGAGGCATAGCCGGCGAGGAAGGCCTTGCGCACCTGCGACTCCCACTCCGCGAGCGCAGGGGCGAGATCGGCGGTGGCGCTGCCCGCAGGCCCGAGGGTCCGCAACGCGCTGTGCTGCGCGTAGTTGAACGACCGCAGCATGCCAGCGATATCGCGCAGAGGCGATTGCTTGGCGCGCCGGGCCTCGAAGTCGCGGCCAGGCTCGCCTTCGAAGTCGATGATGACGAAGTCGTTCTTGGTGACCAGCACCTGGCCCAGGTGGTAGTCGCCGTGGATGCGCAGCTTCGGCATGCCGGGCGCTACCCCGCCGATGCCGTTGATTCGTGCCTCGATCCGGTCGCGTGACTGGAGCAAGGTCACCACCTCGGCACGACTGCTGTCGGACAGGTTTTCGCTGGCAGCCTCGAGCATCGCGAACGTCGTCTGCACGTCGCCCGTCACCCGTGCGCGATCGGCCGCGACGTCGCGCTCGGTCAGCGCCTCGGGGTCGAAGGCGGCGTGCCCGTTGCTTCCGGCCAGTGCGTTGTGGAGTTCGGCCGTGCGCACGCCGAGCGTGTTCGCCCGGACCAGGAAGGCGGCATGCACGTCGGCCGGAATCTCGGCGGCGCTGTGGCTGGCGTCGAGGAAGCGTTTCAGGTAGTCGAGCGACAGGCTCCAGCCGTCGCCCTGGTTGGCGACGTGCGCCTGCACCAGCGCGAGCGTGCGGACGGTGCCATCGCTGGCGACGTGCTCGAGGACGCCGGCGACTGGCACCGCATGCTCGAAGTGCGCCACGTCGGTGAGATAGCAACCGACTTCGAACTCGGGGTTGCGACCGGCACGCACGCGGCGGTAGCCCTTGAGAAACAAGCGCTCGCCGATCGTCACGATCGAGTTGCTGCTCTGCGCCAGCGGCCGGCCTACGGGCAGCGAAGCGACGTCGTCTCCGGCCAGCGCCGCATAGGCCGGGGTGGCCTCGAAGCGGAACAGGCCTTCCGAGCCGGTGATGCTTTCGCCGGTTCCGATGGCGCCGATCACGGCTCGGCAGAACGCCTCGTCGGCGAAGGCATCGGCCATCGCCCCGACCTGCGCCTGCTGCCGAACCCGCGACACGGCGTAGCCGGCCATGGCCTTCAGCCGGTCGTCGTCGCGGTCCTCCCAGGCCAGGGAGAGCGGCATGAAGTAGGTGGCATCCTCGGCCGGGCCCTGCAGCTGCACCATCTGCAACAGCCAGTCGTTTCCCCAGAGCGCATGCGCGCCGATCGCAGCGCGCGACACCTTCTCGCCCTTCGAGCCATACCACCGCTGCGCCTCGATGAAGAGGGGCAAGGCGTCGGTCTCGAACAGATCGCGCGTTCGGCTCGCGGCGCCACTGCGCCACACCGGGACCTGGTCAACGAACAAGCTCTTCCAGCCGTCCGACAGGATCACCACCGGGCGGTTCTCGATCGGCGCCCGGTCGTCGTGCCAGCGCGGCACCGGCACATCGGTGGCGAGCCGGAACCAGTAGAAGCCGTGCGCGGCGACGGTGAGCAGGTAAGGCAGCTCGCCGATCGGCGGAAAGGCGGTGCGGCCGAGCAGCTCGACCGGGACGCGGCCCTTGAACGCCGACAGATCGAGCTCGACCGGCTGTGCCGAGCCGGCCAGGTTGGCGACGCAGAAGATGGTCTCGCCGTCGTACTCGCGCAGATAGGCGAGGATCTTCCGGTTGCCGGGCTTCAGGAAGACCAGGGAGCCACGGCCGAAGGCCCGGCTGGAGGAGCGAACCGCAAGCATGCGGCGCATCCAGTTCAGCAGCGACGAGGGCTCACGCAACTGCGCCTCGACGTTGACGCTGCCGAAGCCATACACGGCGTCCATCACCGGCGGCAGGTAGAGCCGCTGCGGGTCGGCGCGAGAGAAGCCGGCATTGCGGTCGGGGCTCCATTGCATGGGCGTGCGGACGCCGTTGCGGTCGCCGATGAAGACGTTGTCGCCCATGCCGAGTTCGTCGCCGTAGTAGATGATCGGCGAGCCGCGCAGCGACAGCAGCAGGCTGTTCATGAGCTTGATGCGGTCGACGTCGTTGTCGAGCAAGGGCGCCAGGCGCCTGCGGATGCCGATGTTGATGCGCGACCGCGGATCGGCCGCATACGTGCTGTACATGTAGTCGCGCTCCCGGCTCGTCACCATCTCGAGCGTCAGCTCGTCATGGTTGCGCAGGAAAATGGCCCACTGGCAGGAGTCGGGAATCTCCGGCGTCTGCGCCATGATCTCGGTGAGCGGATGGCGGTCCTCCTGCGCGATCGCCATGTACATGCGCGGCATCAAGGGGAAGTGATAGGCGGCGTGGCATTCATCGCCATCGCCGAAGTATTCGCGCACGTCTTCGGGCCATTGGTTGGCCTCGGCCAGCAGGAAGCGGTTCGCATAGCTGGCGTCGATCGCCGCACGAAGCTGCTTGATGACCGCATGCGTCTCCGGCAGGTTCTCGTTGTTGGTGCCTTCGCGCTCGACGAGGTAGGGGATGGCGTCGAGACGGAAGCCGTCGACTCCCATGTCGAGCCAGAAGCACATGGTCCTGGAGATCGCCTCGAGCACCGCCGGGTTGTCGAAGTTCAGGTCAGGCTGGTGACTGAAGAAGCGGTGCCAGAAATAGGCCTTGGCGACCGGGTCCCAGGTCCAGTTGGAGGTCTCGGTGTCGGTGAAGATGATCCGCGTGCCGGCGTACTTCCGGTCGCTGTCGCTCCAGACATAGAACTCGCGTTCGGCGCTCCCGGCCGGCGCTCGCCGCGCTGCCTGGAACCAGGGATGCGCGTCCGACGTATGGTTGATGACCAGCTCCGTGATCACCTTCAGGCCGAGCTTGTGGGCTTCGGCGAGCATGGTCCGGAAGTCGTCAAGCGTGCCGTATTGAGGATGCACGTCTTCGTAGGCAGCGATGTCGTAGCCGTCGTCGCGCAGCGGCGACGGGTAGAACGGCATCAACCACAGGGTGTTGACGCCGAGGCTCTTGACGTAGTCGAGCTTGGCGGTGACGCCCTGGAAGTCGCCGACGCCGTCGTTGTTGGAATCGAAGAACGCCTTGACGTTGAGCTGGTAGATGACCGCGTCCTTGTACCAGTGCGGATCGTCCGCGACAGTGGCATGGGCCTGGTCCGCAGCGGCCAGGGCGGTCATGGCGCTGCCCCGTCAAGCGGCGCAGCCGCTGCGCTGGACTCGATGCGAAACACGTGTGCGGGTGTCTGCTGCGGGTCGAGGATCACGAAGCCGCGATCGCCCTGCCAGACATAGCGGTGCTCATTCAGAAGGTCATGCATGAAATAGGGGCGGGTGAGATCGATCGGGACGGCCACGGGATCGACGTCGACCCAACCCGACTGCCGGTTCGCCGGGTCGAGGTTGACGATGACCAGCAAGGTGTCGCCGGCGTCGTCGGAGCGCCGCGTGAACGCCAGCAAGCGGTCGTTGTCGGTGGAGAGGAAGTGCAGTCCCGACATGCGCTGCAAGGCGCGGTGGTCCTTGCGGATCCGATTGAGCCGGGTGATCAGGTCTTGCAGGCCATCGGCCCGATCGCGATCCCAGTGGCGCAGCTGGTATTTCTCGGAATCCAGGTACTCTTCGCTGCCTGGCGTGCGTGGCACATGCTCCATGAGCTCGTAGGCCGGGCCGTAGATGCCGAAGTTCGACGAGAGCGTGGCGGCGAGCACGAGGCGCAGCGCAAAGATCGGGCGGCCGCCGCCGTGCAGTTGCTCGTTCAGGATGTCCGGGGTGTTGGGCCAGACGTTGGGTCGAAAATAGTCCGCGCCGGGTCCCGTCGAAAGCTCCTCGAAGTAATCACGCAACTCGGCTCCGCTGTGTCGCCACGTGAAGTACGTGTAGGACTGCGAGAAGCCGAGCTTGGCCAGGCGGTGCATCACCTTCGGCCGCGTGAACGCTTCGGCCAGGAACAGCACGTCGGGATGGGCCAGCCGGATCTCGGCGATCGCCCATTCCCAGAAAGCGAACGACTTGGTGTGTGGATTGTCGACGCGGAAGATCCGGACGCCCTGGGCGATCCAGTGATCGAAGATGCTCTTCAGTTCCGTCCACAGGCCCACCCAGTCTTCCGACTCGAAGTCGAAAGGAAAGATGTCCTGGTACTTCTTGGGCGGGTTCTCGGCGTACTGGATGCTGCCGTCAGGCCGGCTGCGAAACCAGTTCGGGTGGGCTCGCACGTACGGGTGATCGGGAGCGCACTGGAAGGCGATGTCGAGGGCGATCTCCATGCCGTGATCGTGCGTGGCCGCGACCAGTCGGCGGAAATCGTCGGGCGATCCCAGCTCCGGGAGCACATCCTTGTGGCCCCCCTCGGCAGCACCGATCGCCCACGGGCTGCCGACGTCGTCTGGTGCTGCGACCAGGGCGTTGTTCTTGCCCTTGCGATTGATGCGGCCGATCGGATGGATCGGCGGCAGGTAGACCACGTCGAAGCCCATCGCGGCGATCGCAGGCAGGCGCGCCTGAACGTCGGCGAAGGTTCCGTGCGCCGCCGCGGCAGCTGCCGAGCGCGGGAACAGTTCGTACCAGCTGCTGAAGGCGGCCTTCTCGCGATCGACCCACAGCGGCAACTCCGGCGCGCTCGTGGCCGCGTACTGTCGGTCCGGGTATCGATACGCGACCTCGGCACGTTGCGGGTCGAGCGCGAGTGCCTGCAGCGACGCGGTGTCATCCGACGCTCGCGCAGCGATCTTCCGCAGCGTTGCCGACCACGCCTTCAGCGCCGTGCGGTCCGCGCCCCGAGCCCGCCCGGCTGCTTCGCCGATCACTCCGGCGCCGACCAGCGCCGCGACGCGCATGTCCGCAGGCTCGACGCGGCGTGCAAAGTCTTCCCGCCAGGAGAGGAAGGTGTCCACCCAGGCCACCACCGTGTAGGTGTAGCTGCCGGGCTCCGTCGCATGGAAGGTGGCGAACCACTCGTCGTTCGAGCGATGTTGCATCTCGACTTCACGATGCGCTCGCTCACCCTGGGCGCGCCAGCGCAGCATCACGCGCACTCGATCGTGACCGTCGGCGAAGCAATGAGCTTCGACGAGGAGGGGCTCGCCGACGACGCGCTTGACGGCGAACCGGCCGCCGTTGACCGCCGGCAGCACGTCATCGATGACGGCACGCGGCCGTGGCTCCGCAAACGCGGTCGAGCGCGCCGAAGGCGCCTTCACGCGCGATTGAGTCATGCCAATTCCTGACGGAGATAGATGGCGCCAAGCGGCGGCAGTCGCAGCGTCAGCGACTGAGCGTGGCCATGCGAGGGCTCCGGCTCAGAGTCGGCGCCGCCCAGGTTGCCGACATCCGAACCGCCATAGACGTCGGCATCGGAGTTGAGGATTTCGTACCAGCGCCCGGCCGCCGGAACGCCGAGCCGATACCCCTCACGCGGGACTGGCGTCATGTTGCAGACGACGACGACGGGCAGGGAGTTGTCCCTGGACTTGCGCAAGAAGGCGATCACCGTTCTTTCGTGATCGTGACCTTCGATCCACTCGAATCCCGCGCTCGCGAAATCCTGTTCATGGAGCGCCGGAACGCCGACCAGAAGACGGTTCAGATCGGTGACCAAGCGGTGCATGCCGGCATGCCCCGGCGACCGAAGCAAGTCCCACTGCAGCTGGTCCTCGTGTGCCCATTCGCGCTCCTGCGCGATCTCGTCCCCCATGAAGAGCAGCTTCTTGCCTGGATGCGCCCACATCAGCGCGTAAAGAAGGCGCAGGTTGGCCAGGCGTTGCCAAGCGTCGCCCGGCATCTTTGCCAACAGCGCTCCCTTGCCGTGGACGACCTCGTCGTGAGACATGGGCAGGACGAAGTTCTCGTCGAAGGCGTAGACGAGCGAGAACGTGAGTCCGTCGAGGTGGTATTTGCGGTGCACGGGTTCGCGTTCCAGGAACGCAAGCGTGTCGTGCATCCAGCCCATGTTCCATTTCATGCTGAAGCCGAGGCCGCCTGAGGACGTCGGGCGCGACACGCCCGGCCAGGCCGTCGATTCCTCGGCGATCGTCACTGCATCGGGAACGGCGCGTGCGACCGCGTCGTTGAGCGTTTGCAGAAACAGGACGGCGTCCAGGTTCTCCCGGCCCCCGTGACGGTTGGGAATCCACTCGCCCGGCTTGCGGGCGTAGTCGAGATACAGCATCGAAGCGACGCCGTCGACGCGCAAACCGTCGAAGTGGTACTTCTCGAGCCAAAACAGCGCCGACGACACGAGAAAGCTGCGCACCTCGTTGCGGCCGTAGTTGAAGATGCTCGAGTTCCACTCCGGATGAAAGCCGAGGCGGGGATCCTCGTGCTCGAAGAGATGGGTCCCGTCGAAATACTGCAGCCCGTGTTCGTCGGTCGGAAAGTGCGAGGGCACCCAGTCAAGGATCACACCGAGCCCGAGCCCGTGCAAGTGATCGACAAGATACATCAGATCCGCCGGTGGGCCATAGCGCGACGTGGCTGCGAAATAACCGGTGGTCTGATAGCCCCACGAGCCGTAGAACGGATGCTCGGACAGCGGCATGAGCTCGACATGGGTGAAGGCCATCTCCTGGACATAGCGACCGAGCGGCTCGGCGATGTCGCGGTAGGTCGGCAACCGGCCACCCTCGCGCTTCCAGGAGCCCAGATGCAGCTCGTAGATCGACATGGCCTCGCGGTCGAAGGCAGAAGCAGCACGACGTTTCATCCACGCGCCATCGCGCCAGTCGAAGTGCAGGTCACAGATCCGTGAGGCGGTCGTCGGTGCGACTTCGCTCCAGAAGGCGAACGGGTCGGCCTTGTCGGCGCTGTAGCCTCGATTCATCGAGCGAATGCGGTACTTGTAGCTGTCGCCTTCTCTGGCGCTTGTGGTGGATCCTTCCCAGATGCCGGACGCGTCGGCGCGTCGACGCAGCAGGTCGCGACCTCCATCCCATTCGTTCCAGGCGCCCACCACCGCCACTGATTCCGCGTTCGGCGCCCATACGGCAAAGCGGGTGGTTCCACCATCGAAGTGGCTGCCCAGTTTGTCGTACAGGTGGGAGTGCGTGCCCTCCGCGAAAAGATACAGGTCCAGCGCAGTCAGCTGATTCGACAAGGTCTTGGGCATGTGGGCCCTGCTCCAGAAGTCAAGTGGAAAGCCACGCCCGAACGCGTGGCGGATGCCAGCAGCAATCGGCGTTCCCAGTGGTCCGAGTCTTCGCAGCTGCTCCGGCATCGGTCAACTGCGTCGCATAGCATCGCTGCCGAACCCCGGATCTCGCAGCGCATGTCCACGTTACACGGTTCCTATCCTCGCCTCGTCGGCGACATTGGAGGGACCCACGCCCGGTTCGCGATTGTCGAGCGACCAGGTGCCGGCTTGAGTCATTCGTCCTTGCATGACTGCAAGGACTTCGCAGGTGTCGAACAGCTTCTGCTCCATCGAGTGCGCCGGAGCGTGGGACCCGCGCCCCGATCCGCATCGCTGGGCGTGGCCACGCCGGTGACGGGCGACGTCGTACGGATGACCAATCTCGCGTGGACGTTCTCCATCGCCAGCCTCTCGCAGGCGACGGGCCTGGAGCGCGTACTGGTCATCAACGACTTCGAAGCCTTGGCGCGCGGACTGCCCACTCTGTCGAGCAGTCAAGTTCGCCTCCTCGGCGGCAAGTCGGCTGCGCTCGATGGCACGCTCGCCGTGCTTGGCCCCGGAACGGGCCTGGGGATGGCAGGGCTCGTGTGGCACGGCCAGTGGGTCCCCGTCGTCGGTGAAGGCGGCCACGCGTCATTGGCCGCCGAGGGCGACCTTGAGGACCGCGTGTTGCGGGAGATGCGGAGCCGTTTCGGGCATGTCTCGGCCGAACGCGCACTCTCCGGGCCCGGCTTGGTCCACCTCCATGAAGCTCTTTGCTTGATATCCGGCGCCGACTCCGAACGCTTGGCCCCCACGGACGTGACGCGTCGCGCGCTAGATGGCAGCAGCGTCAACTGTGCAACCGCCGTTTCCATGTTCCTCGGATGGCTGGGTGCCGTCGCCGGCGATCTTGCTCTGACGCTCGGAGCGCGAGGCGGCGTCTACGTCGGCGGAGGCATCGTCCCTCAGCTCATGCCGCTGTTGCCGGACTCGGCCTTTCGCACGAGGTTCGAAGCCAAGGGTCGCTTCTCGGGTTACCTGGCCGACATACCCACGTGGCTCATCACCGGTGCATCAGACGCAGCGCTGCAGGGCGCGGCCAGCGCCTTGGATGTCGAGTCACGTTCGGTGTGACGGTGGTCATCAAGCGGCAGGACCTGCAGCACCGGCAGTGCGGAAGCGGCCGATCATCGTGACCACGGCGGCGATGGTCTTCGGCATGCCGCCGCTTGCGCTTGCGCTCGGGCTCAGCGAAGGCGGCGAAAATCCAGGCGCCGATGGCCGCGCCATCATCGGCGGCGTGCTGACGTGGACACTGCTGACGCTGGTGGTCGTGCCGGTGCCCCACTCGTTCCTGGTGCGCGAACGCATGCCGACTGCGACGACGACCGATGCGCTGCTTTCGGCCGTCACGGCGGAGCCGCGTCACCGTTCACGCCAGCGTCGCGCGACTGACCGGCATCGATCAGCAAGCCTTCCGTCCAAGCCAGGACGAGATCGCGTCGATCTGTAAGCGACTCCGCCACGTTCACGGCATTCGACCAGTACGACGATGGCTCCGCGCAAGAGAGCCCTCGCCGCGGCAGTGGGGGCGAACCACTCGATCACGTTGCGCGCCCGCGACTCGATCCTCCCTGCCGCTACGGTCGAAGCCCCACCAGCGAGCCGGTCAAGCAGGACGAAGCAGTGCGACCTCGTCCCTCCTTGGCGGCATATGGAGGTTCAGGTAGCTCTTGACCGACGCGATCACCAGCGGCACCGCACCGAACACGATGAAGACGACGTCACCCGGCATCCGCAGCCACTCGATCAGGTGCGATCGCTCGCTGCCGATGTAGTCCAAGCTGCGGGCGTGCCAGTACCCGTTCTGAAGCACGTCCCAAACTTGCAGCAGACCGCCAGGGAACAGGCTCAGCACAAGCATCAGCGCCAGGCCAACGTTCGTTCCCCAGAAGGCGCAGCGGATGTATTTCTCGACACCGGGCCAGTGCGCGTCGTCGCTGGTCTGGCGCAGCACGAA
>JBBSPY010000097.1:0-11204 GCA_038258415.1 Burkholderiales bacterium
CGCATGAGCTTGCGCCATCCGTGGCCGGTGATGTTGGCGGCGTAGTGCGGTCGGATGCCGGCCTGCGCGATCGCTTCGGTGATCGGCGCATAGAGCACGGTCGGTTCCAGCAACGCCTCGCCGTAGGTGACCGGCACGGCGCTGTTCGGCAGCGGCGTGAGCCAGCCCTGGGGAAGGCGCGTCGCGAGCTGGCGGGCGAGCGAGACCCCGTTGGCGTGGATGCCGCTCGAGGCGAGCAGCACGATCGCGTCGCCGGGGGCGAGCCGGTCGCCTAGCGAGAGCCGATCCTTCGGGCTGACGATGCCGGTGCAAGCGGCGGCGAGGTCGATGCGCTCCGACTCGACGATGCCGGCCAGCGCCGGTGTCTCGCCGCCGCCCCACGCGACCTTGCAGACGTCGCAGGCGTGCCGCCAGCCGTTGGTCAGCGCCTTCGCGCGTTCGGCGTCGGCGAACCACGCCGAACCGCCCGCACCCCAGTAGGCCTGCACCACGAGCGGCGTGGCGCCGACCGTGACGAGATCGTTGACCGCCATCGCGATCGTGTCCTGGGCGATGCCGGCATACCAGCTGCGGCCGGTGAGCGCCTGCATCGCGTCGGCGACGAGTGCCTTCGAGCCCAGGCACTCGACGATCGAGGCGAGGTAGAACGGCCCGACATCGATCACGTAGGCCGACTCGCCGCGCGACGCGAGCACTTCGCTGAAGCCGTGGCCGTCGAGATGCGCGCCGGTCCCGGCGGCCGCGCGCTGCGCCGCGATCTTCAGCGGGTCGATCGCCGCATAGTCCACGCCGGCGCTCTCATAGGTCAGTGGGTCGTGGCGGGGCGTCATGAGGGCTGGCGCAGGTCGGCGGGACATTATCGACGGCGCCGTTCGGGAGCCCGGCGCTCGCTAAGATCGACGGATGATGATGGTGAGCGAATCGCTGAACGTCGACCGCGTCGCAACGCGGGCCGCGGCGTCGACCACGGTGCTCGCGCGCAAGTACCGGCCGCGCAACTTCACCGAGATGGTCGGCCAGCCGCACGTGGTCCAGGCGCTCGCCAACGCGCTCGACCAGCAGCGGCTGCACCATGCGTGGCTCTTCACCGGCACGCGCGGCGTCGGCAAGACGACGGTCGCCCGCATCCTCGCCAAGTCGCTCAACTGCACCGGACCCGACGGGTCGGGTGGCATCACGTCGCGGCCTTGCGGCGTGTGTCCGTCTTGTCGCGAGATCGACGAGGGCCGCTTCGTCGACTACGTGGAGCTCGATGCCGCCTCGAACCGCGGCGTCGACGAGATGACGCAGCTGCTCGAGCACGCTGCCTACATGCCGGCGGTCGGCCGCTTCAAGGTCTACCTCATCGACGAGGTGCACATGTTGTCCGGGCACGCCTTCAACGCGATGCTGAAGACCCTCGAGGAGCCACCCGGGTACATGAAGTTCGTCCTCGCGACGACCGATCCGCAGAAGGTGCCGGCAACGGTGCTGTCGCGCTGCCTGCAGTTCAACCTCCGTCCGATGGCACCTCAGACGATCGCCGCGCACCTGTTGACGGTGCTAGATGCCGAGTCGGTCAGGGCCGAGCCGGGCGCGCTCAAGCTCATCGCCCGCGCCGCCCGTGGCTCGATGCGCGACGCGTTGTCGCTCACCGATCAGGCGATCGCCTTTGGCAGCGGGGCGCTCGAAGACGACGCCGTGCGCCGGATGCTCGGCGCGGTCGACCGTGGCCACGCCGCACGGATCGTCGAGGCCGTGGCGGCGGGCGACGCCGCCGCCATCGTCGCCGCCGTCGACGGTCTGCGCGAACTGGGTCTGTCGGCCGCCGGAACCGTCGAGGAAACGGTCGCGTTGCTGCAGGAGATGGCGCTGCATCAGGCGATTCCCGGCACCGCGTTCGACGAGGCCGAGCCCGAAGCGGCCGTCGCGGCCCGGCTGGCGCCGCTTCTCGCTGCCGACGAGACTCAGGTGCTGTACAGCATCCTGCTGTGTGGCCGCACCGAGCTTGCGCTCGCGGGCGACGAATACGGCGGCTTGACGATGCTCCTGCTGCGGATGCTCGCGTTCGGTCCGTCCGGACCGGAACAGGGAACCGGACGCACGGCACCGGCGCGCTCGGCGACCCCGTCGCCGCTTGCCGCGGCCGCGCCGGTGGCAGTCGAAACGGGTGCATCCGCGGCCGCGCCAATGGCCGCCACTCCGCCTCCGCCCGAAGCGCAACCCTCCACCGTGCTCGCCGACAGATGGGCGGCGACCGTCGATCGCATGATCGCCCAGGCGCGCATCGGTGCCATGGTCCGCGAGCTGGCGGTGCAGGCGCAATGCATCGGCTGGACACAGGCGCCGGGCGAGGGCGGCGAACTGTCGATCGTGTTGCGCGTGGAGCGCGAGAACCTCCGCGCGCCGGCGCTTTGCGAGCGTCTCCGCTCGGCGCTCGCCGACGCCTGGGCTCGGCCGGTTCGTCTGAGCGTCGAGCCAGGCGCCACGCACGACACGCCCGCCGAGCGCCATGCGGCCGAGCGGCATCGTCGACAGGCCGAAGCCGAACGCACGATTCACGACGATCCGCTCGTGAAGGCGCTGCTGTCGCAGTACAAGACCGCGCGCGTCGTTCCGGGCTCGGTGAAGCCGGTCTGAACCCGATCGTCGCAACCCGCATTTCCCAAGGAGAACGACCGATGATGAAAGGGCAACTCGCCGGCCTCATGAAGCAGGCGCAGGCGATGCAGGACAACCTGAAGAAGGCGCAGGACGAGCTCGCCACCATGGAAGTCGAGGGCCAGTCCGGCGCCGGACTGGTGAAGGTGACCATGACCTGCAAGCACGACGTGCGGCGCATCGCCATCGATCCGAGCCTCGTCGGCGACGACCGCGAGATGCTCGAGGATCTGATCGCCGCCGCCTTCAACGACGGCGTGCGGCGCGCCGAGGAGGTGAGCCAGGAGAAGATGGGCAAGCTCACCGCCGGCATGCCATTGCCACCCGGCATGAAACTACCCTTCTAGTTGGCTGCCGAGGTCTCGCTCGAAGGGCTCGTCGAAGCGTTGCGGCGCCTGCCGGGCGTCGGCGTCAAGTCGGCGCAGCGCATGGCCTATCACCTGCTCCAGCACGACCGCGAGGGCGCGCGCCGCATCGCCGACGCGCTCGACCAGGCGGTGTCGCGCGTGCGCCATTGCGAGCAGTGCCACACCTTCACCGAGCGCCCGGTTTGCAGCATCTGCCTGGATGCGTCGCGGGACCGTCGGCAGCTCGCCGTGGTCGAGACGCCGGCCGATCAGGCAGCGCTCGAGCGCACGGGAAGCTACCGCGGGCTCTACTTCGTGCTGATGGGGCGCCTGAGCCCGCTCGACGGCATCGGACCTTCGGAGATCGGCGCCCGTCAGCTGCTCGACCGCGCCAGCGACGGCACCGTCGAGGAGGTGGTGCTGGCGACCAACTTCACCGCCGAAGGCGAAGCGACCGCGCATGTCCTCGGGCAGGCACTGCGGTCGCGCGGCGTGAAGGTGACGCGGCTGGCGAGAGGCGTTCCGGTCGGCAGCGAGCTCGAGTATGTCGACCTCGGCACCATCGCCCACGCCTACGTCGATCGGCGCTGAGCGCGTCTCCGGGCCTTCGGGTCAGCGTTTCGACTTGCGTCTGGAAGGCGCTTGCTTCGCCTTCGACGAAGCGGGCGCCGTGGCCCGATGCCGGCTGCGGGCGCTGGTCGACTGCACGCTGGCCGACGGCGCGGTGACCGCTCGGGCGCGGCCGCGATTCGCGATGTAGACGACGATGGTGTGGCCAGGCGCGAACCGGGCGTTGGCGGCGACGCCGTTCCACTCGGCGACCTGCTCCGGGCGCACGCGATAGCGGCGTGCAACCGAAGCGACGCTGTCTCGCCTGCCGGCGCGCAGCGACACCTTGCGCAGCGGCGGCGCGTCGGGGGAGAGGGCCAGCGTGGCGGTGTCGGCGACGTGGCTGGACACATCGGCGAGCAGCGCGTTGCGGCGCGGCACGAGCAGCGTCGACCCGCCCTTGATGAGCATGCGCGCGGGGATGTGGTTGACCTCGCGCAGCTGCTCCTCGCTCATGCCGACCGCGTGCGCGGCATCGCCCGGCTTCATCGTCTTCGGTGCCGTCCACGCCGTCCACGTCGCGAGCGGGCCGCGATGGGTCTGCAGCCCGCGGATGTAGCGATTGGCGTTGTCGTAGGGCAGCAGGATCTGCGGGGTTCCGGCGGCGAGGATGACCGGACGGTTCATCTGCGGATTGAGCGCCTGGAACTCGTCGAGCGGGAGATCGGCCAGCTTCACGGCAACGGCGACGTCCATGTCGCGCTCGACCGGCACCGACAGGAAATATGGGTGGTTGAACAGCTCGGGCAGCGCCAGGCCGAACGCGACGGGACGTGCGACGATGTTCTTCACCGCCTGCAGCTTGGGTACGTAGCCCTGTGTCTCGGCCGGCATCTTCAGGTTGACGTAGTCGGTCGGCAGGCCGGCGCGCCGGTTCTTCGCCACGGCGCGCTGCACGCTGCCTTCGCCCCAGTTGTACGCGGCCAGGGCAAGCTGCCAGTCGCCGAACATGTCGTGCAGCTTCTGGAAGTAGTCGAGTGCGGCGCGGGTCGAGTCGAGCACGCTGCGGCGGTCGTCACGAAACACGTTCTGCTTCAGCTCGAAGTCGCGTCCCGTCGACGGGATGAACTGCCACATGCCCGACGCGCGCGCCGACGACATCGCCTGCGGGTTGAAGGCGCTTTCGACGAAGGGCAGCAGCGCGATCTCGGTCGGCATGCCGCGCTTGTCGAGCTCCTCGACGATGTAGAAGAGGTAGCGGCTCCCCCGCGCGGTCATGCGCGCCACGTAGTCGGGCCGGGTCGCGTACCAGCGCTCCCACTCTCGCACACGATCGGTGTCGAGGTCGGGCATCGCGAAACCACGCCGCACGCGCTCCCACAGGTCGACACGCGCCGCACGGTCGTCGAGGTTGAGGTGGACGTCGGGCCGCAGCGGATCGACCGGCACGGGAACGGGTCCCGCATCGTCGACCTCCGACGATGTCTGCGCGGCATCGACTGCCGCCACCGTCTGCGCGGCCGCAGCGTCGAGCGACGCCGCTGCGGAGGCCGCCGATGCCGCCGGCGACGCCGACGCGACCGGCGCGACCGCCGTACCCGTGGAAGTCGGGGAAGGCGGCGTGACGCAGCCGGCGAGGAGAAGGAGGGGCGTGGCGAGCCACGCGAGCTTCGCGCCGGGCGTCTTCGTCGTCATCGGAATTCGTTCTTCCAGGTTCGGATGGCGGCCAGCACCTCGCTGCCACCGGAGCCGCCCGCACCGTGCTGGCGGGCCGCGTCGATCACGTCGGGCTCTGCGACCCGCACGAATGGGTTGATCCGCCGCTCGAGGCCGATCGTCGACGGCAACGTCGGTTCGCCTCGAGCGCGGGTCGCCTCGCAGCGACGAAGGTGTGCCGCGACGTCGGCGTTGCCGGGCTCGACGGCACGCGCGAAGCGCAGGTTGGCCAACGTGTACTCGTGCCCGCAACACACGCGCGTCGCATCGGGCAGCGCGGCCAGCTTCTGCAGCGAGCCGTGCATCTGCGCAGCGGTCCCTTCGAACAGCTTGCCGCAACCGGCCGAGAACAGCGTGTCGCCGCAGAAGAGGATCGGCTCGCCGCCGACGTCGCGGCCGAAATAGGCGATGTGGCCGGCGGTGTGCGCGGGCACGTCGATGACCTCGAACGACAGGCCGAGCACGTCGACGGTGTCGCCCTCGGCGTGGCCGGTGCAGGGTTGGGGGAGCTGTTCGCGACCGGGCCCGTGCACCGGCCCGTCCAGTCGCGCGCGCAGCCGGTCGACGCCGCCGACATGATCGGCGTGGTGGTGGGTCAATAGAATCGCCTGCAACGAGAGCGAGCGGGCATCGAGAACCGCTTCGACCGGTCCGGCCTCGCCGGGATCGACGACCAGGGCACGCACGCCATCGTCGAGCATCCAGATGTAGTTGTCGTTGAAGGCAGGGACGGCGGTCAGCTTCATGACGGAAGAATCGATCATACCGTTGCACGATTGGCTCGCTTCACCGGCGGGCGAGTACCTGCTCGCGTGGGAGCAGCGTCATCTCGACCTGGCCGTTGCGGATCTGTTCGGCTTTCATGCGGTTCAGCTCGGCCTGCCGCAGCTCGACGGGCTGCGTGCGAACCGGATGCCGCATCGCTGGCTGGCGCAGGAGTCCGCAGGCGACGACGAAGTCGCGGATGCGACGCGCCCGACATCGCTGCGTTGCCGGTTCGACGCGCTGCCGTTCGACACCGCCAGCCTCGACCTCGTCGTGCTGCCGCACGTGCTCGAGCTCGCGCGCGACCCGCATCTCACGCTGCGCGAAGTCGAACGCGTGCTCGTCGCCGATGGACGTGCCCTCATCGTCGGTTTCAACCCGGCAAGCCTGTGGGGCCTGCGCCAGCGCGCGGGGCGGCTGCGCCGCGCCGTCGGCCTTGGCAAGGGTCGTGACCTCTTCCTTCCGAGCGCAGGCGAATTCATCGGCCATCGGCGCCTGCGCGACTGGCTGCAACTGCTGAGCTTCGAGGTCGAATCGGGCCGGCGCGGCTGCTACATCCCGCCTTTGCGTTCCGCGTCGTGGCTCGCCCGCTTCGGCTGGATGGAGTCGGCGGGCGAACGCTGGTGGCCGCCGTTCGGCGCGCTCTACTACATGGTCGCGGTGAAGCGAGTGCGCGGCATGCGGCTGGTCGGGCTCGCCAGGAGCGAGCGGCGAGTCAAGGCGGGCGCGGCGGTCACGGCCCCGGCGCCGGCTGGCGTGGCGCCGCAGGTCCGCGAACCCGAAACGGCGCTCGTCGAGGATCGGTCATGACGGCGGTCGACCACCGCACGCACTGGATCGCCTACACCGACGGCGCCTGCGCACCGAGCAATCCGGGTCCTGCCGGATGGGGCGCCGTGCTCATCCCGCCGGACGGCGGCGCCGAGTCGGAACACTACGGCTACATCGGCCCGGGCACCAACCAGATCGCCGAGCTCACCGCCGCGATCGAGGGTCTGTCGAGGGTTCCCGCCGGCGCCGCGGTCGAGCTCGTATCCGACAGCCAGTACGTGCTCAAGGGCCTGACCGAGTGGCGCGCCGGCTGGGAACGGAAGGGCTTTCGCAACTCGAAGGGCGAACGCGTCGCGAATCTGGCGCTGTGGCACCGCCTCTATGCTGCAGCCGACGCGCGCACGGTGAGTGTGCGATGGGTCCGCGGCCACACCGGAGACCGCTGCAACGAGATCGCCGATGCGCTGGCCAACCGCGCCCTCGCCACGCGCGGCGGATCGGCCGACTGACCAGAATCGATCGGACTACGGCAGCGCCCGCTCGACCTCGAGCAGTTGAAAGCGGGCCAGGGCCAGGTTGGTCCGGTGCTTCTCGAGCACGGCGACGACGAAAAGACCGTCGTGCCGCTGCAGGGCGCGGATCAGGACGTGGCGCGCACCTGCGGTCGTGATGACCTCGTCGACCGGATCGGCGAGCCCCATGTCGCGCGCCGAACCCTGATGAGCCGCCAGCACGCTCGCGGCGGCGGCGGCGGCGAGCGCCATGTCGAACGGCCGCTCGGGCCGGACTTCGTGCGCCAGCACCTCGCCTGTCGATGCGTCGACGAGGGCGCAGCCGGCCAGGCCGTCGAGCTTGATCAGCCCGGCCAGCGCGGCGCGCCCGCGGGCCTCGTCGAGGACGGGCTTTTGCAGCTGCAGGCCGGCGTCTGCCTGCGCCGGGGCGGCAGTCGTGCCTCCGAGTTCGCCGACCTTGATCGGGAAGTCGCTGGTGCCGAGCATCTGCGACACGCCAGATCCATCCCATCCCGGCTTCAGTCGCGCTTCGGTCCACACCGCGAGCATCGCGTTCCACACCGAAGACGCGCCCGTCATCGGCTCGCTGACGACGTGAACGTGCAGCCGGGCGGGCCACGCGACGGCGCGCACCTTGGCCTCGATCCAGCCCGCCGCAGGCGGCAACTGGAACAGCATGTTCGGGCACCGCCAGGTGTCGAGGCTGGTCGCCTGGTGCAGCGACGAGAGCATCGCGTCGATCGCGTGCGGCTGCATCGGGCCGATGATGACGACCGTCATCTGGCTGCGCTCCATCAGCGCGACCGGGATCTCGGCGTTCTCGGGGCCGGGTGCGCGCACGTCGGCGTGGAAGACGCGCAGCGTGTCCTCCTGGCGCCGAACGAGCGTCGTTCGCTCGATCATCGCGATCGTTCGCAGCGTCGTCTTCTCGCGCAGGTGCAGGCGCTCGATCGGCCGCCCTCCGGCGTCCGACAGCGCCTTGATGACCGACGACGCCCAGACCCCGACGGGGTCGAGCAGGGTGATCATCGACGTCGCGGTGTCGAGGTCGGCGCGGGTTGCGGCGAAGTGCTCGCGAATCGCCTGCGCCGGCGAGCCGGTGACCACCAGGTCGCTGAGGTGGCGGTCGATGATCTGACCGCGATCGTTGACCTCGGTGGCGACGCTTTCCATGATCGCCGTGGCCGCGAAGCCGGTGGCGTCAACCTCGGTCGCCTCGAAGTCGGTGTGTGAGCGGGCGGCCCTGTCGCGTGGGCCGAGGTCTCCGAACAGCGAGCTGAGCATGCGGGTCTCCGACCGTTGGGCTGCCCGAGTGTAGGTTCTGTGTCTCGACGGGCGCCGACGAGCCGATGCACGGCGCGCGACGGCTGATGGCCGGGGTCGTAACATTCCCCCATGTCGACCCCGCACGCGTCGTCGCCGCCCGGACAGGCAGCCGGCATGCCGTGGCGACCCGATGCGGCCGTCATCGGCCTTGTCGGCGGCGCCCATCTGATCAGCCACTACTGCCAGCTGCTTCTGGCGCCGCTTTTCCCCTTTCTCAAGGCTGAGTTCGCGGTGGGCTACGCCGAGCTCGGCCTGCTGCTGACGATCTTCTTCGTCGTCTCGTGCGCGGTGCAGGCGGTGTCGGGCTTCCTCGTCGACCGGCACGGCCCGCGGCCCATCCTCTTCGTCGGACTCGCGCTGCTCGGGTTCGCCGCTTTCTGCTACGCCGCGAGCACAAGCTACGCGATGCTTGCCGCCTCGTCGGTCATCGCAGGCATCGGCAACGGCGTGTTTCATCCGGTCGACTACACCCTGCTCAATCGGAAGGTCCACTCGACGCGGCTCGGTCACGCGTTCAGTGTCCACGGCATCACCGGCAGCCTCGGCTGGGCACTGGCGCCGGCGATGCTGGTGCCGATCGCGATCGCGTTTTCATGGCGGGTCGCACTCGTGTGCGCGGGCGTGCTCGCATGGTCGGTGCTGGCGGTCATCTGGCTGTTCCGCGACAAGCTGGTGCTGCCTCCTCTGGCGGTGCCGGCTTCGCGACCGGGCGATCCCGGCGAGCGTGCTTTCGCGTTCCTGGCGATACCCGCGGTGTGGATGTGCTTCGCGTTCTTTTTCTTCTACGCCGCGGCGCTGAGCGGGGTGCAGGCGTTCGCGCCGGAAGCGGCGCGCATCCTGCACGATGTTCCCGCGGCCACGGCGGCCGTCTGCCTGAGCGTCTACATGGTCGCGTCGGCCGGTGGCATGGTGCTCGGCGGCTTCCTGGCGTCGAACCCGGAACGTTGCGAGCGGATCGTCGGCGTGGGGTTCGGTTTCGCCGCGATCGTGGCGCTCACCATCGGTTTCGCGCCGATGCCGGGCGGGCTGGTGCCGGTGCTGTTCGCGGTGATGGGTTTCGCCGCCGGCATCGCCGCGCCATCGCGCGACCTGCTGGTCAAGCGATCGACGCCCGAAGGTTCGACCGGTCGCGTGTTCGGCGTCGTCTATTCGGGGCTCGACATCGGCCAGGCGGTCGCGCCGTTGGCCTTCGGCCTGCTGATGGACCTGCACCGGCCGCAGGACGTGTGGCTCGGCATCGCGATCGTCCAGGCGGTGCTCATCGTCAGTGCCTTCAACGTCAGGCGGGCGAGACGCACGACGCTGGCCACGGCCTAGAGCCAGGCACCGGCGCCCGGCCATCGATCAGACCGTGTTTCGGTGGCGCTCGATGCAGGTCGCGAGCACGTCGTCGGCAGGCCGTTTCCACCAGTCGCGCGACGAGAAGATCTCGACCTCGCTGTAGCCGGCGTAGCCCTGTGCCTCGACGGCGGCGCGGATCTTCGCGATCTCGATGATGCCGTCGCCCATCATGCCGCGATCTTCGAGCAGGTCGAGGGTGGGCACGAGCCAATCGCAGACGTGAAAGGCGAGCAGCCGCTCGCGGCCGGCGCGTTCGATCTGGCCGAAGAGTTCCGGGTCCCACCACACGTGGTAGACGTCGACGGCCACGCCCAGGGCGCCGGAGCGGGCGGGGTCGAGCGCGTCGCACAGGTCGAGTGCCTGCGAGAGCGTGTTGACGCAGGCGCGGTCGGCCGCGTACATCGGATGCAACGGCTCGATCGCGAGTGGCATGCCGACCGTCCGCGCGTATGCCAGCGACTCGGCGATGCCGTCGTGCACCTGACTGCGCGCGAGCGCGAGGTCACGCGACTCGGCCTTGCCCGCGATCGCGCCAGGCAGGGCGCCGACGACCAGCACCAGGCACGCTGCTCCCAGCGCCGTCGCCTCATCGACGGCGCGTCGGTTGTCGTCGAGCGCGGTGCGGCGTGCGGCCGTCGTCGATCCGGTGAACATCCCGCCGCGACAGTAGCCCGACAGTTCGAACCCGTGCGAGCGCACGATCTGGGCCGTGCGCTCGAAGCCGAGCGCGTGCACCTGGTCGCGCCAAGGGGAGATCGCGCGGATGCCGTGCCGCGCGCAGGCGTCGAGGATGGCGTCGAGGCCTCCGGCACCGCGCAGCGTGGCGGTGTTGATCGACAGCCACCGGTGATCGGCGGAGAAGTCGCGCATGCGGATCGCGGCCGTCTCCCTCAGCGCGGTTCGGCGTCGATGCCGTGGGTGGCGAGCAGCGCCGACATGCGGGCTACGGCGAGGTCCGGCCGCTCGATCAGGCCAGCGGCGTCGGCGAGGCGGAAGGTTTCGGCGAAGTGGCCGATCGAGCGCGCCGCCTGCTGGCCGCCGACCATCGTGAAGTGCGACTGGTGGCCGCCCAGCCACGCCATGAAGACGATGCCGGTCTTGTAGAAGCGCGTCGGCGTGCGAAAGATGTGGCGCGACAGCGGCACGGTCGGCGCGAGGATCGCCTGGAAGCGGTCGAGATCGTTCGCCGCGAGCGCACCGAGCGCAGCGCTCGCGGCCGGCGCGATCGCGTCGAAGA
>JBBSPY010000098.1:0-11179 GCA_038258415.1 Burkholderiales bacterium
GAGGCGCAGCCGGTTGCTCCGCCAGGCCTGCATACCGTCGCCGGTAAGGTCCTGGAGGGTCCGGCTTTCGCCGAGCAGCGACCAGGCGGCGTCCGGTTGACCGAGGACGTCGAGCAGCACGGCTTCAATGTCCAGGGTCTTGGCCAGTGTCAACGAGCCGGGATAGTGGATGCGGTCCAGGTCGCGGTACAACCGCAGCATCTGAAGGGCCTCGGCCGGCCGCCCCTCGTCGGCAAGCGCGCGCGCATAGGTGCGCCGCACCAGCGTCGTATACATCGTGTCGTCCGGCCCGCGCACTGCCAGCACGTCGGCGAGAGTGGCATCGAAGCGACGGCGTGCTTCGGCGCGTTGGCCGCGGCGGTGCACCAGTGCCGCAGCGCGTGCCCGCGCCGCAATGACGCCTGGCGACAGGTTCCCCAGCGCCTGAATCCCCTCGACGGTCGCCTTCTGCGCGAGCGCGACTGCCGCGGCGTTCTCCTGTTGCATCTCGAGCACCTCGGCGAGCGAGATGCGCGCTTCCATCAGGCTGTACTGCGGCACGTTCGCCATGCGCGTGATCTCGGCGATGGCGGCTTCGAAGGCCTGCCGTGCTTTCGCGAGCTCGCCGAGTGCCACGCGGGTCCGGCCCGAAAGGATGAGCGTCGAGCTGAGGTTGTCGGGGCTGAGGCCGTTTCGGGCCTGCCAGAAGCGCACGGCCTCGTCACCGTAGTCGCGCGACTTCACCAGCGAAATGTTGAAGTAGCGCTGCGCCAGCCGCGACAGCAGCTGTCCGCGCACGGTCGAGGTGCGGTCGCCGCGCCGATCGAGGATCCCTCTGGCTTCTTCGAGTGCCGGAATGATCTCGTCGCGATGCGGGCTGCTGTGCAGGGTGGCGGCGAGGTGGACGAGCCCCTCGGCGAGGCGCTTGTCGTCGGGCCCGTACAGCTGGCGCATGAGGGCGACGCGCTGCCGGTCGATGACCAGCGCTTCCTGGTCGAGCTGGAGCTCGTAGTACATGTCGCCGAGCATGCCCATGACCTCCAGCCGGGCCTCGGGCGCGTCCTTCAGCGCGGTGGCGAGGCGCTGCGCGCCGATGTCGAGCAGCTGGCGCGCTGTCGTCGCCCTTGCCTTCTCGGGGTTCGGGCTGTGATCCGAATTGGACTGGAAGATGTCGGTGAGGAACGTCTGCACCGCCTGCGCGCGTTGCGCTTCGTCGCCTGCGCTCCGCGCCTGATGCCGCGCTTCCACCGCCTGCCAGACGGCGACGCCGCTCGCCGTCACCAACGCCGATGTGGCGACGACACCCGCCAGCATCGCCAGCCGATGGCGCCGCACGAACTTGCGACCGCGATACAGCCAGCGATCGGGCTGGGCCAGCACCGCCTCGTGGCGCAGCCAGCGACCGAGGTCGGCCGACAGCGCATCGGCGGTCGCATAACGCTCTTCCGGTCGCTTCTTCAGCGCCTTCAGGACGATGGTCGCCAGATCGGACGGCAGTGTGACCGGGCGGCGCGGCTCGTCGGCCAGGATCGCCCGCTCGATCTCGTGGCGATTGCCGGTGAACGGCCGCTGCCCGGACAACAGCTCGTACATCAGGACGCCAAGGGCATAGACGTCGGTGGCGATGCTGACGGGCGCGCCGCTGATCTGCTCCGGGGCGGCGTAGCTCACGGTCAGGGCGCGACCGCCGATCCTCGTCAGCTCGGTTTCGTCGGCCTCGGACTGGTCGTCCTGCAGCAGCTTGGCGATGCCGAAGTCGAGCAGCATGGCCTGGCCGCCTTCGGTGACGAGCACGTTGCTCGGCTTCAGGTCGCGGTGGATCACGAGGTTGGCATGCGCGTACTGCACGGCGCCGAGAACCTGTCGCACAAGCCCGACGCGGGCGCCGTTGTCGAGCGCGTGCTGTGTGCAGTAGGAGGTGATCACCTGTCCGTGCACATACTCGAGCGCGAGGAAGGGCTGACCCGAAGCGTCGAGGCCGGCGTCGTAGAGCCGGGCGATGTTGGGATGCGAGAGCGAGCCGAGGATGTCGCGCTCGCGCGCGAACCGCTGTACCAGCACGCTGCGACGCGCGTTCAGCAGCGGCAGCTTGAGGGCGATGTGCCGCTTGAGCTGGCCATCTTCGCGAGCCGCCAGCCAGACTTCTCCCATGCCGCCCCGGCCGATCTCGCGCTCCAGGAGATAGGGGCCGACCCGTTGGCCGGCGGAGAACGCTGAATCGTCGGCGTCGACTCCGGCCAGGCCGGTGAGAGCCGGCCCGGCGTTCAGCAGGTCGCCGGTCTCCCGAGAGCCGTGCGCCTCGAGCAGCCGGCGCAGCGTCGCCGAGAGTGTCGCGTCGCGCTCGGCCAATGCCGCCAGCCACGCCGCGCGGCCGGGCTCGTCGAGATCCATGGCCTCGTCGAGCAGCGTGGACAGCCGCGCCAGCTCCGCGGCGCTCTTCATGGCCCTATTCCAGGGCCGCCGTCAGCAGCAGCCGGGCCTTTTCCCAGCCCCGGCGGACGGTGCGGTCGGTGACGCCGAGAACCTCGGCGATCTCGAGCTCCGTGAGGCCGCCGAAGTAGCGCATCTCGACGATCTGGGCGAGTCGCGAGTCGGCCTGCGCCAGCACCTCGAGCGCTTCGTGAACCCGCAGCACGTCGCTCTCGGGTCCGGCGATCTTCTCCGAGAGTTCGGTGTCGAGGACCACATGTTCGGCGCCGCTGCCGCGCCGCTCCGCCTTCCTGGCCCGGGCAACATCGACGATCACCGAGCGCATCACGCGTGCCGCGTAGGCGAAGAAGTGGTGCCGGTCCTCGACCGCGATCGACGCGTTGCCGACGAGCTTGAGGTAGGACTCGTGCACGAGCGAGGTCGTGTCGAGCAGCGTCATCGTCCGGTGCTGGCGCAACCGCGCCCGAGCCAGCCGGTGCAGGTCGTCGTAGAGCAGCGCGAAGGCCTGGCCGGCGGCCTGCGAGTCGCCCGCGCGTGCGGCGACCAGCAAGGCGGTGAGTTCTGACATCGTGGCGCTCCGTGACGCGACGATTCTGCCGGCAGCGAGGCGGCCTGTCGTTCCGCTTCGGGAAGATCGTGGCGCGCATGGCTCAGAAGGTGAGCGCGAAGCCGGCGTGCCAGAGCGTCGCGGTCGCCATCCCGATCGGGATGCCCAGGCCGATCAGGGTCGAGACCAGGGGCGCGTCGAGCCGGGCCTCGGCGGCGACGATGCCGGCGCCGATCATCGGCGGCATGGCGGCCTCGATCATGCTGACGCGGCTGGTGGTGTCGAACGGAGCTTCCATGAGCCAAAGGACGAGGAACACGATCGCCGGGCAGGCCACCAGCTTGGAGCCAAGGCCGATCGACAGAAGGCGCGCCTGGCTGCGCAGTGCGTCGAAGCGCAGTTGCAGTCCGACCGACAGCAGCGCCAGCGGCGCCAGCGTCTCGCCGAGCCGCAGCAGCGTGACGTCGAGCGCGGCCGACAGCGGCAGCGGGCGCAGCGCCAGGGCGACGACGAGCGCAATGAACGGGGGGAAGGTCGCGATCTTCTTCAGCATGGCGCCCGCGGATCGCCGCTCCTGGCCGGCATACAGGGCAGCCACGAAGACGCCCAGCGTGCTGAGCACGAGGTAGGAGCCGAGCTGGTCGATGAGCAGGCCGAGGCCGAGGCCGTCGCGCCCATTGAGCGACTCGATCATCGGCAGGCCGACGAACGACGTGTTTCCGAGACCGCCCACCAGCGTCAGGGCGCCGACGCTGGCGCGCGAGAGCTGAAGCCAGCGGCCGATCGCCCAGAACGCCAGCGCGCCGATGGCGAACAGCGCCCACGGCATCAGCACCGGGCCCATCTGGGCCGGGTCGAACGTGAAGCCGTGCAGGGTCCGCAGCGTCACCGCCGGCAGCGAGACGTGGACGATGACCATGTTGAGTGCCTGGTGCGCGTTCGCCGGCGCCCGCCCGCTGCGGCGGAGCAGCAGGCCGGCGGCGAGGCAGCCGACCAGAAGCAGGAAGTTCGACACGGGCACCCTTGGAGCGGCCGCCGAAAGGGGCCGCATACCGGTCGTACGCGATCGGCCGCAAGCACCGGACATGCGGAACCCGATGTCCGGTTCTTCGGCAGTGCCCCGTACGGAACGACGCGACGAGAGGCCGCTAGCCGCGACCGTCTGCCGACAAGCTGCCGTGCGTCACGAACTTGTCCTGCAGGTAGGCGTCAACACCTTCGATGCCGTTCTCGCGCCCGATGCCACTCTCCTTCACGCCTCCGAACGGCGCCTCGGCGAGTGCCACCTGCATCTCGTTGATGCCGAGCATGCCGACCTGCAGCTCGTCCGCCACCTGCATGGCAAGCGCGCCGTCGCGCGTGAAAGCATAGCCAGCCACGCCATAGGGCAAGGCATTGGCGCGCCGCAGCGCTTCGTCGACGCTGTCGAACGGCGTCACGAGCAGCATCGGACCGAACGGTTCCTCCTGCATCGCCCGCGCGTTGTCGGGCACGTCGGCAAGCACGGTCATCGGCATGAAATAGCCACGCCGCTCGATGCGCGTGCCACCGGCGACGACCCGAGCGCCCGCTGCGACCGAGCCTTCCACGAGCCGCTGCAGTGCGTCGAGGCGGCGCTGATTCGACACCGGCCCCATGTCCACGTCCTCACGCAAAGGGTCGCCGACTCGAACGTGGCGAGCCCATTCGGCAAGGCCATCGACAAACCGGCTGTAGACCTGGCGCTGCACGTAGCAACGCGTCGGCGAGATGCAGTTCTGCCCGCTGGACAGCAGCTTCTTCGGCGCGACCGCGGCGACGACGGCGTCCACGTCGACGTCGTCGAAGACGAGAACCGGCGCATGGCCGCCGAGCTCCATCGTGGTCCTGATGAGCTTGTCCATCGCCAGCTTGCCGAGGTGCTTCCCGACCGCCGTCGAACCGGTCGCCGACATCTTTTTGACGACGGGCGAGGCGAGCAGATGTTCCGAGACCTCGTGCGGCACGCCGAAGACCAGGTTGAAGACGCCAGGCGGCAGGCCGGCGTCCTGCAGGCACCGCGCGATCAGCACGAGCGTCCCGGGCGATTCCTCCGCACCCTTCATCACCAGACTGCAGCCAGCGGCCAGCGCGCCGGCGAGCTTGCGCACCGGCGTGAGCGCCGGAAAGTTCCACGGCGTGAAAGCGGCGACCACGCCGATCGGCTCGCGCAGCACGAATTGGCGCACGCCGGGCCGGCGAGCCGCGATCACACGGCCGTAGATGCGCCTCGCCTCCTCGGCATGCCATTTCAGGCTTTCGGTGGCAGCGCCGATCTCGAAGCGAGCTCCGCCCAGGGTCTTGCCCTGCTCGCGGACCATCGCCGCGACCAGCGTCTCGGTGCGCTCGGCCATGAGCACGGCGGCGCGTTCGAGGATCCGCGACCGCTCGAGCGCCGGCGTGCGACGCCAGACGTCGAAGCCGCGCTGCGCGGCGGCAAGGGCGGCGTCGAGGTCCGCAGGCCGCGCCAGGGGCAGCTCGGCAAGAATGTCCTCGGTGGACGGATCGATGACAGCGTGGACGTCGCGCTTCGCTGCACCGGCATCCAGGCCGTGCCAACGTCCGTCGATCAGCAGGCCGAGCTCGGGATACGGAGCCGCACCAGAAGCCACGCTCATCGACCGGCTCCCGGCGTGTGGCCGGGTTCGCGCCCCTCGCCAGGCCCTGGGGCATCGGCGATCGGCCACGCCGGCACGTGGAGGTCGAACATGTCGCTCACCGCCGTGTAGTGGAACCCGCCGAGCCGCGCCAGCGGCCTGGCGCGACAGATGTCGACGCGACCTTTCTCGTCGAACAGCGCATCGTCGATGTGAAAGCCGACCACGCGGCCGAAAACGACCTGATTGCGCTGGCCGCTGTGCTCGTCGCTCGGCAACTCGACGACCTGCAGCAGCCGGCATTCGAGCGCCACCGGAGTCGCCGCCACGCGCGGCGGCTTCACGCGCAGCGACGCGGCCTTCGCAAGGCCGGCGAGTGCGAACTCGTCGACGCCGCGAGGCGCGCGCACGCCGCTCGTGACCACGGCGTGGCGCAGCGCCCACGTCGCGAGGCTGACGACGAACTCGCCGCTTGCGCGCACGTTCCGCAGCGTGTCCTTGTCGCCACCGTCCATGTGCGCAGCGTTGCAGCCGAACATGACCATCGGTGGCGATGCAGAGACACCGTTGAAGTAGGAAAACGGCGCGAGGTTGGCGACGCCGTCGGCGTCGAGCGTGCTGACCCAGCCGATCGGGCGCGGCACGACGACGGCGTTGAACACCGAATTCTTGAAGTCGGGCTGGCCGACCGGATCGATGAACATCGCCGCTCAGCCGGCTACGGCATCGCCGCCGACCTCGACCAGGACCTTGCCGTGCGCCGCGTTCTCGACGGCGACGTGGGCGTCGGCCAGGCAGTCGAGCGAAAAGCTGCCGGCAAACTGGTGCTGCGCCCCGCCGCTTGCGAGCCAGTCGTTGATCTCTCGCGCACCGGCGGCGATCGCCTCGTCCGGCATCTCGTAGACGAACACCCACAGCAGTCGGACATTGCGAGTCATCCAGGCGTAGAAGTCGATCGACGGCTCAGGGTCTGACATCGACGCGAACGTGGCGAGCGAGCCGTTTGCCGCGAGCAGGCGCAGGTTCGCCTTCTGGTTCGCCGCGAAGTCGACTTCGACGACATGGTCGACCGGCCCGCCGGCGGCGAGAACCCGATCCACCCAGCGTGGGTCGTGATAGTCGACGACGAGCTCGGCGCCGGCTTGCTCGACCGCCTTCGCCTTCGCGATCGATCCGACGGTCGCGATCACGCTCGCTCCGGCAAAGCGCGCCAGCTGCACCGCATAGAAGCCGACGCTGCCTGCGCCGCCAGCCACCAGCACGCGCCTGCCGGCGATCGCCCCAAGCCCGTGGATCAGACGGTGCGCGGTGAGCGCCGGCACTCCCAGTGCGGCGCCGACCTTGAGCGCGACCGCGTCGGGCAACCGGATCGCCCGCGCGGTGGGCGTCACCGTGTACTCGGCCGCGGTGCCGAGCGCGCGTTTCCAGCCGGTCGAATGCAACCAGACGCGCTCGCCCACACGCTTCGCATCGACCCCCGGGCCGACCGCGGTGATCACCCCGGATCCGTCGTTGTTCGGCACGACGCGACCAGTGGGCGATGCCTGACCACGCCAGCCGGCACGGCGCTTGACATCCGACGGGTTGACGCCGGACCAGGCGACCTGCACCAGCACTTCGCCGGCCGCCGGTGCCGGCTTGTCCATCTCGCCGACCCGCAGCACCTCATGTGCGGGCCCATTGCGCTCGTACCAGACGGCCTTCATCGCGATCTCCGCAGGCGCGGCCGGGACCGCGGATGGCTCCGACGGCGTCGCCAGCGCCCGAATCGTAATTCCGTTCTGTCGCTATTGCAATCTTCGTTCGTGGAATTAAACTGACCCTGTGCCGCTCCCTATCAGCTTCGAACCGCCCGCGTTCGAGTCCCGCACCCGCCGCTGGCGGGAGCAGCGCTGGCTGGTCGACGCGGTGATACAGACCGCCGGGATCGATTGGGACCAGCCGCGGACGATGGCCTTCGCCGGACCGTGCGGGGTCGAGGCGCTCGGCGACTTCCACGGCGTCACGGCGCGCATCCACAAGTTCTCCGACATGCACCGCGAGTACGCCGCCGCGGCACGGCGCCGCGTCGCCAAGGCCGAAGCGTTCGAGGCCGCCAGCCGCACGGTGGCGGCGCGCGAGAGCTGGTTCATCGCCGCACAGCTGTGGGCCTGCGCGCGCTGGCCGGTGTTCGAGATCAACGCACTGCATCGGGAATACGACGCCCAACTGCGCCACGCCTACACCCGGTTCGCCGCGCTCGCACAACGACCCGTCATCCGCGTCGAGATCCCGTTCGGAAACACCGCGCTGCCGGCCTGGCTGCATTTGCCACATGTCCCGGCGCCTGGCGAACGCTGCGCCTGTGTCGTTCAAATCCCGGGCATGGACAACAACAAGGAGCAGTCTGTTGCCCTGTACGGCGACAAGCTGCTCGAACGCGGTTTCGCGGTGCTTGCAGTCGACGGGCCAGGCCAGGCCGAAAGCGTCGTGCGCGGCATTCATGTCACGCCGACGAACCACGCCGATGCCGGCCGCGCGATCTTCGACTGGCTCGCGCAGCGATCCGAGATCGACTCCACACGCGTTGGCCTGCGTGGCGTCAGCTTCGGCTCTTTCTTCGCGCTGCAGATGGCTGCAGCGGTCGGCACGCGGTGCGCGGGCGCCGTGTCGGCGTTTGTCGCGCACGAGCCCGGGCTCGGCACCTTGTTCGGCCATGCGTCGCCGACCTTCAAGGTGCGCTTCATGATGATGGCCGGCTACGAGGACGAGGACGCGTTCGACTCGTTCGTGCGCGGGTTCGACGCCACCACGTTCGCTCCGGAACTGCGTTCGCCGGTGCTGTTCCAGGCTGGCGAGGACGACGAGCTGTCGCCGCTTGCTTACACGGAGCGACTGTTTGCCCGCATCACCGCGCCGAAGCGCCTGGTCGTGTACGAAGGCCACAAGCATGTGCTGCGCGGGCCGGGGTCGGTCGCCACCGGCGAGAGCCCCGACCACCTGTATGCCGACTGGTTGGCGGAACGTTTCGCGGGAGCTCCGATGGAGAGCACGCGGGAGTGGATCTCGATGAGCGGGCAGGCGACGGTCGAGTCGGTGGGTGGGTCACGATGAGCAGAAAGGTCGTCATGACCTGCGCCGTCACCGGCGGCGCCGACACGGCGCACCTGAACCCTGCCGTGCCGGTGACGCCGCAGCAGATCGCCCAGTCGGCCGTCGACGCGCATCGCGCCGGCGCGGCGATCGTGCACCTGCACGTGCGCGATCCGGCGAGCGGCAAGCAGAGCATGGCGCTGCCCCTGTACCGCGAGACGGTCGAGCGCATCCGCGAGGCAGCGCCCGGGGTCATCGTCAACCTGACTTGCGGTCCGGGCGCACGCTGGACACCTGGCACCGACGACCCCCGCATCGGCGCGCCGTCCAGCACCCTTGCGCCGCCGGAAGACCGGGTCGCCCATGTGCTCGCGCTGCAGCCCGAGATCTGCAGCCTGGATGTCGCCACGTTCACGTTCGGCGATTCGAGCTTCATCAACACGCCGGATCACCTGCGTTGCATGGCCGCGCTGGTGCGCGACGCGGGGGTGCTGGCGGAGATCGAGGTCTTCGACCACGGACATCTCCGTCTTGCAAAGCACCTCGTCGAGCAAGGCGACATCTACGCGGCGGGCCGCGGGCCCCTGTTTCAGCTCTGCCTCGGCATCCCCTGGGGCGCGCCGGCCAGCACGCAGCACATGCTGCTGCTGCGCGACCAGCTGCCTTCGGAGTCGACGTGGTCCGCCTTCGGCATCTCTGCGCAACAGTTCCCGATGGTCGCGCAGGCGGCGATTCTCGGCGGCCATGTGCGCGTCGGGCTCGAGGACAACCTCTATCTCTCGCGCGGCGTGCTCGCTCCGAGCAATGCGGCCTTGTGTGCGCGCGCCGCCACATTGATCGATTCGCTCGGGTTCGAGCTCGCCAGTGCCGACGAAGCTCGCGTGTTGCTCGGCCTGCCAGCGCGCGACTGACGCCTCCGCATCCACCACCGAAGGAGACCCCCGATGAACCGCAGACACCTCGTCGCAGCCGCGGCAGCCGCCGTTGCCCTGCTCGCCGGCGGTCCCTCGCTCGCCCAGTCGGGCTTCCCCGACAAGCCCGTGACCGTCGTCGTTCCCTTCCCGCCCGGCGGCGGTGCCGATGTGCTGGCCCGGCTGATCAGCGCCGCGATGGCACGCGATCTCGGCCAGCCGATCGTCGTCGAGAACCGCCCGGGCGCCGGTGGCAACGTCGGCGCGCAGGCCGTCGCCAGGGCCTCGCCGGACGGCTACACGCTGTTCTATGCGGTTGGTTCGATCCTGACCGCCAATCCGCACCTCTACGCGAAGCCGCCGTTCGACCCGTTCAAGGACTTCGCGGCGATCGGCGAGACGGTGACCGGCGGCATGGTGCTGGTGGCACGCCCGCAGATGCCGTTCGACTCGCTCGATGGCTTCCTCGCGTATGCCAAGGCCAACCCAGGCAAGCTGAGCTACGCGTCCTACGGCAACGGCTCGTTTCCGCAGCTCAACATGGAGTGGCTGAAGGCCAAGACCGGAACCGACCTGATCCACGTGCCGTACAAGGGTGCGGCACCGGCGATGAACGACCTGCTCGGCAATCAGGTCGACGTGATGTTCGACCTGTCTTCCACCGCCGTGCCGCAGATCCGCGCCGGCAAGCTCAAGGCGCTGGCGGTCAACACCCCCCATCGCCTGTCGGTCTTGCCCGACGTGCCGACGCTCGGCGAGAAGTTCGCCGGATTCGACGGCTCGGGCTGGCAGGGCCTGTTCGCGCCGGGCGGCACGCCGGAGCCCATCATCGCGAAGCTCAGCGCGTCGCTGCAAAAGGCGCTGGCCGACCCGACCGTGCGCCAGCGAATCGGCGAGTACAGCCTCGAGCCGGGCGCCGGCAAACCCGCGCCGCTCGCCGTCAAGCTGCGCGAGGAGCACGCGCGCTGGCGCGAGGTCATGCGCAATGCGAACATCAAGGTGGACTGACGGGCCGGAAGGCCGTCTTCGATGGCCCGCCCGACCCTACTCGATCAGTTGCAGCGCGAGAGCGCCGATGCCGATGACCACGGCGGCCAGCTCGGGCGTGCGTTCGCCGTGCTCGAGGCCTTTGCAGACGGCGCGTGGCACCTGTCCAACGTCGAAATCGCAGCGGCTACAGGACTGCCGAAGTCGACCGTCTCGCGCCTGACCACGCAGCTCGCGCGCCAGGGGATGCTGTCGTTCGCGGTGGAGCAGAACAGGTACCGCCTCGGTGCACGTGTCGTCAACGTGGCCCGCGCCTTCCTCGGCTCACGCGACGTGCGGGCGGCGGCGCGCATCCCGATGGAAGCCTTGGCGCAGCGCTTCGGCGCACCGGTTGCACTCGCCGAGCGCACCGCGCTGGAGATGGTCTACGTCGAGTACTTTCGCGGCAGCGGCACGGTGATCGTGCTGCGCGAGATCGGCTCGCGCGTGCCGCTGGTCGAGTCGGCGGCCGGTCGGGCGTTCATGGCGGCGGCAGGCGACGAGGAGCGCGCCTGGCTCGTCGACGCCCTGAGCCGTCGCGATCGACGCGAGACGGCGGGTCTGCAGCGCATCGTCGACAAGGCTCGGCGCGAGCTTGC
>JBBSPY010000099.1:0-11089 GCA_038258415.1 Burkholderiales bacterium
ATCGTTGCCGTGGTCGTGGAAGGTCCACGACGGCGTGATGATGAAGTCGCCGTAGCGCATCGTCGTGCGCTCGCCGTCGACCGCGGTGTAGGCGCCGTTGCCGTCGAGCACCAGGCGCAGCGCCGACTGCGTGTGCCGGTGCGCGGGCGCCACTTCGCCGGGCAGGATCAACTGCAGACCGGCATAGATCGACTGCGTGATCGACGAGCGGCCACGCAGCGACGGGTTCTCGAGCACCAGCACGCGTCGCTCGGCTTCCTCGGCGGTGATGAGCCGGCCCGCTTCGAGCACGTGCGGTCGCACGTCGTCGTAGTGCCACATGGCCGGTGCGACGGGGCTCGTCGGCGCCTTCGGCACGAGCGCGCCGAGCACCTCCCAGAGCGGTGTCAGGTGCAACTGGTCGATGCGTTCGTAGAAGGCCTTGCGGTCGTCGGCGGCGGTCGGCGTCGTGGTGGAGGCGTCCATGGCCGGGGCCCTGCGATTCAGCGGTGCGCGGTGGCGGCGGCGCTGCTGCCGCGCACCCGGTGCGCGAGTTCGGCGACGTCGGCCTCGTCGAGCATCCGCTCGATCGTCGAGTGCGTGACGCCGGGCTGGGTCGCGTAGAACGCATTCCAGGAACGGGCCGCGATGTCCTCGGGAAACTCGACGAAGCCGATCGGGTCGATCGAAGCGGCGATCAGGTGGCAGCGCACGAGGCGGCCGCCAAAAGCCTCGATGCTGACGCGCATCGTGTCGTCGAGCCGGCCGCCGGTCTTGACGATGTGCTCGATGAGGCTGCGGTCGAAGGTCGCGCGGTAGAGGTAGGGCTTCATGGGCGTTGCTAGGGTCGCGGAGTGAAACGTCGCCCAGTATGTCGTGTGAGCCGCGGACTCCGTGCAAGTCCGCTGGCCGGCCTGGCGGGTGCGCGGTACAACGGCGACCCGGCCCGAGGAGCACGCGCATGACGCAGATGAAACACCTGAGCATCGTCGATGGCGCCTTCCTGCACCTGGAAAGTGCCGAGATGCCGATGCACGTCGGCAGCCTGAACCTGTTCGAGCCGCCTGCCGACTATTCGGGCGAAGGCTGGTACGAAGCGGTGAAGGCGCACGTCGCGAAGCGGATGCACCTGGCGCCGGTCTTCACCCGCAAGCTCGCGCTGATGCCGTTCGACATCGCCAACCCGGTCTGGATCCACGACGACGACATCGACATCGACTACCACGTGCGCTACATGGTGCTGCCGAAGCCGGGCTCGCTCGAGCAGCTGGAGGCGCTGGTCGCCCGATTGCACTCGATGCTGCTCGACCGCAGCCGGCCTCTGTGGGAGCTGTACGTGATCGAGGGCCTCGCCGACGGTCGCATCGGCTTCTACGGCAAGGTGCACCATGCGGCGGTCGACGGACAGGCCGGCGTGGCGATGGCGACCAGCCTGTTCGACCTGACGCCCGAGCCTCGCACCGTGAAGCCGCCGCGCGAGCTGCGCGCCAACACCTATCAGCTCGGTGTCGCCGAGCTGGTGGCGGCGGCGCTGCAAAACCAGCTGCGGCAGATCGTGGAGGGCGTCAAGCTGCTGCCGAAGATGGCGGCGACTGCCCGCGCCGCAGTGGGCGAGGTGGTCGCGTCGCGTCGCGCCGAGTCCGCCGACGAGCGTGCCGCGCGTCGCGCTGCGGCGGCGCCGAGCCGCTGGAATCTCGCCCCGGCCACGCCTTTCAACCGCTCGATCACGAACCAGCGCGCCTTCGCCGCGGTGGCGCTGCCGTTGCCCGAGGTCAAGGCGATGGGCAAGCAATTCGGCGCCTCGATCAACGACGTCGTCCTCTGGCTGTGCAGCACGGCGCTGCGCGCCTACCTGAAGGAAGGCGGCGAGCTGCCCGAGCGATCGCTGGTCGCCGGCGTGCCGATCTCGCTGCGCGCCGAGGGCGACACGAGCTCCAACAACCAGGTCGCCGGAACGTTGATCGACCTCGGGACCGAGCTCGCCGACCCGGCGGCGCGGCTGGCCGCGATTCGGCGCGGCACGGCGGCGATGAAGCGTCAGATGGGTACGTTCGGTGGCGTCATCCCGACCGACTTTCCGTCGCTCGGGTCGCCGTGGCTCATCAGCGGCCTGGCTTCGCTCTACGGCCGCTCGCGCATCGCCGACTGGCTGCGCGTCGTCAACGTCGCGATCTCCAACGTGCCCGGCTCGAAGGTGCCGGTCTACCTCGCCGGCGCCAGGATGACCGACTACTTCCCGGTGTCCATCGTCGGCCACGGCATCGCCCTCAACATCACCGTGCAGAGCCACGTCGACCGGCTGTGCTTCGGCCTCATCGCCTGCCGCCGCGCGGTGCCCGACGTGCACGCGATCGGCGTGCAGATCGAGCGGGCGATGGAGACCTTGCGCAAGCTGGTCGCCGCAAGCGAGCCAGCGATGGCGCCGGCGAGAGCGGCGCCGTCGCATGTGCGCCGTTCGCCAGCGACGAAGCGGCCGCGGGCAACGGCGCGAAAGCGCGCGCAGCGGCCTGCGACCTCGCAGGCGAGCGCGTCATGAGGATCGCCGCCGACATCGCGACCGTGCTGGTCGCACTGCTGCACGCCTGGTTCCTCGTCCTCGAGATGTTCCTGTGGGAGCGGCCGATCGGCCTGCGCACCTTCGGCCAAAGCGCCGAGGACGCGGCCAGGACCAAGGTGCTCGCAGGCAACCAGGGTCTCTACAACGGCTTTCTCGCCGCCGGACTCGTCTGGGGCGTGTGGCTCGGCGTGGCCGGCGATCCGGTGAAGCTCTTCTTTCTCGGCTGCGTGGTCGTGGCCGGGGTCTACGGCGCGCTCACCGTCAGCCGCAAGATCCTGATCGTGCAGGCGCTGCCGGCGGCGGTCGCAGCGGCGCTGGTGCTGCTCGCGCGCTGAGGACGGCCCGCTGCCGCCTCACGACTCGATCCGCCCACGGCCGCAGCGCTTGGCGCGATAGAGCGCCGCGTCGGCGATGTCGACGAGGCCCTCGCAGCCGACGTTTGAGGAGGCGTTCTGGCTCGCCGCGCCGATCGAGACCGTGACCCAGGCCGACATCGGCGAGGCGCGGTGCTCGATCTTCGCCTCGGCGATGAGCTGGCTGCAGCGCTCGGCCGCCAGCAGAGCGTCGGCGAGCGTGGCGCCGGGCAGCAGCAGCGCGAACTCCTCGCCGCCGTAGCGCGAGACGAGCTCGCCGCCGCGCCGAACCGCATCGCCGATCAGCCTGGCCACCTGGCGCAGGCAGGCATCGCCCGCCGGATGGCCGTAGTGGTCGTTGTACTCCTTGAAGTGGTCGAGGTCGATCATCAGAAGACCGACCGGTTCGCCGCGCCGCGCCGCGCGCGACCACTCGGTTCGCAGCGTCTGGTCGAACAGGCGCCGGTTGCCGACCTCGGTGAGCGGATCGGTCGTCGACAGCCGCTGCAGCTGTTCGTTGAGTCGCAGCAGCTCGAGCGCGGTGGTCTTGCGTTCGGTGACGTCCTGCAGGGCGCAGAGCAGGCGCGCCGGCTTGCCGTCCTCCATCAACGCGACGCCCTGTGTTCGCACCCAGCGCGGGCGGCCGCGCGCGGTGACGAACGGCAACTCCAGGTCCCACGGCGTTCCGTCGGCGGCGGCGAGCTCGATCGCGTCGGTGATCTGCGGCTGCGCCTCGGGCGCGTAGTAGGCGATCGCACCTTCGAGTGGTGGCGCCTCGCCCGGGTCGAGGTCGTGGATGCGGAAGACCTGCTCGCTCCACTCGAGACGGCCACTCGACAACTCGAGTTCCCAGCCGCCGATGTTCGCGAGCTCGCCGGTCCGGCGCAGCATCTCGCCGGTGCGGGCGATGCGCGCCTCGGTGCGTTTGCGCTCGGTGATGTTGAGGTGGGTGCCCGCCATCTTCGACGGTGCGCCGAACCCGTCGCGCTCGACGATCCTGCCGCGGCTGTGCATCCAGACCCACGAGCCGTCGTGGTGGCGGACGCGGAACTCGGCATCGAAGGTCGGGACGTCGCCGCGGAAGTGCGCCTCCACCGCGACCATCAGGCGTGGCCGGTCGGCGTTGTGGATCGCCCTTCGCCAGTCGCGATCGAGCCGGTCGGGGCCGTCGATGTCGACGCCGACGTCGCGCGAGCCGGTGGCGTCGAAGGTGTAGCGGTCGTTGGCGAGATCCCAGGTCCACAGGCCCATGTCGGCGCTGTGCAGGGCCAGCGCGAGCTGCTCGGCGTGAGACTGCCGTTCGGCGTTGGCGGCGCTGCGCAGTGCCGCCACCTCGACCCGCCGCGCCTGTGCCCGGTGCAGGCCGAACGCGGCGGCGGCGCAGAGCAGGCCGAGGAACGCCGCGTACTGGAACGACTGGTGTTGCCAGTCGCGAAACACCGCCGCTTCGCTGCGTCCGACGGTGGCGACGAGGGGCCGGTCCATGCGCAGCGCACCTGGCGAGATCTCGCGCGTCGCCATCAGGCGCGGGCCGCCACCATTGCCGATCTCCGGGCGGGTCTCGTCGCGCGGCACGATCACGAAGGTCTTGCCGTCGCTGTGCCCGAGCGAGACGACCATGTCGGGTGCGTAGAGCACCGAGCGCATCAGCACCCCGAAGTAGTCGGGCTCGAGCGCCGCGGCCACGGCGCCGACGAAGGCCCCGCTCGGAGAGACGATCGCGCGGGTGAAGACGATCGTCCAGGTGCCGAGTGAGGTCCGGTACGGCGCCGCCACGTGGAGCGTCGACGGATCGTGCCCGTTGCGCGCGGCGCGAAAGTAGTCGCGATCGCTGAAGTCGCGGCCGACCAGCGAGCCGACGCTGGTGGCGCCGACGTTGCCATCGCTGTCGAGCAGGACCAGTGAACGCACGCCGGGGAGTGCGTCGGCGATCGCCTTCAGCCGCGTCGACATCACGGCCGACACGGCGTGCGACGGCGCTGCGAGGTAGTCGTCGCGGACGCTGGCCAGGGCGCGGTTGACGCCGTCGATCTGCTGGGCCACGTTCTCGTCGACGACGCGCGCCTGCACCGCGAGGCGGTCGCGCTCTGCCGCGTCGACGCTGCCGTGCGCATGCCAGAGCGACGCCGCAAGCACCGCGCCGACGCAGGCGAGCGCCGCGAGCAGGCCTGCCCATTCGAGGGCGAAGCCCGCGCCGACGTCGCCGCTGCCCCGGGGGTCGTCGCGCAGAACGAGCGGCCGCGGCGCCGGCACGCTCGACCGCGGCGCCAGGATGGAGCCGCCCGTGTCGAGGCTCATCGGCGCGGTGACGGTTGACATGAGGGGTCATCGGTCGCGCGGCGCGGAAATGAAGCTCCACGCGCGTCGTCGCGCCGTGGCGGGCTGGATGCAACTACAGTGGTCCCTGCGATGCACGCGTCGACCGACACCCCGATCCCGGCCTCCGGCGGCGCTGGCACCGCATCCGGTGCCGCGTCCAGCCCTGCGCTCAACGCGGAGCAGCGGGTCGCCGTCGAGCACGGCATCGAGGCCGTCGCAGCCGGCGGAGCGTGCGGGCCGTTGCTCGTCATCGCCGGGGCCGGATCGGGCAAGACGCTGACGCTGGCCTCGCGCGTGGCCCGGCTCGTCCAGGCCGGTGCCGACCCGTCGCGCATCCTGCTGCTCACCTTCTCGCGCCGCGCCGCCGCCGAGATGGAGCGGCGCGTGGCCCGGGTCCTGCGCAGCGCCCTCGGCCTGGCGCCATCGGCCGCCGCGTCGCGGCGGGCCTGGTGCGGCACCTTCCATAGCGTCGGCGCGCGGCTGTTGCGCGCCCACGCCGCGGCGCTCGGCCTCGACCCTGCGTTCGGCGTCGACGACCGCAGCGACTCCGAAGACCTGATGCACGTGCTGCGAACGAGGCTCGGCTTCGCGGCGTCGAAGTCGCGCTTCCCGCAGCGCGGGACGTGCCTGGCGATCCACAGCCGCGTCGTCAACGCCTGCAGCACGCTCGGCGCCGTGATCGAAGCGCACTTCCCGTGGTGTCTCGAGCATCGCGACGGCCTGCAGCGGCTGTTCGCCGCCTACGCCGAGGCCAAGGCCGGGCAGCACGTGCTGGATTTCGACGACCTGCTGCTCGCCTGGGCGGCCGCGCTCGACTCGCCGCCGATCGCCGCGGCGATGCGTCGGCGCTTCGACCACGTCCTCGTCGACGAGTACCAGGACACCAACCGCCTGCAGGCGGCGATCGTCTCGGCGCTCGCGCCCGCCGGCCGCAACCTGACCGTCGTCGGTGACGACGCGCAGTCGATCTACTCTTTTCGCGCCGCCGAGGTCCGCAACATCCTCGACTTCGCGGTTCAGTTCGATCCGCCGGCAACGGTCGTCGCGCTCGAGCGCAACTACCGGTCGACGGCGCCGCTGCTGGCAGCGTCGAACGCGGTCATCGCGCTGGCCGGCGAGCGTCATGCGAAGACGATGTGGAGCGACCGCGCTGCGTTCGAGCGGCCGATGCTCGTCTCCGTGGGCGACGACAGCGAACAGGCGACGTGGGTCGCCGACCGCACGCTGGCCCTGCGCGAGAGCGGCCTCGCCCTGAAGCGCCAGGCGGTGCTGTTCCGGACCGCCTCGCACAGCGCCGCGCTCGAGCTCGAGCTGGCGCGCCGCAACATTCCGTTCGTCAAGTACGGCGGCCTCAAGTTCCTCGAAGGCGCGCACGTCAAGGACGTGCTGGCGATCGTGCGGCTCGCCGCCAACCCGCGCGGCGAGCGCGCTGCGTTGCGTGCCCTGCAACTCGTGCCGGGCATCGGCGCTGCGACGGCCGGGCGCATCGTCGGCCGGTTGCGCGACGCCGACGATCCGGTCGCGGCCTGGCGCGGGGTTGTGGCGCCGCCGTCGTCGGCCGCCGCGTGGGCGGCCTTCGTGTCGCTGCTCGACGCGCTGCACGACGAAAACGTGAGCTGGCCCGACCCGCTGCACGCCGTCGAACGCTGGTACCGCCCGCAGCTCGACCGGCTGTTCGACGAGACCGAGCCACGTGCCGCCGACATCGCGCAACTGGTTCGCCTGGCAGCGGGCTACCCGTCGCGGGACCGCTTCCTCACCGAACTCGCGCTCGACCCGCCGGCGGCGACGAGCGACGAGTCGGGTGAGCCCTCACGCGACGAAGACTGGCTCGTGCTGTCGACGATCCATTCCGCCAAGGGCCAGGAGTGGACGGCGGTCTCAGTGCTGAACGCCGTCGACGGCTGCATCCCGTCGGACATGGCGACCGGCCGCGACGACGAGATCGAGGAGGAGCGGCGCCTGCTCTACGTCGCGCTCACACGCGCCCGGCAGCATCTGCACGTGCTCGTTCCGCAGCGCTTCTACGTGACACAACAGCGCCACTGGGGCGACCGTCATGTCTACGGCTCGATCAGCCGATTCCTGCCGCTCGAGATTCGCGCCTGCTTCGACGAAGTCGTCGGTGCGACCCGCTCCGCACCGCATGACGACGCCCCAATGGAGTCTGCGCACGCGCCGATCGACGTGGCCCGGATGCTGCGGGAGCGCTGGTCGTCCTGAGGCGCAGGCCGACATACGTGAGCGGCGACAGAACGAAGAGCGGCGGACGACTCGCGTCGTCCGCCGCTGGGACCGATCGACTCGTCAGAGCTTGTCGATGCCGTCTTTTACCTTTTCCTTGGCGTCGCCATAGGTTTCCTGCGTCTTGCCGGCGGCCTTGTCGACGGCGCCTTCGGCTTCGAGGTCGCGGTTGCCGACGACCTTGCCCGTCGCTTCCTTCACGGAACCCTTGGCCTGCTCCAGATTGCCCTTGACTTGATCCTTGTTCATGTTGATCCCCGCTTTCGTTGGTGGTCAGCGGCACCGATCGCGCCGCCGATGCACAACTGTCGCGAATCGGCGGCAACCCGACTGTCGGCACGCTCCGGCGTGAGACGTAGGACTCGGAGCGGGCTGTTCGACGGACCGCCGGCGCCAGCCGGTGGCATGAACCGCGTGGCCGCGGGCTAAAGTGCGGCGTCGCCTCCGTCGTCGCACGTCACGCCGCACCCGTCATGCCCAGGTCGCCCCCGTCATCGCATCGCAGCGGAGCAACCGCACAGCGTGCGCGCGTGTTCGCGCTCGCGGTCCTGACCGCAGTCGCCGCCATCGGCTGCGCGGGTCCGGTGAAACGCGACACACCGCCGCCCGCCACACCGGCGCCCGTGCCGCCGCGCCCGTCGCCGGTGCCCCCCGCGCCGGCGGTCGTCGAGCCCCCCGGGGCGTTCGCCGAGGTCGTTGCGCGCGCCGGCGAGCGGCTGCTGCAAGACGCGCGCGGCGTCGTCGGCGCAGGACCGCGCGAGCTGGTGATCGACCCGCTCCTCGACGCATCGAGCGGCCAGCAGACGACCGCCACGGCGCTGATGGGCCAGCAACTCGCCTCGCTGCTGCCATCGCGCGCGCCGCAATGGAAGCTGCAGCCGCTGTCGCGCGGTGTCCTGGCGCGCAAGCCCCTGCTGCTGATCGGCACGCTCACGCCGGTGCACACCGGCGACGCCCGTGCCGCATCGGCCGACGCGTTTCGTGTCTGCCTCGTGGTGATCGACCTCGCCAGCGGCAAGCTCGTTGCCAAGCGCGTCGACCGGGCGACCGTCGCGACCGTCAACGCCGAGCCGACGCCCTTCTATCGCGACAGCCCGACGTGGGCGCTCGACAAGACCACGCTCGCGTACATCAAGTCGTGCCAGGGCAGCTCCCCCGGCGACGCGATGTCCGCCGAATACCTGGCGCGGCTACCGGCGCAGGCGCTGATCCGCGAGGCGCAGGTCGCGCTCGCCGACAACCGCACGCCCGAAGCGCTGCGCCTCTTTAACGAGGCGGCCCCGCTGGCCGCGCGCGACGACCTGCGCGTGCTCAACGGGCTCTACCTCGCGAGCTGGCGCAGCGGCAAGCGCAAGGAAGCGGCCGAGGCCTTCGGGCGCATCGTCGGCGTCGGTCTCGAGACGCGCCGCCTGCCGATCAAGATGCTGTTCGCGCCCGGTTCGACGCGCTTGATCGCCTCGGCCGACCTGCGCGCACAGTATGCGATGTGGCTGCGCGAGATCGCGGTGCAGGCCGGCGTGCGAGAGACCTGCATGCGGGTCGTCGGACACACCAGCCGCACCGGCAGCGTCGCCGGCAACGACGCGCTGTCGAAGCGGCGCGCGGCCGCCGTCCGCGAGGGCCTCGAGCTGCTTGACAAGGCGCTCGCCGGCCGGCTCGAGGCGGTCGGCGTCGGCTCGCGCGAGACGATCGTCGACCTCGGCACCGACGACGCCCGCGACGCGCTCGACCGTCGCGTCGAGTTCCGGACCGTCGACTGCGCGTGAGACCGGTTGCGGCGCTGGCAACGGCGCTGCTCGCGGCCCTGCTCGTCGGCTGCGCCGGTACTTCTGGCGGCGGTGCACATCGCGACCGCGACGACCGCGACGGCCCCGGCATCGACCCACCGGCCGATGTCGACCGGCGGCCGGATGCCGAGCCGCGGGTCGAGGACGTCCGCCCTGGTGGCGCGAACAAGCCGTACCAGGTGTTCGGCCGCGACTACGTGCCGCTGGCCGCCGACAGCCCGCTCGTCGAGCGCGGCCTCGCGTCGTGGTACGGACGCAAGTTCCACGGCCGGCCGACCGCCAGCGGCGAGCGCTACGACATGTACGCGATGACGGCCGCGCACCCGACGCTGCCGATCCCGAGCTACGCACGCATCCGCAACCCGGCCAACGGCCGCGAGGTCGTCGTCCGCGTCAACGACCGCGGCCCCTTCCACCCAGGCCGCATCGTCGACCTGAGCTACGCAGCAGCCGCGAAGCTCGGCGTGCTGCGCGGCGTCGCGCCGGTCGAGTTGCAGCGGATCACGTGGGACGAGATCCGCGCCGATTCGTGGCGCCGCGAGCCGGGGTTGGCCGTCGCGACGACCGTTCCGGCCGACGCGGTCGTCCCGATTTCGGCCACCTCCGCTGCTGCGCCGACCGAGCCCGCCGTGGCCAGCTTCTGGGTGCAGATCGGCGCCTTTCGCGATGCCTCGGGCGCGGCCTCGTTCCAGCGTCGTGTCACCGTCGAGATCGAGGCGATGGCTGCAAAGGTGACCACCGTCGCTGACGTGCAGCTTTACCGCGTGCAGGTCGGCCCGTATCCGAGCCGGGACGAGGCCGCGCAGGCGGCGGCGCGCATCCGCGCCGCGATAGGCGTCGTGCCGCTGATCGTGGAGAAGGCGGCGCCGCGCTAGCGGTTCGACGTGCGGACCGGCGCGGTCGACAATCGCTCAGTGCGTGCACCGAAACGTGCCGGACAACGAGGCCGGCGTGATCCTGTAGGTGCCGGTGGCAAGGTTGGCGGTCGCCTGGCCCGTCAACGTCACCGTGTTGTTGTGGCTGTCCGTGCCGGAGATGGCCAGTGCGCCCCCCGTTGCGATCGTTCCCGTGCAGGCGATGGTGACCGTACCGAAGGCGCCGGTTCCGCTGCACGACGAGAAGGCTCCGGTCGCCGTCGGCAGCACCGCCGTCACGACGAGCGAGTCGTCGGATGACTTGCCCGGCGACATGCACGCGTAGGTTCCGGCATAGCTGCCGTTTGCCGGCGGCGGGTCGACGGTCACCGGGGTGTCGTCGTCTGAAGAACCGCCGCCTCCGCAACCGACGAGGGCGCAGGCAGCGGCGACGCAACCGGAGACGAGCAGGGATCGGAGAAAGGTCATCATGGTTTCCAGGCGGCCGGACGGGAACTGGGACAGCCGTCCGAACCGAGCCACCGTTCGACTGCCAGCGTTCGCGGCACGCCACGACAAGCGTGGACGAGCCGGGAACGCACGCGCAGAATCCTCCGCTCGTCGAACACGAACAACGCGAAGGTTCGCCGAACGAGCGGCGAAAGTTCGATGAATCGCGAAGTGAGGCGCATGTCCGTGTCTTCATCGATGTCAGAAGGAGCCGGCGGTATCAGGTTCGATGCCTACGTGTTCGATACGAATCGCCGCGAGTTGCGGCGCGCAGGCGTCGTGGTCGAGCTTCGGCCGCAGGTCGAGACCCTCCTGCGACTGTTTCTCGCGCAGCCGGGCCGGCTTCTCACCCGGGCCGAACTGAAGGCCTCGCTCTGGCCCGCGGTGGTGGTGACGGACGACTCGCTCGTCCAGTGCGTCAGCGAACTTCGAGCGGCGCTCGGCGACCACAACCAGCAATTCGTTCGAACCGTCCGCGGCCGTGGC
>JBBSPY010000100.1:0-11042 GCA_038258415.1 Burkholderiales bacterium
TCATCCTCGGTGGCGTCGCGTCGGTGTGGGGCGGCGTGCTCGGCGCCGTTCTGCTCCTGCTGCTGGAGGAAGGACTCTCCGCCTACACGACGCACTGGGAGTTCTGGACCGGCTGGGTGCTGCTCGCCGTCGTGCTGTTCGCGCGCCATGGTTTGGCGGGGTTGATGCGGCGGAGGCCGCCGCGATGACGGAAACGGCGAACGCGGCGCCGCTCCTCGACGTGCAGCGCCTGTCGAAGCGCTTCGGCGGCGTCGTGGCCAGCGCCGGCATCGACCTGCAGGTGCGAGCGGGAGAGGTGCACGCGCTGATCGGCCCGAACGGCGCCGGCAAGACGACGCTGGTGTCGCAAATCGCCGGGCAGCTGAGGAGCGACAGCGGCCGCATCGTGCTCGACGGCGTCGACATCACCGGTCTGCCTCCGCATCGCCGGGCGCGGCTCGGCCTCGTCCGCTCGTTCCAGATCACGCGGCTGTTCCGCAGCTTCAGCGTCTTCGACAACGTGGCCCTGGCCGTGCAGGCGATCGCCGGGCACGGCGCCGAGGCCGACGCCGGGGTGCTGCGACAGCCGGCCGCCCGTGCCGAACGGGCGCGGCAGGTGCTCGCCGAGATCGGCCTCGAAGCGAAGGCCGGGTCCGCCATCGACGCGCTCTCGCACGGAGAGCAACGTGCCCTGGAAGTGGGCCTCGCGGTCGCCAGCCGGCCGCGACTCGTGCTGCTCGACGAGCCGATGGCGGGAATGGGCGCCGACGAGTCGCGGCGCATGGAGGCGCTGATCGCGAACCTGCGCGGCGGCACGACGGTGCTGCTCATCGAGCACGACGTCGACGCCGTGTTCCGCCTAGCCGACCGCGTCTCGGTGCTCGTCAGCGGCCAGATCATCGCCAGCGGCACGCCCGCGGCGGTGCGCGCCGACGCGGCTGTCGTCGAAGCCTACCTGGGCGAGGAATGACTGCAGCATCCGGCGGCAGCGGCTCGGGCGCGCTGCTCGATGTGCGCGCGTTGCACGCCGGCTACGGTGCGAGCGAGGTGCTCCATGGCGTCGACCTGCACATCGGCGCCGGCGAGGTCGTCGCGCTGCTCGGTCGCAACGGCATGGGCAAGACGACGCTCGTTCGCGCCATCACCGGCCTGAACGCGGCGCGATCGGGCGAGATCGTGTTCGGCGGCGAGCCGATCGCGCGCATGCCGCCGCATCGCATCTCCCGCCTCGGCGTCGGCCTCGTCCCCGAGGGTCGGCAGATATTCCCCAACCTCAGCGTCGCCGAGCACCTCACCGCCTTCGAGCGAACCGATGCGGGCCGTGTCCGCGGGCAGGCGGTCGAGCGCGTCTGGGAGCTGTTCCCGGGGCTCTTCGAGCGGCGTCGCCACATGGGCAACGAGCTCTCCGGCGGCGAGCAGCAGATGCTGGCGATCGGCCGCGCCCTCGTCACCTCGCCGCGACTGCTCGTCCTCGACGAGGCGACCGAAGGCCTGGCGCCGCTCGTGCGACAGGAGATCTGGCGCTGCCTCGCGGCGCTGCGCGCGGCGGGGCAGGCCATCCTGGTGATCGACAAGTACGTGCAGCGGCTGATCCAGATCGCCGACCGGCACGTGATCCTGGAGAAGGGCCGCGTCGTCTGGACCGGCAGCTCGGCCGAGCTCGACGCCGACCCGGCGCTGTGGCAGCGCCATCTCGGCGTGTGAACAGCGCACCATCGAAGAGAGCCGCATAAGATGACGCGACTCCCACGCCGCCGAGACCGCCCATGACCGCGACCGCCGCGGTGCCCCGCCCCCGCGGGAGAACGCATCCCCGACCCCCCGTGCCGCTGACCGCGGCCTACGTGAAGCAGCGCGCGAAGGAGCTCGGCGCCGATCTTGTCGGCATCGCCAGCGCCGACACGCTCAACGCCTTCCCGCCCGACCCGCGCTGGCCGCAGACGCCCGAGCGCATCCTCAAGACGTGCCGCAGCGTCATCGTCGTCGCGCAGCGCATTCCCGCCGGCGCCTTCCGCTGCAAGAGCAACACGCCGGTGCAGTACATCGACATGCTCGTCCTTCGCAAGATGGACAAGGTGGCCTACCGGATCGCCGAGGAGCTCGAGGCGGAAGGGCACCCGACGCTCGTGACCGCGTCGCAGGAAACCGAGTGGGCGTACAAGCGCGCGAGCTACGGGCGCCTGTCGACCCGGCACCTCGGCGTCGAGGCGGGCCTCGGCACGCTCGGCCTCGAGGTCAACATCCTGACGCCCGAGTTCGGGCCGCGCGTCTACCTCACCGGCATCCTCACCGAGGTCGAGCTCGAGCCCGACGCGCGCATCACCGAGCAGGTCTGCATCGGCGAGTCGTGCAGCCGCTGCCTGCACTCGTGCCCGGCCGACGCGGTGCTGCACTTCGGCATCGACAAGCGCGCCTGCGCCACCGAAGCGCAGGAGTTCGGCTTCGGCACGATGCTCGGCATGTTCGACGGCCTGATCGACGGCAAGACAGACGCCGCCACGCTGTTCCGCTCGCGCGACTTCTTCGGCTTCTGGCAAGGCCTGCTGCGCGTCGTCGGCTCGTTCGGCGACTGCCCGCGCTGCCTCGCGGTGTGCCCGGTCGGCAACGACTACCACGCGCATCTCGCCGACGTGCAGAAGGCGATCCCCGAGAAGACGCCGGAGAAGGTGGCGCTCGGCAAGCAGTACAAGGCCAACCGCGCCACGCACGACGCCGGCGAGGGGCCGGAGATCGCCGGGCTGAACGACTGGAACCGCCGCTGGGTCGGCGTCGACGGCTACCTCGGCATCGTCGCGCGGCAGATGCAGGAGTTCAAGCGGCAGCAGAAGGAGCGCGCGGAGCAGGCACCCGAGGCGCAGGTCGTGCGCGAGGAAGAGGCGCCATGAGCCTCATGTTCAAGACGACGCTGACCGCCGCCGAGGTCAAGCGCAAGGCGATCGAGCTCGGCGCCGACCTGGTCGGCATTGCCGACGGCAAGGTGCTCGACGCAAATCCGCCCGACCCGGCCGACCCGAAGCGCCCGTCGGACATCACCGAACTCGATTCCGATCGAGTGATCGTGCTGGCGAAGAAGCTCAACAGCGGCGTCGCCCGCCTTCCCGCGTGGAACGATCGCCACAAGTATTACAACGACGAGCTGGCGCTGTCGATGCTCGAGGAGACGTCGCTCGAGCTCGTCTACTGGCTCGAGGACCAGGGCTACCCCGCCATCATCGCGCCGCCGACGCACGTCGATCCGTGGCGCTACGACGACGATCCATCGCGTCACATGACGACGCTGCTGTCGCTGCCGCACGCCGCAGTCGAGGCCGGCCTCGGCACGCTCGGGCTGAACCTGCAGCTCCTGACGCCGGAATACGGTCCGCGCGTCGTGCTCACGGCGGTGCTGTGTTCTGCCGAGGTCGAGTGCGACACGCGGATGAGCGAGGCGCTCTGCCTCGGCCCCGAGTGCGGTCGCTGCCTCAAGACCTGCCCGCCGGATGCCGTGAAGGCGTGGGACCGCGACTGGCCCGCCTGCGACACGCACCGATCGCCCTACGGTTTCGCGAAGCTGTCGGGTCACATCGAGCAGCTGATCGAGGCGTCGACCGCCGAGCAGCGGCGCGAGCTGCTTCGCTCCGAGACGACCTTCAACCTCTGGCAAAGCATCCTGCGAGGTGCCGGCGCGATCACCGGCTGCCGGCGCTGCGCCGACGTGTGCCCGATCGGCGCCGACTACGAGTCGATGCTGAAGGACGCGGTCGACGTGATCCCCGAGAACACGCCGGAGAAGGAAGCGCGGCTGGCGGCGATGGTCGACGACGCGGGCATCGGAAGCGGCGGCTACGACGCGCAGCGCCGCTGGATCGGCGAGTTGAAGTTCCATCCGCGCGCGTCAGGCAAGGGCTGATACGGTGCCGCTCGAGCTGCCCGGGTCGCTGGCCGAGATCGCCGCCATCCAGAGCCGGCGCAAGGTCGTGGCGCTGCAGCAGGCGAAGCGGGCGCCCTTCTGGCGCGGCAAGCTCGACCACGTCGACCTCGACCGTCTCGACGACCCCGACGAGTGGCGCAAGATCCCGATTCTCGACAAGGAGATGCTGCGCGCGCTCGGCGACGCCGAGTTCTACGACACGTTCTGCCTGACGCCGCCCGACGGCATCGCCGAGTACTGGCGCTCGGGCGGCGCGACCGGCCGGCCGCTCTTCTACCCGCGCAGCTACGCCGACATCCGCTACGGCTTGCTCTCCTTCTCGCGCACCTTCGCGTGCGCCGGCATCGGCCGCGGCGAGCGAGCGCACAACTCGTTCCCGCTCGGCATCCACCCCGCGGGGCAGATCTTCGCGCGCAGCGCCACCGCGGCGGGGGTCTCGATGAACTGGGCCGGCGCCGGCAGCAACACGCCGTCGCGGCTGCAGCTCGAGCTCGTCTCACGCCTCGAGCCCACGGTGTGGATGGGCATGTCGAGCTACGGCCTGCACCTGGCCAACCTGGCCGACCTCGAAGGCATCGACCTGGCGGCGAGCAGCGTGCGCACGGTCCTGTGCTCGGCCGAGCCGCTGTCGGATGCGAAGCGCGCCAAGCTCGAGCGCGCCTGGGGGGCGCGCGTGCGCGACACCTTCGGCATGACCGAGGCCGGCATGATGGGCGCCGAGGATCAGGGCGAGTCCGGGCGCGGATTTCGCGTCTGGAGCGACATGTACGGCATCGAGGTCGTCGACCCCGACACGCACGAGCCGGTACCCGATGGCGAGGTCGGCGCGCTCGTCGTCACGCCGCTGTGGACCAACCACGTGACGCCGTTCGTGCGCTGGCTGTCGGGCGACCTCGTCACGCTGGAGCCGGGCTCCGATGGCGGCGACGACCCCTATGCGGTCTTCCCCCTCGTTCGCCATGCGCACCGCACGAGCGGCTTCTTCAAGGTGCGCGGCGTCAACATCGGCCACGCCGAGTTCGAGGACTTCATGTTCTCGCTGCCGGCGATCAACGATTTCAAGTGCGAACTCGTCTGCGTGCGCGACGTCGATGCGATGCGCGTCTCGGTCGAGCTGGCGCGAGGCGCCGGGCACGACAGCGCGGTCGACACGCTCGTCGTCTCGATCAAGCGGCAGTTCGAGGTCACCGCCGACGTGGTGCTGCTCGAGGCCGGAGCGCTCGCCCGCGAGTTCGAGGCAAGCGTGAAGGCACCGCGCTTCTCCGACCGGCGCACCTGAAGGCCAACGCACACGAGGACCTCCGGATGGCACTGCAACTCTACGAACTCGTCGGCCTCGAAGACCGCCGCTACAGCCAGTTCGCCTGGCGCACGCGGATGGCGATCGCGCACAAGAAGCTGGCGGTCGAGTACCAGCCGGTCCGCGTGTCCGACAAGCCGGCCATCGCCTTCAGCGGGCAGCTCAACGTGCCCATCCTCGTCGACGGCGACACCACCGTCGTCGATTCGTGGAAGATCGCCGAGTACCTCGAAGCGACGTATCCCGATGCGCCGTCGATATTCGGCGGCGCGGTCGGCCACGGCCTGGCCCGGTTCGTCAACAGCTGGGCCGATCGCCAGGTCGTTCCGGGTGCGGTGCCGCTGGTCGTCTGCGACGTCGTCGATTGCGTCGATGCCGAAGACGCGGCCCACCTGCGCGCCTTCATGGAGAAGGCGTTTCGCACCACCTTCGAGCAGATGCGTGAGCAGCGCGCCGAGAAGAAGGCGGCGTGGAAGCGCCTCCTCGACCCGGCGCGACACGCGATCCGGTCGCAGCCTTTCCTCTCGGGCGCCGCGCCGGCCTACGCCGACTACATCCTCTTCAGCGTCTTCCAGTGGGCGCGGATCATCGGCACGTTCGAGCTGCTCGAGGCCGACGACCCGCTGGTGGCGTGGCGCGAGCGGATGCTCGACCTCCACGACGGGCTTGCGCGCCGCTCACCGGCGCGGACCTGAGCGGGAGCGCAGCATCGTCTTCGTGACGCCGCCACGCCCTGCCGCCGACGAGGCGCGCTTGCGCGCCGCCGGCTGGTGGCGAGACGACACGCTGTGTGGTCTCGTCGAGCAGACCGCCGCCGACGCGCCCGATCGCGTCGCGGTGCTGTCGTCGGACCCGCCTGTCCGCTATGCCGAGCTGTGGGCGAAGGCGCGCCGGCTCGCGTCGGCGCTGCGCAGGCTCGGCGTCGGGCCGGGCGACGTGGTCGCCGCGCAGCTTCCCAACTCGACCGAGTTCCTCCTCGGGTACCTGGCGAGCAATCTGTGCGGAGCCGTCTGGCAGACGATCCACATGCCGTACCGCGCCGCCGATGTGGCGCCCATCCTGTCGCACGGCGGGGCGCGCGTGGTCATCGCGCTCGCGGCAACGAAGGACTTCTCGCCCGCCACGATGATGCTCGAGCTGAGGGCGCACGCGCCGGCGGTCGAGCACGTCGTCGCGGTCGGCGGCACCGTGGCGGGGGCGCTCGACTTCGACACGCTGGTCGCCACGGCCGACGACGGTTTGCCCGCCGCCGCGCGCGCCGAGAGCCCGTTCGTGCTGCTCTACACCTCCGGCACCACCACGGCCCCCAAGGGCGTGCCGATCGAAGCGCGATGCTTCCTGAGCAACGCTCGCATGTCCGCGAACGAGCTCGGCCTGACGAAGGCATCCATCGTCATGTCGGCGGCGCCGTTCACGCACCTGTACGGGCTGTACACCCTCAACCTCGTGTTCTCGACGGGTGCCGCCGTCGCGTTGCTGCCTGCGTTTTCGCCGCCGGCGCTTGCCGATGCGCTCGACCGTCTGCGTCCGACCGCGCTCTTCACGGCGCCGGCGCACGTGGCAGCGTGCCGCGAGTCCCGCCTGCTGACGCCCGAGCGGCTGGCGTCACTGAGCTTCATCATGATTTCCGGCAGCGCCTGCCCACCCGAGCTCGCGCGCGAGACGCAGGCGCTGATGCCCGATGGCAAGGTGCTGCAGCTCTGGGGCATGAGCGAGCTGCAGTGCGGCGCCTTCACCCGCCCGGGCGACGCGCTCGACGTTCGCGCGACGACGGTCGGCCGGGCCAGCACCGGCACCGAGCTGCGCGTCGCCGACGCCGGTGATGCGCCGGTGCCGCCCGGCACGGCCGGCGAGCTCCAGGTTCGCGGTTGCTCGATGTTCGCGGGCTATCTCGCCAACGACGAAGCCAACGCCGCGGCGTTCACCGTCGACGGTTGGTTTCGCACCGGCGACCTCGCAACGCTCGACGCCGACGGCCACGTCCGCCTCGTCGGCCGTCTCAAGGAGCTCATCAACCGCGGCGGCGTCAAGTTCAACCCGCTCGACGTCGAGGCGCTGCTCGACCGGCACCCGGCCGTGATGCAGAGCGCGATCGTGCCGATGCCCGACCCGGTGCTCGGCGAGCGCGCGTGCTGTTTCGCCGTGCTCCGCTCCGGCGCGACGCTGAGCCTCGACGAGATGCGCTTCTTTCTCGAACAGCACGGCGTCGGCAAGCTGAAGTGGCCCGAGCGCCTCGAGGTCATCGACGAAATGCCGCTCACGCCGACGCGCAAGGTCATCAAGGGCCGGCTTGTCCAGAGGCTGGTCGACATTCTGGCGGGATAGCCCTCGGGCGTGACGCACGTCACGCGCTCGCCGGTCAACCCGGCGGGCCGTGTGTCGAAAGGTGAGGATGATCCGCCTCGCATCGCACGCCCCGTCCCGTCACGGGCAGATTCTCATCGTCGACGACGACCCGGCGGACGCCCAGCTGCTCGGGCGCATCCTCGGCGATCGTGCCGAGCTGCGCTTCGCCACCGACGGCGCGACCGCGCTCGCGCTGGCCCGCGAGCGGGCGCCCGACCTGATCCTGCTCGACGCCGAGATGCCGCGAATGAGCGGCCTGCAGGTCTGCGAGGCGCTGCGAGACGACGTTGCGCTCGCCGAGGTTCCCGTGATCTTCGTCACTGCGCACGACGACCCGGCATTCGAGCTCGCCTGCTTCGCCACTGGCGCCGTCGACTTCATCGCCAAGCCGTTCAGCGCCGCCGTCGTGCAAGCGCGGGTCGCGACGCACCTGCGCCTGAAGCGCGCGACCGACGAGCTGCGGCGGCTGTCGATGGTCGACGTGCTCACCGGCATCGCCAACCGGCACCGCTTCGACGACGCGCTCGACCGCGAGTGGAGGCGGGCCCGCCGCTCGGCGGCGCCGCTGGCGCTGCTGCTGTGCGATGTCGACCACTTCAAGGCCTTCAACGACGGCTACGGCCACCCGGCCGGCGACCTGTGCCTGCAGAACGTTGCCGCGGTGCTCGCCGCCGCCTTGTTGCGCCCGGGTGACCTCGTGGCCCGCTGGGGCGGCGAGGCGTTCGCCGTGCTGCTGCCCGAGACGCCGCGCGCCGCCGCCGAGCACGTGGCGCACCGGTTGCTCGGCGCCGTCGAGGCGCTCGACATCGAGCACCGTGGCTCGACGGTCGCACGCCACGTCACCCTCAGCATCGGCATGACCTGCTACGACAACGACAGCGTCTGCTGGCGGGAAGCGCCGGCGCGGGCGCGCAGCGCGGCGGCGAACGCAACCGAGCCCGACGAGATCGGGCCCGCCGATCTGGTCGACGCCGCCGACGGTGCGCTCTCCGCGGCCAGGGAACGCGGCCGCGCACGGGCGATGACGCTCGAGCTCGCCGACCCGGCGGCCGAGGCGCGGCCCGTCGACGCGTCGCGCTGGACGCCGCTCGCGGCATGAGCCGGGTGACGCCGTGAGCGACGACGCGGCGATCGCCGCCGCCGAAACGCAACGCGTCGAACGCCTGCGCGAGCTCTTCATCCTCGACAGCAGCGCCGAGCCGTTCTTCGACCGGCTGGTCCGCATCGCCTCCGAGTCGTGCGGCACGCCGATGGCGGCGCTGACGCTGATCGACCAGGACCGGCAGTGGAACAAGGCGAGTGTCGGCCTCGGCACCCACCGCGAGACGCCGCGCGACATCGCCTTCTGCGAGCACACGATGCGCGGCGCCACGCTGTTCGAAGTCGAGGACGCGACCGTCGATCCGCGCTTCGCCGCCCATCCGCTCGTGACCACCGCGCCGCACCTGCGTGCCTACGCAGGCGCTGCGTTGTCGCTGCCGGGCGGCGAGCGCGTCGGCGCGCTGTGCGTCATCGACCCTCGGCCTCGCCGACTGACAGCGGAGCAGGGCGCCGTGCTGCGGGCGCTGGCCTCGATCGCCAGCGACGCGCTCGTCATGCGCCGCGACCTCATCGTCCGCTCGCTCTCGGCGCGCACCCGGTTCGAGGCGGCACTCGCCGACAGCGAGTCGCGCCACCGCAGCTTCGTCGAGGACCAGCCCGACGCGGTCTCGCTGGCTGCGCCCGACGGCAAGCTGATCCACGTCAACTCGGCCTACGCCCGCCGTTTCGGCCGCACCGCTGCGGAGATGATCGGCGCCGACCTCTATTCCTTCGTCGACGCGGCCGATCGCGACGCGGTGCGCTCGGTCATCGAGCAGACGATCGCCACCGGCGAGAGCCAGCGCGGCGAGAACCGGATGCGCGACGTCGAAAGCCGCGACGTCGGCTGGATGGCGTGGACCCACAGCGTGCAGAAGGATCCGCTGGGGCGGCCGATGCTGCGGTCGGTGGGCCGCGACGTGACCGAGCAACGGCGTGCCGAGGAAGCGCTGCGCGCGAGCCGCGCCTTCCTGTCGCGCGCCGGTCGGGTCGCCGGCGTCGGCGGCTGGGAGCTCGACATCGCGTCAGGCGCCATCACGTGGTCGCACGAGACCCGGCGCATCCACGAGGTCGACGACGGCTACGTGCCCGAGCTGGCCACGGCGATCGGCTTCTACGCACCCGACGGCCGTGCCGCGATCGAAGCGGCGGTGCACGCCGGCATGACACGCGGCGAGGGCTGGGACCTCGAGCTCCCGTTCGTCACCGCGCGCGGCCGCGCAATCTGGGTGCGTGCCGTCGGCGAGGTCGAGTTCGACGGCGCCGGCCGCGCGGTGCGCCTCGTCGGCGCGCTCCAGGACCTCACGCAGCGCAAGGGCCTCGAGCAGCGAGTCGCCGAGCGCGATCGCTTCGTGCGCGGCATCACCGACAGCCTGCCCATGGGCATCGCCCATCTCGACCGCGAGGGCCGCTTCCGGTTCGTCAACGACGCGTGCTGCCGCCGCTTCGGGCTGGCCCGCGAGCAGGTCATCGGCCGGACCCGCGCCGAGGTCACGGGCGCATCGCATCCGCACATCGACGCGAGCATCGTCGCCGTCCTCACCGGGCTGCCGCAGTCGTTCGAGTACGAGGACCGCTTCTGCGGTGAGCTGCGCACGATCGAATGCCAGCTGCTGCCCGACCGCGCTGCCTCGGGCGAGGTGCGCGGCTTCTTCAGCAGCACCCTCGACATCACCGAGCGTCGCGCCGAGGAGGCGAGGAACGTCGACCTGCGCTCGCGCTACGAGCACTCGCTCGAAGACGCGACGCACCGCGCCGAGCGCGCCAACCAGGCCAAGAGCGAGTTCCTCGCCAACATGAGCCATGAGATCCGCACGCCGATGCATGCGGTGCTCGGCATGGCGGAGCTGCTCGGCAAGACCGCGCTCGATCCGGCGCAGGCGCAACTGCTCGCGAAGATGAAGATCGCCGGCCGCTCGCTGCTCGCGGTGCTCGACGACGTGCTCGACCTGTCGAAGATCGAGGCTGGCGAGCTGCGCGTCGAGCACGCCGAGTTCGACCTCGCGGCCCTGCTCGGCGAGCTGGTCTCGGTGCACGCGGTCGCGGCGCAGGCCAAGAAGCTGGCGTTCAACGTCGACATCGCGCCCGGCCTTCCGGCCATGGTGGTCGGCGATGCGGCGCGGATGGCGCAGGTGTTCAACAACCTGCTGTCGAACGCGATCAAGTTCACCGACCGCGGTGCCGTGTCGCTGCGTGCCGTGCCGACGCCAGCCGTTGCCGGCCGGATGGGTTGCCGTTTCGAGGTTCGCGACACCGGCATCGGCATCGCCACCGAGGCGCGCGAGCAGCTCTTCTCACCGTTCGTCCAGGCCGACGCCTCGACGACGCGCCGCTTCGGCGGCACCGGACTGGGTCTGTCGATCGTCAAGCGGCTGGTCGGTTTGATGGGCGGCGAGGTCGGCGTCGACAGCAAGGCCGGCGTGGGCA
>JBBSPY010000101.1:0-11028 GCA_038258415.1 Burkholderiales bacterium
CGGAAGAAGCGCGCCTTCTGCCCGTTGGCATCGAAGGCGACGCGGTAGCCGATCTCGTTGGTGTAGGCCGGATCGGGCGCTGACGCCGCGAAGTAGCTGTGCACGTGCAGCGTGACACTGCCGTTGAGCGCGCCGCCGAAGAAGTTGCCCGGGTTCCTGGCGACCATGTCCTCGAGATCCGCGGCGAAAGGCCACATGTCGAAGGGCACCCCCGTCTGCGCTGTGGGGGCGACGCGCACGCGGTCGGTGGCGCCCAGGAAGACCTGCTCCGGTTCACGCGCCTGGTCGTTGCGCTGGTAGGACAGCGTCGACCCGGTCGGGAAGGTGCCGGCTTGAAGGAGCGGCGTGCTCGGGGAGGGTCCGTAGATCGAGTAGTCGAAGGCTCCGTCCTTCGACGGGTACCAGCGAATGTCCTGGATCACCTCGGCCATGTTGCGGCCGTCGAGCGTGACCGTGACCGGTCCCGGCGAGGTGTCGTTGAAGGCCCGGCAGTAGCTCGAGCTGCGCGGGTTGAGCGTGTAGCGAAGCGTGCCGACGAGGTCGTCGGGGCAGGCGTACCAGTCGGTGCCGGTCCAGAACTCCGTGTTGAAGTGGAACGGTTGCAGCACGCCGCCGATCACGTTGACGCGTTTGTCGTCGGCCGTGTAGTGGCCGGTCGCGTCGGCGACGCCGTCGCTGACGAAGCGACGCAGGAAGTAGTTGTTTGCATCGAGGTAGGTGAACCTGCGCAGGATGTCCAGCGGCGGGTTGACCGGCGGTGCCGTCGGTTCCGTGTGCGCCGGGATGCCGAGCTGATCGCGCATGGCGATCCACGCCGGCGTGTTGAGGCGCTCCTGATAGACGGTGCGCTGCACGTCGGCGTACCCGCCGAAGACGACGCCGTCGCGTTCGACGAAGAAGCGGCGGCGCTTGACGGAGGTCACCGGATCGGCCGGATAACCCGAAGTGAACGTCAGCACCCTGGAGTCGTCGCGCGTGGCGATCATCGACAAGCCGTCGCCGACGGCCGCGCAGTTCTGCGAGCCGTTGTCGCTGACGCGAACGTCGCAGGTGAAGAAGCGAACCGCGTTGCCTGTCGGGTCGAAGCCGGCGCGGTAGCGGCGCAGTGCCTGCAATGCCGGATCGGCCTGCGTGGCGGACACGTCTTCGAGGTAGACGGTGTTCGAGCCCGACACCACGGCCGTGGTGTCGACGAAGTTGCCCGTCATCGCCTTCAGCGCTTCGAGGGTGGCCGCCTGCTTGAAGACGGGCTGCACGCGCGGCTTGTCGAGCAGGTAGTAGTGCTCGGTGCCGCCGACGTTCTGCACCTGCTCACGGGTGCTCAGCGTCGCGCCTGCGGGGAACACGGCTTCGCCGAGCAGCGCCGGCGGCGGGCCCCAGTCGCTGGGCAGCCCGTTGTAGTCGGCGAGCGGAAAGGCGCGGATCTCGGCCACCACGTCGGCCATCTTCTCTCCGGCGATGCTGCGCGTCGCGTCGCGCGACTCGCCGACCTGGGCGTTGCAGTAGAGGCTGCGCTGCGGCGCCGTTCCCGTCGCGGCCCGCACCGGGTTGACGTGGTACTCCTGGGCGCAGACTTTCCACGCGTCGCCGGTCCAGTAGACGGTGTTGCGGTTGAACGGCTGCTCGACGCCGGCCACAAGCGTCTTGCGCAGCTCGTTGGTCTGGAAGTAGCCGTCGCCGTCGACCTGGCTCGAGTCGCCGGTGAAGACGCGGTAGCTGTAGTCGCTGGCCGACGTGTAGGTGAAGTTGCGCAGGCTCACGAAGGGGCCGCTGGCCGCGGTGTCGGGCGGTGCAATGGCGATCTGCGCCGCCACCTGCGCCTGCGCCACGATCGTGGCGGCGCTCAGGTTGCGTTCGGCGAGCACGGCAGCCGCGACCTGCGCCGCCGCTTCGGCGGGCGTGCCGGTGGCCGCGGCGGCCCGGGCGGCGAGCGTCGGCAGGTTGCCAAGCGTGGCCGCGGCGACGAGCGCGCGCGTCTGCTCGACGGGCACGTTGGCCGCGGCAGCGAGCCTGACGATCTCGATCGCGACCTGGTTGACGACGCGGGCGAGACGCGCCGCTTGCGCGTCGGCTCCGGCGACGAAGTTCGCCAGCGGCGATGCGGCGAGGCCGAGCTGCCCCTGCACCAGCGACGTGGCCTCGGCCAGCGTGCTGCCGGAAGCCGTCATGCGGTCGGCGACGAGCGTCGTCAGCGGGCTGACGAAGACGCTCGCTGCGCCGGCCGCGCCGCTCGGTGGAGCGCGCAACGTGAAAGTCGTGCCGACGGCGGCGCCGGTGTCCTTGTCGATGGCTGTTGCCGGCACGTCGACGACGACGGCGTGGTTGCCGGCGTCGGCGGCCTGGATGGTGAGCGTCCAGCGGCCGTCGGCGCCGGTCGGCGCCGAGGTCGGCTCGCCGGTGGAGCAGGTGCCGCTGTCATCGAGGTCGTAGCAGGCAGTGGCGCCGGCGAGCGGGCCATCGGCGGCGACGCCGGTGAGGGTGATGGTGGCGGGGGGCGCTGGGTTCGGATCGCTGCCACCGCCGCCACCGCAGGCGGCGAGGGTGGCGATAAGCGTCAGTCCGGCGACTGTCCGGGTGGACTGCATCAGTTTCATGAGTTTCTCCAGTTCGACGTGAGGATCGGATCGATGACCGCCCCGGCTTCGAGGCAGGGGCGAACTGTTCCTCTCGCGGCGCCGAAGCGAATCGCCAGAAAAGGTGAGAGCGGAATCCCCGAGTGGCCTGAAGATCACGCACGTCGACGAAGCGACGCCAGGAGAACCACATGAGCAGCGCCGAGAGCCTGACGATCGATGTCCGCGACGTCGCGTTGGGCAAGACCTTCCCGAACCCGGACGATCTCCAGACCGGAGATCTCCTGTTCCCCCGCAAGATCACGGCGCTCGAGGGACCTTCGGCCGCCACGTCCAGCCTCATGCTGCTCGCCACCAGTCTCACCGGCCGCGAGCGTGAGATGACGGTTCGCCAGTACCTCGGACCCCTGCTGTCGCTGTACGCCGAGACGGTCGGCGGCGGGCGTGCATCCGAACAAACGCTGTTCGACGCACGTCACCAGACCGAGGCCGCTCCGCTCAAGGTACATGCCGGCCTCGTGGGGGCCGGCGGCAAGGGCAAGCTGGCGTTCCTGCTCGCCATTCTTCGCCTCGAGTTTGCCGACATCCTCTTCGATTGGTTCGGCCTGAAGGTGGAGGATTTTCTGCATCATCCGCTCCTGGTGGTGCTTCAGGGCGCGTTCGACAACACCGTCCAGGACAGCTTCTTCATCGGTCACTGCGCGATGGTGCTGCGCGAGACCGATGGCGCCCATTCGGATGCCGGTGACGTCTACGTCATCGAGGCGAATGCATCCAGCTTCGACCATTACTCGGTGTCGATGCATCCGTACCTGCTTCCCGGCGACGGAGCCGGCGGTGGGGGCCGCTATCGCTCATGGGCGGGGTTCCGGGCCTCCCGGGGGGACTGTTGCTGGCACTCGCGGCACGTCTTCTTCGACCAGGCCGACGCCGCCGCAGCGCAGGCCGCGCGGCAGGCGCTGCTGGCGGCCGCGAAACTTTATCTCGGCCGGACCTACAGCTTCTTCGACACACCCGTGTTCGGTGACCACGGGCGTCTGTACTGCAGCGAGCTGCTGTATCGCGCTTACGAGGATGTTCGTGCGGCAGCGACACCGCTGCAGGCGCTCGACGACGGCGGCGTCCGCACCTGGGACTGGATGCGCGCGAACAACCCGATGCGCCGCGCGGGGGACCTCGGCGACACGATCGAGAAGGTGTACGCCAACCTGGTGAGCGGACCTTCCGTGAGCATCCCGGATCGGCCGTTCTTCATCATCACCGTGCAGATGCTGTGGCGGCAGCCGGTGCTGGGCCACCTCCTGCTGCCGTACGGCGTCGAGTACGGCTAATCGAAGTTGCGCGCGAGAAACGTGTTCCAGTAGCGGTGCACGCCCTTGTCGGCCGGGTTGTACCGGTCGATCGTCGCCTGCACCTCGCCATGTCGCGGGTAAGCTGCCTGGAAGGCGGCGCGATCGGCGATGTTGGCGTAAGGGAGGTACCAGCTGCCTCCGAGCGCGACGGCTGCAGCGATCGAACCTTCGAGGACGGCTTCGACGTCGGCCGAGAGTGCGCGCGATCCTGCCGCGCCGGTGGTGAGCACCTGCATGTCGACCGCGATGCAGACGCACTCGCCGGCGGCGCAGTAGGAAAGCACGGTCTCGGCGTCGCGGGACACGTAGCGCAGCGTCGTGCTCAGGACGTTCACTTCGGTCGAGGCTTCGTAGATGCGTTTGAGCGCGCGGATCATTGCATCGAGCTTGTCGGGCGCGACGAAGTACTCCTGCAGGATCTCGGTCGACGCTTCTCCGCGGTAGGACGTGAAGTCGACGCTGGCGCGCAGCCAGTCGAGGCGCGTCTGCACGAAGCCCTTGCCCTGCACGCTTTGATCGTCCGGGCCGCCCAGGTGCAGCGAGCGGAGCTCGTCCCACACCATCGCGCGTGTGGCACCACGGTCGTCGCGGGCCGCCGCCCATCCGGCTCGCATCAGCTCGCTGGCTCCCCACTCTTGTTCGATCGGGCGTAGCAGCTGAACGGGGTTCGGCATCGGCTGATGCTTGAGGTCGTAGATCAGCGCTTCATCGTAGAAGCGGCCTTGCACGCAGCACAGCCACGCGTAGCTGAGGTGGGTCTCGGGGGGCAGGTTCGTGCAATGGTCGGCGTAATCGGCAGCGCTGCGTCGGGAGCTGTCGCCGACGTACTCGAGATAGACGTTTGGAACGACGCGCAGCGTCGCGGACAGGATGAGGCCGCAGCAGCCGTAGCCGCCGATCACGGCATGGAAGAGGTCAGGAAGGATGCTGCGTGATGCCGTCAGGAGGTCGCCCTTGCCGGTCAGGATCGTCAGCGACTCCACCGTGTTCGAGATCGGTCCCCAGCGGGGGTCTCGGCTGTGGCAGTTGACGCTGATCGAGCCGCCGATCGAGAACGAGGCCGACGACTGCTGGACCATAGGCGCGAGGCTGTAGTACCCGAGCACGCGATGCAGCTCGTCCCAGCTCGCGCCGGCCTCGACGTCGATCAATGCGCTGTGCGGGAGGCCCGCAGGCGCCTGCCACGGCGTGCCGATGCGGTTGAGCTGCGGCATCGACAGCAGCATGCGCCCGTCGGCGACCATGGTATGGCCGCCCTGGCTGTGGCGCAGGCCTGCGATCGACAGCGGCACGCCGGGACCGGCCGCGAGGAGCGCCTGTGCGTGCGCGGCGTCTTTCACGACCGGCATGTCGCGGATCGCGGTGCTGTTCAGACCGACCAGATCGTCGACGACGATGCCCATGTGCTTCTCCTCAGTGAGCCGTGTTCAACGGCAACCCTACCCGGTGCGCTCGGCGCCGGACTACCCGGAACTGGGGAGCGCGTCGGGATCGACTCGCGCCACCAGCGCGTCGGCGATCCGGATGTCGTAGCGAACACCTGCGCCGGCGCTGGAGGTGACGTCCAGCTGCCCACCCAGGTCGGCGACGCGGCGACGTATCGTCTTCGTGCCGAAGCCGGCGGTCGCGCTCTTCGTGAAGCCGCGGCCGTTGTCCTGATAGACGAGATGCAGGCCGGGGCAGCTCGGGCTTGCGTCCTGCGCGGAGAACGACACGACTGTCGCACCCGAATGCCGCAGCGTGTTGGTCACCCACTCGAACACCAGCCGCTGCAGGGCGATCGCGTGTTCGGTCGCAACGGGTCGCTCGGGCGTCTGCAGGACGACCTTCCATTCGAGGGCGATTCCCCGTTGTGCGAGACGGTGCTCGATGCGGTAGCGGATATGGCCCATCAGGATGGAAAGATCTCCGTCGAACGGCGCCGTGTTGTCGAGCAACATGCGCATCTGCTCGATCGCGGTCCGGACCTCGAGCGTCAGCTCCGCCCGTTCGAGCGGCTTGTCCTGGACGATGCCGAGAAGGCCGGTCAGCTGCAGGCCCATGCCGTCGTGAAGATCCTGCATGAGGCGCTCGCGCTCCAGCTGCTGGGCATTTCGCGAGGCGAGCACCTGCTGTCGATCGAAATGGGCTTCGAGCTCATGGCGCTTCGACTCCAGCTCGTCCCGCACCTCGACGCGCAGGGCCATTTCCGTCTGGATCTGGCGCGCGTAGCGATCAACCAGCAGGGCGCCCATGGCCAGCACGAACAGCATCAGGGAGTACCGGGCCAGCGCGACCTTGCTGTAGCCGTCGGCGCCATGGAGGATGACCAGGTGGTCATGCACCGCCAGTGCGCACGACACGATTCCGGCGAGCGCGATGTAGCGGCTCGCCTCGGTTCTGGTGCGACGCCAGTGGTGTACGAAGGCGACGCACAGCGCCAGCGCGTAGACCAGCATCAAGGCGAGGATCACGTCGCGCGCAGTGGCCACCCGCAGCCAGGCGTACACCGGGAGCAAAACGGCGGTCGACGCGACCAGTGCGGCGGTAGCAGCGGGTATCCAGCGGTAGCGCATGTCGAGGGCGCCGACGCAAAACAGGCACAGGCACGCGAGATAGCCTGCATAGCACGCGTCGAGTACCGCAGCCCACAGGCGATAGTCCATCGGCGGTTCGACGAAGATGGCGTAGCTCGTGCGCAGCGCGCAGAACAAGCAGGCACCGGTGAACAGGGCGAAGCTGCGATCGCGGGTGCGCACGGCGACGATGCCCGCGATCAGCGCGAACAGCGCCGAGACGAGGATGACGGCGAACGAGCCCCACAGTTGGAGCGCCTCGCGAAGCAGGAATCGGGTCGACAACGCCGCGCTCGGCCCGAGCGTGACATCGGAGAGGCCTGCGTAGCGCGCCTTCTCTCCCTGGACGACGAAGGTGAGTACGTTGCGTCCCGGCACGAGGGCGTCTGCGGGCAGGGTGATCAGCTGCGGGCGATTCGAGTAGTCGGCGATGTCATCCTCGAGCCGGCCGAAGCGCTCGATCACACGACCGTTGAGCGACACGGCGGCACGATTGCCGATGCGCGGCACATACGCCGACCACGGGTCGATCGGCTTCTCGACGAGGGAGAACGCGAGGGCGTACGTCCAGGTCCCGCTGCGCCCGCTGCGGTTCCACGAGTCTGGAAGACGAACCGACGCGGTCGATGCAGCCCCGGCCGACGAGAGGGTCGCCCTGTCGATGTGCTGCGTGCCCTGCGCCCAAGCCGGTGGCACCATCGCCGTGAGGCCGAGAAGCGCGATTGCCGCGGCCATCCGCATGAGACCTCGACTTTCGCGTTTCGAAGCCGCCCCTGCGACCGCCGCGCCACGATACTGGAGGCCGGCGCCGGTTGCAAAGCATCGTTCGACTTGCGGGCCATCCCCACTTTCGGTGAGAACGCGCGAGCCGCGATGCCCTACCGTGCGACGGCCATGACCAGCTCCTACAAGATCCGCGTCGCCGTGCTCGAGGACGACGTGCCGACCCGGGCGCGACTGTGCGCGGCCATTTCGGCTGCAACCGACCTGAGCGTTGTCGCCGAGTTCGGCCTGGCCGGTCCCGCGCTCGCCTGGCTGGAGCGAAACGAGCCCGACGTCCTGCTGTCCGATCTGGGGCTGCCGGATGCACCCGGCCTGGCCGTCATCGCCTACTGCGCCCGGCGGCACCCGCGTGCGGATGTGATGGTGATCAGCATGTACGAGGACGAGCGACACGTCGTCCAGAGCATCGAAGCCGGCGCCTCCGGCTACCTCCTCAAGGACAGCCAGGATCACGAGATCGCGCAGCGCATCCGGGAGCTTCGCAGCGGGGGATCGCCGATGTCGCCCGTGATCGCACGACTCGTCCTGCACAAGTTCAGGGGTTCTGATCACAAGCCCACCGGCGTCACGCCCGACCCTGACGAGGGCTGGGTCCTTCCGACACCTCGAGAGCTGACGATCCTGACCCGGATCGCGCAGGGCTTCAGTTACGAGGAGATTGCCGCCGTCGAACGAATATCGCGCCACACCGTTCACGCTCACATCAAGAACATCTACAGCAAGCTGTCGGTCCATTCCCGCAGCGAGGCGGTATTCGAGGCGACGCGTCTCGGGCTGATCACGCCGCCGAGCCCGGGTTAGTGCCCTCAGGCAAGTGTGCGTTGGAGCCACCGGCTCAAGTCCCCTACCTCCTCTCCGCACACCGAATGCGGCATCGCGTACTCATGCCACTCCACCTCGTGCCCCATTCCCACGAGCACGTCCCGCGACTGCCGCCCCCGCGCGACCGGGATCACCGGATCCTGTGTGCCGTGGGCCATGAAGATCGGCAGGTCGGCGTTGGCGGTGTGCCGCTCGGCTTCGGCCCTCGCCGCCAGCGGCAGGTAGCCTGACATCCCCACCAGCCCGGCGAGCCGCTCGTCGTGCCGCAGCCCGCACATCAGCGTCATGGCGCAGCCCTGGCTGAACCCGGCGAGCACGATGCGCGACGCCGGCACGCCGCGCTCCTTTTCGCGCGCGATCAGCGCCTCGACCTGCGCCTGGCCGGCGCGCAGTCCGGCCTCGTCCTCGCGCAACTCGCGCGTGTCGAGGCCGAAGATGTCGTACCAGGCGCGCATCACGTGGCCGCCGTTGAGCGTCACGGGCCGGGTCGGCGCGTGCGGGAAGATCCAGCGCACGGGGCCGACGGCGCTCAGGTCGACTTCCTTCACGAACGGCACGAAGTCGTTGCCGTCGGCGCCGAGGCCGTGCAGCACGATGAGGGTCGCCGTCGGGTTCGGGCCGGTCTCGCGTTCGATCGTCTGCAGCAGTTCGTTCACGGGTTGGGTCTCGGTCAGGGGTTTGGGTCGTGGTTGGAGCACTCAGCGCAAGAACAGCACCGGCACTTCGCTCAGCCTGAGCAGCGTCGTCGTCGTGCTGCCGAGCACGAGTTGCCGCAGCCGCGAGTGCCCGAAGGCGCCCATCACCAGCAGCGCCGGCCCTTGCGCCTTGACCAGGCCGGGCATCACGGCCTGCGGCTCGCCGGCCGTCAACTCGATCTCCGCGGCGAAGCCGGCTGCTTGAAGTGCGCTGCGTGATTCGTCGAGTTGCCGGCGCGCGAGCTCGGTGTCGACGCCGACCATGGCGAGCAGGACAGGCAGCCCGCTCAGCATCGGACTGGCTGCGACCTTCTCGACGGCTTTGCGGGCCGATGCGCTGCCGTCGAAGGCGATCACGAAGCGGTCGGGCGGCTCGAAGGCTTCGGCTGTCGCCACCAGCACCGAGCGGCGGACCGTCCGAAGCACGCGCTCCACGTGGTGGTCCAGATGCACCTTGGCCGCTCGGCTGGCGTGATGGTGCTCGCCGAGCACGAACAGACGCGCGTCGGCTTCCATCTCGACCACGGTGTCGACAAACTCGCCGTGGCGCAGGCGCGCGTCGAGCTGGGTCACCCCCGAGACCTCGGCGCGCTTTCGTGCAGCTGCCAGCAGTCGCCGGCCCGCCTCCCGGGCCTGCCTGGCGCGCTTCTCGTCGGCATCGCTCAGTTCCTGCAGCAGCGATTCCTGCGCGCCCACTCCGATGGCGCCGCTGTAGTCCCGGACCTCGGCGTGTTCAGGATGGCGTTCGAGCACATGCAGGAACTCCAGCGGCGCCGCCAGGCGCAAGGCGGCCCAGGCGGCCCAGTCGATCACCGCGTCGGTGTTGGCGAGCCCGTCGATGCAGGCGTAGACCTTGTTCAGGGCGCGTCCTCCATCAGTGCATCAGTTGCTCGACAGCCCCTGGCTTGTCGTGGATGGCGAAGCGGTCGATCAGCGTGGCGCTGGCCTCGTTCAGCCCGATGACCTCGACCTCGGCGCCTTCGCGCTTGAACTTCAGCACCACCTTGTCGAGCGCGCTCACTGCCGTGATGTCCCAGAAGTGCGAGCGGCTCACGTCGATGCAGACCTTCTCCACGACTTCCTTGAAATCGAAAGCCCCGATGAAAGCCTCGGACGAGGCGAAGAACACCTGACCAACCACGCCGTAGGTGCGCATGCGGCCATCGTCGCTGCTGCTGCGGTCGACGCGGAACACGCGCCCCACCTTGTGCGCGAAGAAGATGCCCGACAGCAGCACGCCGACGAACACGCCCTTGGCCAGGTCATGCGTGGAGACCGTGACGACGACGGTGGCGATCATCACCACCGACGAGCTCGGCGGGTGCTCGCGCAGCTTGCGGATCGAGTTCCAGTCGAAGGTGCCGATGCTGACCATGATCATCACCGCCACCAGCGCGGCCATCGGAATCTTGCTGACCCACGGCCCGAGAAAGACCACCAGGATCAGCAGCACCACACCGGCCACGAGCGTTGACAGGCGGCCACGCCCGCCGGACTTCACGTTGATCACCGACTGGCCGATCATGGCGCAGCCGGCCATGCCGCCGATGAAGCCGGTGACGATGTTGGCCGTCCCCTGGCCGATGCACTCCCGGCTCTTGTTGCTGGCGGTGTCGGTGAACTCGTCGATGATCGACGCGGTCATCATCGATTCGAGCAGGCCCACGACCGCCAGCGTCACCGAATAGGGCGCAATGATCTTCAGCGTGTCGAGGTTCAGCGGCACATCCGGCAACAGGAACATCGGCAGGCTGTCGGGGAGCGTCCCCATGTCGCCCACGGTGCGGATGTCCAGCTTCAGCACGATGGCCGCACCCGTGAGCACGAGGATCGTGATCAGCGGCGACGGCACGGCCCTGGTCAGATGGGGCAGGCCGTAGATGATGACGAGGCCGGCCGCGGTCATCGCATAGACGACCCAGCTCACGTTCGTGAGCTCGGGCAGCTGCGCCATGAAGATCAGGATGGCCAGCGCGTTGACGAAGCCGGTGATCACCGAGCGCGAGACGAAGCGCATCAGCCTGCCCAGCTTCAGCGCTCCCGCGGCGACCTGAAACACGCCGGTCAGCACGGTGGCGGCCAGCAGGTACTGCAGGCCGTGGTCCCTGACCAGCGTGACCATCACCAGCGCCATGGCGCCAGTGGCGGCCGAGATCATGCCGGGGCGGCCGCCCGTGAAGGCGATGACGACCGCGATGCTGAACGAGGCATACAGGCCGACCTTGGGGTCGACGCCGGCGATGATGGA
>JBBSPY010000102.1:0-10969 GCA_038258415.1 Burkholderiales bacterium
AACCTCGGCCTTCTCGACGATCTGGCCGAGCTCCTTGGCGCGCAGCAGCGGCATCGTCGCCACCGCCACGCCGCCCGCCTTCATCACCGCGAACCAGCACGCCACGAGCATCGGCTTGTTGGCCGAGCGCAGCAGCACGCGGTTGCCGGGCACGAGGCCGAGATTGGTCACCAGCACGTGGGCGATGCGGTCGGCCTCGCGTTGCAGGTCGGCATAGCTCCACCGCGGGCCGCCCGGCGCGCGCACGCAGGGCCGGTCGCCGCGGCCCTCGGCCACGTGGAGGTCGAGCAGCGTGTACGCGCAGTTCAGGCGCTCGGGCATCGCCTGCAGCTCGGGCAGGTCGAAGCAGAACTCGGGCTGCTGTTCGGCCGGCGGTAGCCGGTCGGCGCAGAAGGTGTCGACGTGAGCGGTTGCGGCGACCATGATGAAGATGCCCTCAGAACGCCGGGATGCCGGTGATCGCCCTCCCGAGGATCAGCGCGTGCACGTCGTGCGTTCCCTCGGAGGTGTTGACGACCTCGAGGTTGACGAGGTGGCGGGCGACGCCGAACTCGTCGCTGATCCCGTTGCCGCCGAGCATGTCGCGCGCCATGCGGGCGATGTCGAGGGCCTTGCCGCAGTTGTTGCGCTTGAGGATCGACGTGATCTCGGGCGACGCGATGCCTTCGTCTTTCATGCGGCCGAGGCGCAGGCACCCCTGCAGGCCGAGCGAGATGTCGGTCAGCATGTCGGCGAGCTTCTTCTGCACGAGCTGGTTGGCGGCGAGCGGCTTCCCGAATTGCTTGCGGTCCATCGTGTACTGGCGCGCCTTGTGAAAGCAGTCTTCCGCGGCGCCGAGCACGCCCCAGGAAATGCCGTAGCGGGCCGAGTTGAGGCAGGTGAACGGGCCCTTCAGGCCGCGCACCTCGGGAAAGGCGTTCTCTTCGGGGCAGAACACGTTGTCCATCACGATCTCGCCGGTGATCGAGGCGCGCAGGCCCACCTTGCCGTGGATGACCGGCGCGCTCAGGCCCTTGGCGCCCTTGTCGAGCACGAAGCCGCGGATCGCACCTTCGTCATCCTTCGCCCAGACGACGAACACGTCGGCGACGGGCGAGTTGCTGATCCACATCTTCGCGCCGCTGAGCGCGTAGCCGCCGTCGACCTTCCTGGCGCGCGTGACCATGCTGCCGGGGTCGGAGCCGTGGTCAGGCTCGGTGAGGCCGAAGCAGCCGATCCACTCGCCCGTGGCGAGCCTGGGCAGGTACTTCTGCTTCGTCGCCTCGTTGCCGAACTCGTTGATGGGCACCATCACGAGCGAGCTCTGCACGCTCATCATCGACCGGTAGCCCGAGTCGACGCGCTCGACCTCGCGGGCCACGAGCCCGTAGCACACGTAGTCGAGGCCGGCGCCGCCGTACTGCTCGGGGATCGTCGAGCCGAGGAAACCGAGCTCGCCCATCTCGCGGAAGATCGAGACGTCGGTCTTGGCTTCACGGAAGGCTTCGAGCACGCGCGGCGCAAGGCGCTCCTGGCAGTAGGCGTGCGCCGCTTCGCGAACGGCGCGCTCGTCAGGGCTGAGCTGCTGCTCGAGGAGGAAAGGGTCGTCCCAGTGGAAGTGCGCTTTCGAGGTGGCCATGTGTCGATTCCTTGCGTTTTCGGTGTTCAGTCCGGCACGACGGCCGTGACCTCGATCTCGACCTTGGCCCGATCTTCCATCAGCGCCTTCACCTCCACCGCCGTCATGGCGATGTCGTAGTCGCCGACGAGCTCTCGAAACGCCTTGCCGATGTCGCGCACCGCGGCGAGGTACTCGCGCTTGCTGGTCACGTACCAGGTCATGCGCACGATGTGCTCCGGGCCGGCGCCGGCCTGGCGCAACACGGCCGCGACGTTGGCGAGCGCCTGCCGGCTCTGCTCGGCGAAGTCGTCGGTCCGGAACACGCCCGACGGGTCCCAGCCGACCATGCCGGCCACGAACACCTGCCGGCCGCGCGCGGAGACGCCGTTCGCGTAGCCCTTCGGGCGCGGCCAACCCTCTGGGAGGATCGGCTCTTTCCTGTCGGTGGTCATGTCGTCGTCTCCTGTCTCGTCTTCATCAGCTCGCGGGCGATGATGAGCTGCTGCACCTCGGTGGCGCCTTCGTAGATGCGCAGCGCCCGGATCTCGCGGTAGAGCTTCTCGACCGTCTCGCCGCTCACCACGCCCTGGCCGCCGAACAGCTGCACCGCCGAATCGATCACCTGCTGTGCGCCTTCGGTGGCGGCCATCTTCGCCATCGCCGCTTCCTTGGTCACGCCACGGCCCTGGTCGCGCTGCCAGGCGGCGCGGTAGACGAGCAGCGCGCTCGCGTCGACGGTCGTCGCCATCTCGGCGAGCTTGGCCTGCGCGAGCGGCAGGTCGGCGAGCGTCTTGCCGAACATCGGGCGCGTGGCGGTGCGGTGCATCGCCTCGTCGAGCGCGCGGCGCGCGAAGCCGAGCGCGGCCGCGGCCACCGACGTGCGGAACACGTCGAGCGTGCGCATCGCGACCTTGAAGCCTTCGCCGTCGGCGCCGATGCGGTTGGCCTTCGGCACGCGGCAGTTCGTGAAGCGGAGCCTGGCGAGCGGGTGCGGTGCGATCACGTCGATGCGGTCGGCGATCGTGAAGCCCGGCGTGCCGGCCTCGACGATGAAGGCGGAGATGCCCTTGGCGCCGCGCGCGTTCGCGTCGCTGCGCGCGAAGACGACGTAGACGTCGGCGATGCCGCCGTTGCTGATCCACGTCTTCTCGCCGTCGAGCACGTAGGCGTCGCCGTCTTCCTTCGCCGAGCAGCGCATGGCGCCGACGTCGGAGCCGGCCTCGGGCTCGGAGAGCGCGAAGGCGGAGATGGCGTTTCCGGCGGCGACCTTTGGCAGCCAGGCGCGCTTCTGCACGTCGGTGCCGGCGAGGCTGATGGCGCCGGAGCCGAGACCCTGCATCGCGAACGCAAAGTCGGCGAGGCCGGAGCGGCGCGCGAGCGTCTCGCGGGCGAGGCAGATGGCGCGCGTGTCGATCGTGTCGGCGGCGCCGCCGAATGCGGTGCCGGCGACGGCATGCGAGAACCAGCCGGCGTCGCCGATCGAGCGAACCAGGGCTCGGCATTCGGCGTCGACGTCAGGGCCGTGGTCGTGCGGCAGGGTCGCGTCGGACCACGCACCGAGCTCGGTGGCGAGCGCGCGATGGCGATCCTCGAAGAACGGCCAGTCGAGGTGGGTGGCGGGCGCGAACGGCGTCATGCGGGAGCCTCGGTCAATTGCCTTCGAAGCGCGGCTTCTGCTTCGCGGCGAAGGCGTCGTAGGCGCGACCGAAGTCGTTCGTCAGCATGCAGATCGCCTGCGCCTGCGCCTCGGCCTCGATGGCCTGCTCGATCGTCATCGCCCACTCCTGATGCAACATCGTCTTGGTGATGCCGTTGGCGAAGGTCGGCCCGGCTACGATGGACTGCGCGAGCGCGAGCGCCTCTTCGTGGAGCGCTTCGGGCGACACGAGCCGGTTGAAGAAGCCCCAGCGCTCTGCCTCCTCGCCGCCGAGCGCGCGGCCGGTGTAGAGCAGCTCGCTCGCGCGACCCTGGCCGACGATGCGCGGCAGCATCGCGCAGGCGCCCATGTCGCAGCCGGCGAGGCCGACACGGTTGAACAGGAACGCGGTCTTCGAGCGCGCGGTGCCGACGCGCAGGTCGCTCGCCATCGCGAGGATCGCGCCGGCGCCGGCGCACACGCCGTCGATGGCGGCGACGATCGGCTGCGGGCAGGTGCGCATCGCCTTGACCAGGTCGCCGGTCATGCGCGTGAACATCAGCAGCTCGGGCACCTTCAGCTTCACGAGCGGGCCGATGATCTCGTGCACGTCGCCGCCGGAGCAGAAGTTGTCGCCGGCGCCGGCGAGCAGCACGGCCTTCACGTCGCTGGCGAAGCGCATGCGCTCGAACAGCTCGCGCAGCTCGGCGTAGGAGTCGAACGTGAGCGGGTTCTTGCGCTCGGGACGGTCGAGCGTGATGCGGGCGACGCCGTCGGCATCGACTTGCCAGCCGAAGTGCTCGGCGCGATGGCCGGCGAGCGGGCGGCGGTTGCCGGCGGCCAGAGCCGGGTCGAGGTGGGGGGCGGTGTCGTGCTTCGTCATGCGTGATCCAGGAGGTGGACGCGAAGCTGGCCGAGCTGCGCATAGAGCTGGCGCACGGTCTTGGCGTCGAGGCCGGAGAACAGTTCTCGGATCCAGCTTTCGTGCTCCTCGGCCATCGCCTCGAAGCCGGAGCGGCCGCGCGTGGTGAGGCCGACGGTCCAGCCGCGGCGGTCGTCGGTGCTGGCTTCGCGGGCGACCCAGCCGTCGCGCTCGAGCTCGTCGGTGAGGCCGGTGACGTTGCCGCCGGTCACCATCAGGCGCCGCGACAGCTCGCTCATGCGGAGCCCTTGGGGAGAACGGTGGAGCTGCGCGAGGTAGTCGAAGCGCGCGAGCGACAGGTCGAAGCGCTCGCGGAGCCGTCGGCGGACCTCGTTCTCGATCTGCGTCGCGGTGGCGAGCAGGCGCAGCCAGAGCTTGAGTGCCGCGTGGTCGGTGCTCGCGGCGCGCGCCTCGTGGCCGAGGCCGTGGGCGTCGCGCAGGGCGGCGTGGGAGGTGTCGTCGTGGCGCATGACGGCCCTCAGCCCTCTTCCTCGCCGCGCCGCGCCCCGACGCCCGCCGCGGCGGCTTCGGCCAGCTGCTTCTCGCGCAGCAGGCTGCGCTCGAGCTGCAGCTTCGCCGAGCTGTACTGTTTCGGCCAGGCGACGTCGGTGACGCCGATCTTCGCGGCTTCGAGCAGCGTCCAAGCCGGGTTCGCCAGGTGCGGGCGGGCGATGGCGCAGAGATCGGCGCGTCCGGCGGCGATGATCGAGTTGACGTGGTCGGCTTCGGAGATCGCACCGACCGCGATCGTCGCGATGCCGGCCTCGTTGCGGATGCGGTCGGCGAACGGCGTCTGGTACATGCGGCCGTAGACGGGCTTCTGCGCCTTGCTCACCTGGCCCGATGAGCAGTCGATCACGTCGCAACCCGCCGCCTTGAAGGCGCGTGCGATGTCGACTGCGTCGTCGGGGGTGATGCCGCCTTCGACCCAGTCGTGCGCCGAGATGCGCACCGACATCGGCCGGTCGGCCGGCCACACGGCGCGGACGGCGCGAAAGACCTCGATCGGAAAGCGCAGCCGGTTCTCGAGCGAGCCGCCGTATTCATCGTCGCGGTGATTGGTCAGCGGCGAGATGAACGACGACAGCAGGTAGCCGTGCGCGCAGTGCAGCTCGAGCCAGTCGAAGCCGGCGTCGGCGGCGCGTACCGCCGCGGCGACGGTTTCGTCGCGGATGCGGTCCATGTCGGCGCGGGTCATCGCCCGCGACCAGTCGCTCACGCCGTCGAGGAACTGCTGCGGCGAGGCCGACAGCAGCGGCCAGTTGCCGCGCTCGAGCGGCAGGTCTTCGCCTTCCCACGGCACGCGTGTCGAGCCCTTGGCACCCGAGTGGCCGATCTGCATGGCGATCTTTGCGCCGGAATTGGCGTGCACGAAGTCGACGATGCGCTTCCAGGCGTCACGCTGCGCGTCGTTCCACAGGCCCGGGCAGGCCGGTGTGATGCGCGCGTCGGGCGACGGGCACGTCATCTCGGCGAACACCATCCCGGCGCCGCCGAGCGCGCGCGCGCCGAGGTGGACGAGGTGGAAGTCGCCGGGCATGCCGTCGACGGCGGAGTACTGCGCCATCGGCGAGACGACGACCCGGTTGGCCAGCGTCAGGCCGCGCACCGTCCAGGGAACGAGCATTGGCGGTGTGGTGCGACGCTCCGAGTCGCCCTCGGTGGCGGCCTCGGGCTTCGCGCTCCCGGCCCGCTCCGCGATCCATTCCTCGAACTCGCCGACATAGCCCTTGTCGCGCAGCCGCAGGTTCTCGTGGCTGATGCGCTGGCTGCGCGTGAGCAGCGAATAGGCGAACTGCTCGGGCGGCAGGTTGACGTAGCGGTCGACGTGCTCGAACCATTCGGTCGAGTTGCGCGCCGCGTTCTGAATCTTCAGCACCTCGATGCTGCGCACGTCTTCGTAATGCTTGAGCGCCGCGTCGAGGTCGCCCGGGTGCTTGCGGATCGAGCGCTCGAGCTCGATCGCGTCTTCCAGCGCGAGCTTGGTGCCCGAGCCGATCGAGAAGTGCGCCGTGTGCGCGGCGTCGCCCATAAGGACGACCGGCGTGCCGTTGACGCGATGCACCCAGCGCCCGCAGACCACGCGCGGGAATCGCACCCACTGTGACGAGCCGCGCAGATGCCCCGCGTTGGAGAGCAGGGCGTGCCCGTCGAGGTGCTTCGCGAACAGCCGCTCGCAGAAGGCGATCGACTCCTCCTTCTCCATGCGGTCCACGCCGTCGCCCTTCCACACCGCTTCCGGCGCCTCGGCGATGAAGGTCGAGTGGGTGTCGTCGAACCGGTAGGCGTGGACGTTCCACCAGCCGCTCTTCGTCTCCTCGAACGCAAAGGTGAAGGCGCGAAAGAGCTTCTCGGTGCCGAGCCAGACGAAGCGGTTGGTGCGCAGGTCGATGTCGGGTTCATAGGCCGCCGCGAACTCGCCGCGGATGCGGCTGTTGAGGCCATCGGCGGCGATGACGAGATCGGCGTCGCCCGTGTACGACTCGGCGCTCTTCGCGTCGGTCTCGAACACCAGCTCGACGCCCTCCTCCTGGCAGCGCACCTGCAGCACGTTGAGCAGGCGCTTTCGGCCGATGCCGGCGAAGCCGTGCCCGCCCGAGGTGATCGTCGAGCCGCGGATGGTCGTCTCGACGTCGTCCCAGTGGTAGAGGCTGTCCTGGATCTGCTCGGCGCTCTTGGGGTCGGCCGCCTGCAGGTTGCCGAGCGTCTGGTCGGAGAAGACGACGCCCCAGCCGAACGTGTCGAACGGCTTGTTGCGCTCGATGACGGTGACGCAGTGAGACCGGTCCTGCCGCTTCATCAGCAGGCCGAAATAGAGCCCCGCGGGGCCGCCGCCGAGGCAGAGGATCTTCATCGTGCAATCACTCCGCGATCAGCGTCCATTTGCCGTCCTTCAGCTGCATCAGCTCGCGGCCTCGCCTGTCAAAACCTGAATGATCCTGCGGCGTCATGTTGTACACGCCCTGTGTTCCGACGAGGTCCTTCGTCTGCTCGAGCGCATCGCGCAGCGCGCTGCGGAACTCGGGCGTGCCGGGCTTGCCCTTCTTCGCCGCTTCGGGCACCGCCCTCTGCAGCAGGAGCCCCGCGTCGTACACGTTGGCGCCGAAGGTGGCCGGCTTGGCGCCGTGCATCTTTTCGTAGGCCGCGATGTAGTCGCTCGCCACCTTCTTCGACGGGTTCGAGTCGGGCACCTGGCCGAGTACGAGCATGAGGCTCGCGGCCATCACGGTGCCGTCGACCGACTTGCCGCCGAGCCGCACGAAATCGGGCGTCGCCGCGCCGTGCGTCTGGTAGACCTGCCCCTTGTAGCCGCGCTCGACGAGCGTCGTCTCCGGCAGCACGGTCGGGCCGCCGGCAGCGGCGACGAGCACCACGTCGGGATTGGCGGCGATGATCTTGACGGCCTGGCCGACGACGCTCTGGTCGCCCCGGGCGAATCGCTCGTTGGCGACGACCTTGATGCCGACCTTCTCTGCCATCGGCACGAAGGTCCGGTACCACGATTCGCCGTAGGCATCGTTCAGGCCGATGAAGCCGACCGTCTTGACGCCCTTCTTGGCCATGTGCGCGACGAGCGCCTCGGAAATGAGGTTGTCGTTCTGCGTCGTCTTGAAGACCCACTTCTTCGTGTCGTCCATCGGCAGAACGACGGCCGGCGTGCCGACCGGCGCGAGCATCGGCGTCTTCGCCTCGGCGACGAACTGCAGGGCGCCCATCGCGTTGGGCGAGCCCGACGGGCCGATGATCACGTCGACCTTCTCCTCGGTGAGCAGCTTCTTCACGAGCGCCACCGTCTGCGTGGAGTCGGACGCGTCGTCGAAGTAGGTGTAGTCGACGTCGATGTTGCCGATCTTCTTCGGCAGCAGCGCCACCGTGTTCTTCTGCGGGATGCCGACCACCGCCGTCGGGCCGGTGGCCGACGAGATGACGCCGACTTTCATCTGCGCCTGGACGGCGACGCAGCCGAGCGCGGCGAGAAGAACGGCGACGACACGGCTCGGGCGGAAGAAAGGCTGCATGAGAGGGGCTCCGGGTGGGACGAAGAGAATGACGGAATTAGTTTAGTTCTAAAGCACTTGCATGTCCAGCCCGGTGCGGGCTCGAACAGCGCAGCAGCCCCGCCCGCGGTCTCAGATCGTCACGCTACCGACGCTGCTGCCGCCGCAGACGTAAAGCGTCTGCCCGGTGACGAAGCCGCTGCCCGGGTCGATGAAGAACGACACCGCCCGCGCGACGTCGGCCGGCTCGCCGAGGCGGCCGACCGGAATCGCCGCGGCGAGCTTCACCTCGCGCTCGCTGCCGGCCGGCACGATTTCGTGGAACATGCCGGTACGCACCGGCCCGGGCGCGACGACGTTGACCGTGATGCCGTCGGCAGCCAGCTCGAGCGCCCACGTGCGCGCCATGCCGATCAGCCCGGCCTTGGTCGCCGAGTAGGCGGTGCGCGTCGACACGCCGAGGGCGGCACGCGAAGAGACGAGCACTATCCGGCCGAAGTGCGCCGCGCGCATCGCCGGCAGCACCGCCTGGACGATCGTGACGGGCACGCCGAGGTGCAGCTGCGCGAGCGCGTCGAGATCGGCGAGATCGACGTCGGCGAGCAGCGCCGGGCGGATCGCGCCGGCGTTGTGAACGACGGTCGTGACGACGAACTGTCGCGCCGCCTCGGCGGCGGCACGCGCGGTCGCTTCACGGTCTGCAAGGTCGACGACGACGCCATACAGACGCGGATGCTCGATCGCGGCCGGGGCGAGGTCGAGCGAGACGACCTCCTGGCCGGCCGCCAGCAGCGCCTCGCAGATCGCCCGCCCGATCCCCGCGCTGCCGCCGGTGACGATGGCGGCGCCTGTGTTCATGCGGGGATACTGTCCTCCACCAGGGCGAGCACTCGCAACGGGCTGCCGCTGCCCTTCTCGATCTTCAGCGGCGGGCAGATGAGCAGCGCCCCGGTGGGCGGCAGCTGGTCGAGGTTGGCCAGGCACTGCAGGCCGTAGCGACCGGCGCCGTGCATGTAGTAGTGGCAAGGGTAGGGCGGGCGGAGGTGATAGCCCTGCCCGGCGTCGGTGCCGATCGCCTCGGAGCCGAAGCCGAGCGCGCCGCGCTTCTCGACCAGGAAGCGGACCGCTTCGGTGCCCGGCCCCGGCGTGTGCTGCCCTTCCGCGTCGAAGTTCTGGTACGCCTCGGCGTCGCCGGCACGCTTGCTCCAGTCAGTGCGCATCAGCACCCACGCGCCTTCGGGGATGCGGCCGTGGTCGCGCTCGAACGCCTCGATGTCGGCCATCGACAGCAGGTAGTCCGGGTCGGCGACGACGGCCTCGTGGCAGTCGATCACGCACGCCGGCGCGACGAAGTGCTCGGCCGGAATCGTGTCGACCGAGTTGTTCGGCAGGTCGCGGCCCGAGATCCAGTGGATCGGCGCGTCGAAATGCGTGCCCGTGTGCTCGCCGCACGAGAAGTTGTTCCAGTACCAGCCGGGACCGCGCGCGTCGTAGTTCGACACCTCCTCGATGCGGAACGGCCAGCACTGGCCCATCTCGGGCGGCAGCGCGATCTGCGGGAAGTCGGGTGTGAGCGTCTGCGTGAGGTCGACGACGCGGATGCGCCGGCTCGCGAGCGCCGCGGCGAGCTGGCCCAGGAGTCCGGGCGCAACGGGCCGGACGATCGATGCGACATCCATCGATGCAATATAGCGTCCCGCGTCGCCGCGCTTGCCGGGCGATCTGCGCTGCGCAGACGGTCGCGTCCGGCTCCGGTGAGGGCCGCGACCTTGGCTCTCGCAAATCGATGTCGAAAAGGGCCTACGCCGTTCGACCAGGAAGGCTCATTCAACACACCCCGGAGCCTTCCGCATGAAGACCGCCACCGACCCCACCCTGACCCCCTACCTCAGCTTCGCCGGCAACACCCGCGAGGCGTTCGCGTTCTATGAAAGCGCACTCGGCGCCCGGATCCAGGCGATGCTGCGCGCCGCCGACATGCCGGCGCCGGTCGATTCCGGCTTGGGCTGCGGCGACGGAGGCGCGCCGAGCGGCGACGCGATCCTGCACGCCTGCCTGGCCCTGCCGGGCGGCGCGATGCTGTTCGCCGGCGACGCGCCGGCCGGAATGCCGTACGACGGTGTCAAGGGCGTCATGCTCGCACTCCAGTACCCCACGGTGGACGAGGCACACAGCGCCTTCCATGCCCTGGCCCAAGGCGGCCACGTGACGATGCCGCTGGCGCCCTCGTCCTGGGCTCGCACCTTCGGCATGCTCACCGACCGGTTCGGCGTGAGCTGGGCCGTCAACGGCGAACCGATCCCGTTCTGATCGAATCGGGTTCGACGGCGGGTCGCTGTCTATGGATGAACTGTCGCGCCGCGACCCGGTGTCAGCTGCCCGCCGCCAACTCCCGCTCCAGCACCTTCGGGTTCTCGCGCCAGCGCTCGACCCACTCCTGCGCCACGTCGCCCGGGTACACGTCTTCCGTGCCCTCCTTCAGCGCCCTGACGATCGCGCTCGCTATCGCGGCAGGCGTGACCTTCGGCGGCGGCAGGTTCTGGTTCCACTCGTCGTCGATCGGGCCGGGGAAGACGTTGACGACGCGGATGCCGGCGGGCGTCATCTCGGCACGCAGGCACTGCGCGAGGGAGTACGCAGCCGCCTTCGATGCGGAGAACGTGCCGTGCGGCGGATAGTTCGAGAGCGCGTAGACCGATAGCAGGTTGACCCACGCCGCGGGGTGCGTGGTGCAGTCGGCCGAGCGCGCCTTCATCGCCGGGCCGAACTCCTGCGCGAGGCGCAGCAGGCCGAAGTATTTGATGTCCATCTCG
>JBBSPY010000103.1:0-10932 GCA_038258415.1 Burkholderiales bacterium
AGCCGGACGCCGTGATCGCCGCCGGCGTGCCATTGATCGTGCCGTCGGTGATGGCCGCACCGGTGTCGACGTTGATGCGCAGGTTCTGCCCGGTGTTGCCGACAACGCGCAGGCGATCGGCCACGGGGTTGAAGTCGACGCCGAACGAAGCGCCGACCAGGCCGGCGTAGGGGTTGTCGTCGCCAGCCGTGGCCACGAGCGTGCTCTTGAGCGTCGTCGAGCCGGTGGCGGCGTCGAGGGTGTAGATCCGGGCGAGGTTGGTGACGACGTAGAGCTTGCCGTCGGAAGGACGGACGTCGATGCCGAGCATCGTCTCGCCGGCGGCGAGACCCTTCACGCGCACGCTGGTGGCATAGGTCGCCGGCGCGGCGCGATCGAACGACACCACGCGGCCGGTCGCGGTGATCGCGACGGTGTCGCCGAGCGCCGGCATGTTGCCGTCGTCACCATCGTCGCCGCCTCCGCAGGCCACGAGCGCGGCAGCAGCAAGGGCGGTGGTGGTGATCACACGGGCAGATCTGGACATCGGGGTCATGCGGCGTTCCTCAGGAGTGGTCTAGGGACGCAGCGCCGCGCTCGAATGCGCCGCTGCCCTTTCACTACCCGCGAGGCCGACGTCTGGATGCAGGGGCGCCAAAAAAACCGGCGCTGTCGTCAGCGGCGTCCGAACAGGCGGCGCAGGATCCCTCGCCACGACATGGCGTCCGTCGGGATGTGCGATTCGTCGAGCACGCCCGACATCCGCTCGATCCGCCGCGGGCTGCGCCGTGCGCTCCAGACCAGCAGGTCGACGAGCCAGGGGTGCTCGTTGGCGCGATGGGCCTGCTCGTAGACCTCGAAGCGCGGCCGGAGCGCCGCGAGGCCCGCCGTGTACTGACCGGCGATCGCGGCGTCTCCGGCGGCCACCATCGCGCCCGACGGCTCCGACAGGATCGCCTCGGCCGCCAGCATCCCGGTTTCCATCGCCTTGCCGATCCCCTCGCCGGTGAGCGCATACGTGCTGCCGACGGCCTCTCCGGTGACCAGGAGCCCCGCCGACGCGGCAAGCGCGCCCACCAGCGAGCAGCGCAGGGGTGCGCCCTTCAGTGCCTCGCCCGGTTCGCCCTCGAAGCGACCTCCGGCGACCAGCTCGCGAGCCGCCGGGTGCAGCGACTGGAACGCCTCGAACATGTCGCGCAGGTTCACGTCGGCCTTGGCGCGACGGCGCCGGTTCTCGTGCCCGTACGAGGCGCCGACACCGATGTTGAAGACGCCGTCGCCGCACGGGAAGATCCAGCCGTAGCCCGGCGACAGGCGACGATGCCAGACCACCTCGAGGCTCTTCAGCCGCGACGCGAACGCCGGGTGCCGGATGTAGGCGCGCAGGGCAACGGCGCTCGGCGTGCGCCGCTCGCACATGCCGGCGGCGATCGTTGCCTGCGGCGTGGCGCCGCTGGCGAGCACGACGTGATCGGCCTCCAGGTCACGCGTCGTCGCGCCCGAGCGCAGCACGGCGCCGACGACGCGCCCCCCACCGCCCGGCCGCGTCTCGCGCAGCGGTTCCACGAAGCGCACCGGCGCGTGCATCCGCGCGCCGGCGGCGACGGCCGCGGCACAGACGATCTCGTCGAGCCGCTTCCGCGGCAGCACCGCGAACCGGCCCGGCACCTCGAGGCGACCGGCGTGCGGCGCCACGCAGGCAAGCTCGCCGCAGCGGTAGGCTTCGGCCAGCACGGCGTCGAGGACACCAAGGCGCTCGAGCGCGCGATGCGCGTCGGGGATGAGACCGTCGCCACAGACCTTGTCGCGCGGAAACGCGTGCTGGTCGACGAGGACGACGTCGCGGCCGCCGCGCGCGAGCAGTTGCGCGGCAGCGCTGCCGGCCGGGCCGGCGCCGACGACGAGCACGTCGCAGCGCGCAGGCAGTTCGTCGAGGCCGAGGTTCACAGGGGCGGCGCCGACGCGGACGAGGGCGCGATCGGGTCGTCGTCGTCCCGGCCCACTCGCCGCGCCTCGGCAGCGCGCTCGGGCCTCGCCTGCCCGCCCATCTTCCAGGCCGCGATCACCGCCAGTGCCGTGATGGCGCCGATCAGGGCGAAGGTCTCGTGGAACGCCTTCAGCGGCTCGCCGGCGTGCGTGCGCAGCCGCCAGTCGAGGACGTTGCCGACGAGGGCGATGCCGACCGCGCCGCCGAGCTGTCGCAGGAAGTTGATCGTCGACGAGCCGTGCGAGATGAGCGTCTCCGGCAAGCCCCGCATCGAACCCAGGTTGAGCGACGGCAGGACAAAGCCCAGGCCAACGCGCCCGACCGCCGCCCACAGCGTGATCAGCAGCAAGGGCGTCGCGGCACCGACCCCGATCATCAGGAAGAACGACGCCGCCAGCAACAACAACCCGGCGGAGACGAGGCGGTTGACGGCCAGCCGGTCGGCGAGCCGTCCGGCAACCGGAATCGTCACCGCGAGCACGAGCCCGGCCGGCAGCAGCACCGCGCCGGCCTGCGACGGCGGCAGGCCGATGCCGTCCTGCATGAAGACGGGGACGAGATAGGTCGATCCGAACAGCCCCATGCCGTAGATGAACGCGACCAGGCCGCCCATCGCGAAGGTGCGGTGGCCGAACAGGTCGAGCGCCATCAACGGCCGCGCGCTGCGCCGCTGGTGGGCGATGAAGGCGAACGCCGCGACCACGCTCGTGGCGAGCAGCGCGAGCGCCAGGCCGATGCCGGTGTCGTGCAGGTGCGCCATGCCGTTGAGCAGCGCCAGCACGGCGACGGCGACGAGCACGAGGCCGACGTGGTCGAGCCGGCCCGTGTCGCGGCCGAGCGGCACGCCGCCGGGTGCGCCGACCGGAAGGTATCGGATCGCCATCGCCAGCGCGATGGCGCAGAACGGCGCGACGACGAAGAAGATCGACCGCCAGCCGAACCACTCGACGAGGATGCCGCCGATGCTCGGTCCTACCGCCGGCGCGAGCACGACGCCGAAGCCGAAGATGCCCATCGCCTTGCCGCGCTCGCCTTCGCCGAAGGCGCGCATGATGATGATCGCCGGGATCGGCTGCAACACGCCGGCCGCCAGACCCTCGGCAACGCGCGCGCCGACGACGAGTTCGAACCACGACGACAGCCCGCCGGCGATGCCGCCGCACGCCAGCAGCAGCACCGCGCCGGCATAGGTGTGTCGATAGCCGTAACGCCCGAGCAGCCATGGCGTGGTCAGCATCGACAGCGTCATCGCGCCCATGAAGCCGGCCGACAGCCACTGCGCGCCCGCCTGCCCGAGGTGGAACACCCTCGACATGTCGGGCACCGCGACGTTGACGATGGTCGACGCCATGATGGCCGCGACCGTGCCGATCATCGTCGTCGCAAGGACGAACCAGCGATAGCGCGGACCGAAGCGGTCTTCGAGGGCCGCGCGGGTCTGGTCGGCGACCGTTGTCAGAGCTCCTCGTAGAGCGGCAGCGTCAGGAACTCCTCGAAGTCGTCCTGCGTGCTCATCTGCACGAAGATCTCGGCGGCGCGGTCGAACTTCCCTTCGAAGCTTCCGGCCTTGATCTTCGCCAGCTCCTCGGGCACCAGCCCCTTGACGAGCTCGGCCGTGACCTTGCGGCCGTCGTCGAGGATGCCCTTGGGGGAGCGGATCCACTGCCAGACCTGCGACCGGCTGATCTCGGCGGTGGCGGCGTCTTCCATCAGGTTGTGGATCGGCACGCAGCCATTGCCGGCGAGCCAGGCACCGAGATAGTGGACGCCGACGTTGATGTTCATGCGCAGCCCCTCTTCGGTGATCGGCGTCTCCGGCCTGAAGTCGAGCAGGTCGGCGGCGCTCACGCTGACCTCGGGCTTGAGCTTGCCGAACTGGTTGGGCGCATCGCCGAGCACCGCCACGAACTCCTTCATCGAGGGCTCGACCAGGCCCGGGTGCGCGACCCAGCCGCCGTCGTAGCCGTCGGTCGCGTCGCGCTTCTTGTCGGCGATGATCCCGGCCATCGCGACCTCGTTCCTCGCCGGGTCGTTCTTGATCGGGATCAGGGCGCTCATGCCGCCGATCGCCGGTGCGCCTCGCCGATGGCAGATCTGCAGCAGCAGCAGCGCATAGGCGCGCATGAACGGCGCCGTCATCGTCACCTTCGCCCGGTCTGCGAGGCAGAACTCGGCGTCGAGCTTGAACTTCTTGATGCAGCTGAAGATGTAGTCCCAGCGTCCGGCGTTCAGGCCGGCCGAGTGATCGCGCAGTTCGTAGAGGATCTCGTCCATCTCGAACGCAGCCGGCAAGGTCTCGACCAGCACCGTGGCGCGGATCGTCCCCTTCGGCAGGTCGAGCGCTTCCTGGGTCGCGACGAAGATCTCGTTCCACAGCCGCGCCTCGAGGTAGCCCTCGAGCTTGGGCAGGTAGAAGTAGGGACCGGCGCCGCGCGCGAGCTGCTCCTTCGCGTTGTGGAACATGAAGAGGGCAAAGTCGAAGATGCCGCCCGACACTCGCTGCCCGTCGACGGTGACGTGCTTTTCGTCGAGATGCCACCCCCGCGGCCGCACCTGCAGCGTGGCGATGGTGTCGTTGAGCTGGTAGGTCTTCGCCCCGGCCGGCGAGGCCTGCTCGAACGACAGCGTGCGGCGGATCGCCCGGCCGATGTTGATCTGACCCTGGATCTGGTTCGACCACGACGGCGAGTTCGAGTCCTCGAAGTCGGTCATGTACGAGTCAGCGCCGGAGTTGAAGGCGTTGATGACCATCTTCGCGTCGACCGGGCCCGTGATCTCGACGCGTCGCCGTTCGAGCGCCTTCGGCACCGGCACGACCTTCCAGTCGCCGTCGCGGATGTGCTTCGTCTCTGCGGGGAAGTCGGGGCGCTCGCCGGCATCGAAGCGCTTGGCACGCTCGGCGCGTGCCGTGAGCAGCGCCTGGCGCTTCGGCTCGAAGCGGCGATGCAGGTCGGCCACCAGCGCCAGCGCGTCGGTGGTGAGGATGGTCTCGAAGCCCGGCGCGAGCGGGGCGTGGATCTCGAGACCCGCTGGGAGGGAGGTCGTCGTCTGGGTCATGTCCGGGGTTCGAAGGAAAAGTCGAGAACATCGCGCAGGCTGGAGCCGATGCGCACGGGTTCGGTGCCGAGCTCTTCGAGCGGCAGGCTGAAGCGATTGATCCACAGGGTCGAGTAGCCGAACCAGGTCGCGCCGATCGCGTCCCAGCAGTTGCTCGACACGAAGCCGATGCGCGCTGCGGGCAGTCCGAAGGCGGCCGTGCCGAGCGCGTAGGTGGCGGGGTCGGTCTTGAAGCGGCCGGTCGACGCGACGCTCAGCACCGGGTCGAGCAGCACGTCGAAGCCGGCGTGGCGCACGACGCGTTGGAGCATCTCCGGGTCGCCGTTGCTGAGGATCCCCATGCGAACGCCGCGCGCGTGCAGCGATTCGAGGACGTCGAGGTTCTCGGGGAACGGCTCCAGCGCGTCGTAGGCGGCGAGCAGCTCGTCCTCGCGCGCGGCATCGAGGTCGAGACCGAGTCGCTTCGCGGCATATCGCAGGCCACCGCGCGTGCAGTCGGCAAAGCTGCGCGGCCGCCCGGCCATCGACGACAGGTGCGTGTACTCGATCTGCTTGTCGCGCCAGACGACGGCGAGCCGGTCGCCCTGGCCAGGAAAAATGCGCTCACAGAGCGCACCGACGCTGTAGACGTCGAACAGCGTTCCGTAGGCGTCGAACAGCACCCCGCCGAGGGGCGCCGTCATGTCGGCATGGTCTGGGCTCATGCCGCCGATTCTGCGGCAGGCGGCGCGGCGCGACCGCGCCGCCTCGGCCGATCAGGCCGCCAAGCATTCCTTCATGAACATCTTGCGCTCGTCGCCCTTCTTGCCGCTGGCGTCGGTGTTGCACTTCTTCATCTTGTCCTGCTGGGTCATCTTGCCGGCCGACAGGCACTCCTTCATGAAGGCCTTGCGCTCGTCGCCCTTCTTGCCTTCGGCGTCCTTGTTGCACATGCCCATCTTCGACTGCTGCTTGGTCATCATCGGCGCGCTGGCGCCCATCATCGGCGCCTCCTTGTGCGAAGCGGCCAGGACGGTGGTCGAACAGGCGATCGCGGCGAGCGCGAGGGTGCAGAGCAGTTGCTTCATGGGGTGATCCTCCCGGTGGGTGTGGTGTCGCGCCTGCCGACAGGAAGGTCGCGCGAAGCGGATTGGATCACCCGCCGGTGGCGCCTGCAAGCGCGCCGGTACCTAGAAGATCCTGCGCGGGTGCGCCAGCTGCTCGTGCGCCGAATGCAGCCGCCGCACGAGCACCTTGATGAAGGAGTCGTGGAACATGTGGCGGCAGTTGGCCGAGAGCTGGAGCAGCGTCTCGGGGGTGAACGAGATGGTCGTCGCCGGTTCGGACACGAGCACGTCGGTCGAGTGCTTCTTCAGCTCGGCGCTCGGCGCCAGGTAGGCCATCTCGCCGACCGAGGTGCCGGAACCGAGCACGGCGACCTTCTTGCCGTCGCGGAGGACCTCGACTTCGCCCTGCGCGATGATGTGAAAGCTGCTGCCTTCCTCGCCCTTGCGGTAAAGCGCGTGGCCGAAGTTGAATCGCTGCCATTTGGCCCGGTGCACGACTTCCCAGAGCTCGACGTCGCCGAAGGTCGAGAAGAACTCGAGCGTGCGCAGCAGGGTGAAGCGCTCCGAGTCGAGCACGCCCTGGAACTGGCCGCGCGGCACCTGCTGCGTCGTCACCAGTGCCGAGAGGGCATTGGCGAACTCGCCCCAGTCGGCGTAGCGGTGGCCCGGCTGCTTGGCGAGCGCCTTCTGGATCACCGCGTCGAGGCCCTCGCTCACGCCGCCGCGGATGCCGGTGAGCGCAGCCGGCTTGGCGTTGTAGATCTGATGCATCATGGCCGACTGCGTCTGCGCGTCGAACAGCGGCCGGCCGGCGATGAGGTGGTAGAGCACGGCGCCGAGGGAATAGATGTCGGCCCGGCAGTCGATGTTGCCGCCGTCGAGCTGCTCCGGCGACATGTACGCGAGCGACCCGACGCGGTGGATCTGCGTCACGTCGGAGCCGAGGTTGAGGACGCTGCCGAAGTCGGTCACCTTGACATCGGTGATCGTGCCGTTCTGCAGCACGGCGAGCAGGTTGGCGGGCTTGACGTCGCGGTGGATGAGGCCCTGTCGGAACACGTAGCCGAGGGCCATCGCGCACTTGAAGCCGATCTCGACGACGAGCTCGAGCGACAGCAGCTGATCAGCGCGGCAATACGGGCGCAGCGTCGAGCCGGCCACGTACTCCATCACCAGGTACGGCTGGACGGGATCGGGCACCGCGTCGAAGATCTGGACGACGTTGGGGTGCTGCAGCTTGCCGACCAGCGCCGCCTCGGCGGCGAAGAAGCGCTCCGAGTAGTGCGCCTCGAGTTCGCCGGAATTGGCCGCGCGCACCCGCTTGATCGCGACGTTGCGGCCCTGGAAGTCGTCGTAGCCGAGGAAGACCTCGCTGGTCGCGCCGTCGCCGAGCCGGCCGAGGATGCGGTACTTGCCGATCTGCGCCGGCATCGCCTGCGCTTCGGCCGACAACGCGGGCGTCGAGCCCGTGATCGGAGCGGAGGCGGAGGCGGAAGCGAGCGACATGGCGGGGCGCGGCGTGAGGAAACCGATTCTCCCACCCGTATCCAATCGCAACAGGGTCGATCCGTGTGGTTTGCAACGGCCCGCGAAGCACCCGCTCGCGGCGGCCGACGAGCGGTCGTCGACGCAGCGGCCGATGCAGGCCGCCTCTTAGAATCGATCGCATGCTGCGCATCCGTGAAGAGCTGCTCGACGCCTTGCGGACCGCGCTCGACGAGGTAAGCCCCGGCCACGCCGTCACCGTGGCTTTCGAGACGCCTCGCCAGGCGTCGCACGGCGACCTCGCCTGCACCGCGGCCATGCCGCTGGCGAAGGCGCAGCGGCGCAACCCGCGCGAGGTGGCGTCGGAACTGATTGCGGCGCTGCGCAAGCGCACCGCGGTCGAGCGCTGGGTCGAGTCGATCGACGTGGCGGGGCCCGGGTTCATCAACCTGCACCTGCGCCCGGCGGCGCGGCAGGGCGTCGTCGACGAGATCCTGGTGCAGGCCGAAGCCTTCGGACACCGCCAGGTCGCCTCGGCCGAACCCGTGCTCGTCGAGTTCGTGTCGGCCAACCCGACCGGGCCGCTGCACGTCGGCCACGCACGCCAGGCGGCGCTCGGCGACGCGATCTGCCACCTGCTCGAGTCGCAGGGCGCGACCGTCGCGCGCGAGTTCTATTACAACGACGCCGGGGTGCAGATCGCGACCCTCGCCGCCTCGGTGAAGGCGCGCCTCGACGGCCACGCGCCGGGCGACACCGGCTGGCCCGAGGGGGGCTACGCGGGCGACTACATCGCCGACATCGCTGCCGATTTTCGCGCCGGCAAGACCGTCAAGGCGGACGACCGCGGTGTCACCGCGTCGGGCGACGAGAACGACCTCGACGCGATCCGCGACTTCGCGGTCGCCTACCTGCGCCACGAACAGGATCTCGACCTCGCGGCGTTCGGCCTGCACTTCGACCGCTACTACCTCGAGTCGAGCCTGTACGAGGACGGGCGGGTGGCGCGGACGGTCGAGCGCATCGTCGCCGCCGGCAAGACCTACGAGGAAGGCGGCGCGCTCTGGTTGCGGACGACCGAGTTCGGCGACGACAAGGACCGCGTCATGCGCAAGTCCGACGGCACCTGGACCTACTTCGTCCCCGACGTCGCCTACCACCTGGCCAAATGGGAACGCGGCTACAGCAAGGCGATCAACATCCAGGGCACGGACCACCACGGCACGATCGCGCGGGTGCGCGCCGGGCTGCAATCGGCGTCGATCGAGATCCCGCCGGGCTACCCCGAGTACGTGCTGAACACGATGGTGCGAGTCGAGCGCGGCGGCGTCGAGGTGAAGATCAGCAAGCGCGCGGGCAGCTACGTGACGCTGCGCGACCTCGTCGAATGGACCGGCCGCGACGCGGTGCGCTTCTTCATGCTTTCGAGAAAGGCCGACACCGAGTTCACCTTCGACGTCGACCTGGCGGTGCAGCAGAACGACGAGAACCCGGTCTACTACGTGCAGTACGCGCACGCCAGGATCTGCTCGGTGCTCGAGCAGCACAAGGCCCTCGGCGGCGGCAACGGCGCCGCAGATGCCGAGCCGCACGAAGGTGCCGACCTCGCCCTCCTGCAGGCGCCGAGCGAGACCGCCCTGCTGCGCAAGCTTGCCGACTTCCCCGAGGTGCTCGCCGCGGCCGCCGCCAACCTCGCGCCGCACGACATCGCCTTCTACCTGCGCGAGCTCGCCGCCGCGTTCCACAGCTGGTACGGCGCCGAGCGCATCCTGGTGTACGAGGTCGAACTGCAGCGAGCCCGCCTCGCGCTGCTCGCCGCGACGCGCCAGGTGCTGCGCAACGCGCTCGCCGTGCTCGGCGTGGGCGCACCCGAACGCATGGACCGAGAATCACCGACTCCCGCATGAACCCGACCTCCATCCTGCTGCCGCCGTTCCGTCGCTCGCGTTCGGCCGCCGGCCAGCGCGGCGGCTTCATCATCGGCCTCGTCGTCGGGTTGCTGATCGGCCTCGCCGCCGCGCTCGGCGTGGAGCTCTACGTCACCAAGGCACCGATCCCCTTCGTCAACAAGGTTCCGGCGCGTCCGCAGGGCCAGGATGCCGCCGACGCCGAACGCGACCGCAACTGGGATCCGAACGGCAGCCTTGCCGGAAAGCACCCGATGACGACGGCATCGGGAACGGTGGGAACCATAGCGAACGCGCCGAACGTCCTGCCACCGCCGGCAACCGACCCGATGCTGCCGGCAGCGTCGTCGCCGCCACGGCCGGTGTCGGCAAGCGGTGCCGCGACGACCGCATCGCTGACGCCCGGCGCCCCCGCGACCCGGCCGCCGGCCATCCCGGGGATGCCCGCTGCGCCCGGCACCGTCCAGCCGACCGTCTCCGGCGACCCGTTCACATACTTCGTGCAGGCGGGCGCCTTCTCGCGGACCGAGGACGCCGAGCAGCAGCGCGCTCGAATCGGCCTACTCGGCGTCGAGAGCAAGGTCACCGAGCGCGAACAGGGGGGTCGAACCGTCTACCGCGTTCGCGTCGGCCCCTTCGACCGCAAGGACGCCGCGGACGGCGCCAAGCAGAAGCTCGCCGATTCGGGCGTCGATTCGGCGCTCGTTCGAGTTCAGAAGTAAGCGTGGACTCGCTCGCCGACCGTTGCGGGAGAAAGCGTGCCCTCGATCCGGGGCGGCGCGCCCTGCTCGGGGCGGGCTCGCTCATCGCGTTCATTCCTGCGGCCCGCGGTGCTCAGCCCACGCGCTTCGTCGAGGGCACGAACTACGTCCGGCTCGAGCAGCCGGCGACACCGCCGCCGCCGCCCGGCAAAGCCGAGATCGTCGAGTTCTTCTGGTACGAATGCCCGCATTGCAACGCCTTCGAGCCGGCGCTCGAGGCGTGGGAGAAAAAGCTCACCGCCAACACCACGCTGCGCCGCGTTCCGGTCTATTTCGGCGAGGTGCCGTGGGGGGCGCAGCAGCGCCTCTACTACGCACTCGAGGCGAGTGGCCAGCTCGAAGCGATGCACCGCAAGGTGTTCCGCGCCATCCACGGCGAGCGCAGGCGGCTGCGCACGCCCGAGGAGTTCGCCGCGTTTCTGGTCGCCAATGGCGGCAACCCGGTCGCCTTCGCTCAGGCCTATGCCTCACCGGCCGTACAGGCCAAGGTGCAGCAGGCCCGGCAGCTGGCAGCTGCATACAAGATCGACGCGGTGCCTGCAATGGGAGTCGACGGGCGTTGGTACACGACCGGAGGGCTCGCCAATGCCGGCGGTCCACCGCCGGGAACGAATGCCCGGATGCTCGACGTCGTCGACGCCCTGATCGCGCGGAGCAGACAGCGCCGCTGAAGCGGACTTTTTAGGCGGCACGGCAACGACGGACCCGTC
>JBBSPY010000104.1:0-10649 GCA_038258415.1 Burkholderiales bacterium
CGAGCACAGCGTGTCGCTGCCCGGCGACATGAAGGACGACAGCCGGGCCGAGATCACGCGGCTGTCCGCGGTGCCGGGCGCCGACCCGCTGGTCAAGATCAGCCTGATGAAGGCGAGCTGGCTCTTCTGCATGGCGACTCAGGTTCGCTGGATGGTGATCTGCTCGCGCAAGGAGGCGTTGACGCGGCAGTACCGGCGTCTGGGATTCAGCAATCTATTCGATGACGAGCGGTGGATCGCGATGTCGCATGTCGGCCATATCGAGCATCAGGTGCTGAGGTTCAACGCCACTACCGCCGAGCGCATCTGGCGCGAGGAATGCAATCCTCTCTACGACTTCATTTTCAACACTGTCCATCCCGACATCCAGCTGTTCTCGACGGAGCCTGCGCTTCCGCCGCGGCAGCGGACCGAGTGGAGGGCCCCAGCGCCGGGATGGTCAGCGCAGCCGGGCACGCGCAGTCATGCCGCGCTTCGACCCGCCTCAGCCGCGTCGGTTCTCGTCAGCTAGGCGCGGCGCAGATCGCGGGACACCGTCTAGCGCCCCCTGCCGCTCGCTCTGCCGCAGGGCAAGCCACGGATAGATGGCACGGCGCAGGTCGTCGACCGAGAACGGCTTGCCGAGCGTGTCGTCCATCCCTGCGTCGATAGACTGGCGGGACAGTTCCTCGTCCGTCGCAGCCGAGAGGGCGATGATCGGAATACGAGGTAGGCCTGCCGCCGCCTCCTGCACACGGATTGAGCGGGTGGCATCCAGCCCGCTCATTCTGGGCATCATGCAGTCCATCAGGATCAGGTCGGGCCGGTCGATGTCGCGCAGACCCTTGCGCACGGCCTCTTCGCCGTCGCTCGCCCGTTCGACCTGGTGCCCCTGGTTCGCCAGCATGGAGCTTGCGACCAGGAAGTTGACGTCATTGTCTTCGGCCAGCAGGATGCGAGCGCTGAACGAAATGCCGTCGTCGGTAAGCAGAGCTGAATCAGAGGAGACATATGAGGGCGGCGAGGATTCCTCCAACGGGAGGGCCAACTCGAAAACCGACCCGAACCCAAGCCTGCTGACCAGGGTAATGTCACCGCCCATCAGTTGCGCGATCTCGCGTGCGATCGTCAGGCCGAGGCCCGTCCCCTGACGCTGCCCGTCGGAGGTGGCGCCCACTTGACGAAACGCGTCGAAGACGGCGCGCTGATGCTCTTCGCCGATGCCGACGCCAGTGTCGCGGACCCGGAACTGGATGCGGCCCGGAACGGCGTCCGGAACGACCGTCAGTTGCACCCATCCTTCGTGGGTGAACTTGATGGCATTGCCCAGCAGGTTGTGCAGGATCTGCCGTGTCCGCACGGGGTCGCCGATCACCCAGAGCGAACCCGAGAGGGAGCTCTCGAGCGTGAATGCGAGCCCCTTCTCCGCGGCCCGAACGGAATAGATGTCGGCGATGCGCTGGACCTCGCTCCACAGATCGAAACTCACCCGCTGAATCCGCATCTGACCGGAGCTTGTCCGAGACACGTCGATGAGGTCGGTGACCAAGCGCAACAGGTGCGTACCCGACGACTCCACGAGCTCCATCCGCCTCTTGATCAACGGATCGGTCGTTTCGACGTGCACGAGGCGGGCAATTCCCAGCATGCCGTGGATGGGAGTCCGCAACTCATGGCTCACCGTTCCTAGAAATTGCGACTTGATGGAGGACTCTCGCTGGACCGCCTCCAGCGCAGTCGCCTTTTCAGCGGAAACCCGAGCGGAATGGATACGCAGAACGAAGACCTCGCACATCTTGGCGTCGGATCGGCTCGCCGATGCCAATACGGACGCAAGAAAGAAGCTCAGTCCGATCGCGCTGTACAGGCCCACCGGATCGAGGCGCGCCAGCAACCCGACCACCATCGGCGCGACGATCGGAGCCACGTAGGCCGTTGTGGCGAACTTGCTGGCCTGGAACCCGAAGGCCGCGACACACGCCACGCAGCCCAGACTGGCGATCGCGAGCGACGACGTTGCGACGTCGTATCGCATCAGCCAAAAGCCTGCCGCTCCCCAGACGAATCCGTCGGCTGCCAGCAGCCAGTAGGTTCCGACCCTCCACGCTGGGCCCGACGGATAACCGTACCTCCCGTAAACCCGAGACTGGACGATTCGCGGCAGCGTGACGACCACCTTGGCAAACAGCCACACCACGAGGAGATAGACGTGGACCGTGTCGCGGAACTGGAACGCCATCACGAAGGCAAACACGGTCGCTGCCACGGCGCCGATTCCGGCGTGCGACCACACCATCCGCAACTGTTCGTCGGCGACCCGCTCGCGCTCCTCCTGCGTCAGGGCGACGCCGATGCTGCTGGCGATTTGCGCGATCTGCACGTCGTTCAGTACCGCTGCAGCAGGAGAGGCAGGTCTGCCGGGTACGCCAACCCCTCTTCCTGACAGTGCTGCCGAAAGGCGTCGAGCTGGTCGACGATGCCGCGTTCCGGCCGGTTCGACGACCATTCCCGGAACCAGTCGACGGTGGCCGCGTCCTTCAGGTCGCGAAATCCCCGCATCCACTGCTGCATCAGGTGGATGCGGGTCAGCGGCGACGCCTCCAGGAATTCATCGGTCATGCGAATCGCCGCCGAGCCGGAGTCGAGATCGGCCAGCAGGCCGGGCATCGGCAGATGAAACGAGGAATCCGCGTCGAAGGCCCCGAACCGGGAAGGAGTGGATATGTCCATGGTGCTGCTCCGCCGAAACGATCGACTCAAGTCGTTCGAAAGTGTCCCCGAATATGTCGGACCCCGCAGCGTGGATTCACCACCGGCGGGAAGGTTTCGCTGGAATATCGCAAAGACTGCACGGCGCGCCACCGGGCAAACCCACGCTCAGTGCTTTTCCTTTGCATGGTTGATCGAATACTTCGGTATCTCGACCGTGACATCCTCACGCGCGACGATCGCCTGGCACGAGAGCCGAGACGTGGGCTCGAGCCCCCAGGCGCGGTCCAGCAGGTCTTCCTCGCTCTCGTCGGGCTCGCCGAGCGACGCGTAGCCCTCGCGCACGACGACGTGGCAGGTCGTGCAGGCGCAACTCATCTCGCAGGCGTGCTCGATCGGGACGCCATTGGCGAGCAGCACCTCGCAGATCGAATCGCCGGGCGAGGCCGCGATCGTCTTGCCGTCGGGGCAGTACTCGGCGTTGGGCAGGATCCTGATCGTCGGCATGGTCGTCAAACGTCGGAGATCGAACGCCCCGACAGAGCGCGAGCGATGCCGCGGTTCATGCGCGCCCCGGCGAACTCCTCGGTGGCGGCGGCAAGCGCGTCGATCGCCTCGCCGATGGCCTCGCGGTCATCGGTCCCGCGGGCGTCGCGAAGGCCGGCAGCGGCGGACTCGATCGACTCCCGCTGCGCGGCCGACAGCAGATCGGCGTCGGCGTCGACGGCCTTCGCAGTGGCGGCGAGCAGCCGGTCGGCGTCGACACCGGCCTCGCGCAGGGCGCGAACCTCGACGTCGGCCTCGGCGCGGCTGAAGCTTTCGGCGAGCATCCGCGCGACCTCGTCGTCGCCCAGTCCGTAGCTCGGCTTGACGACGACAGAGGCCTCTACACCCGACGTCTGCTCGCGTGCCGAGACCGAGAGAAGACCGTCGGCGTCGACGGCGAAGGTGACCTGGATCCGCGCCGCGCCTGCCGTCATCGGCGGGATGCCGCGCAGCTCGAAACGGGCCAGAGACCGGCAGTCGCCGACCAGCTCCCGCTCGCCCTGGACGACGTGCAGCGCCATCACCGTCTGGCCGTCCTGGAAGGTCGTGAAGTCCTGCGAACGCGACGCCGGGATCGGCGTGTTGCGCGGGATCAATCGCTCGACGAGGTCGCCCATCGTCTCGATGCCGAGCGACAGCGGCGTCACGTCGAGGAGCAGCACGTCGGCGCTGGCACCGTTGCCCGACAGTGCTTCGGCCTGGATCGCGGCGCCGAGGGCGACCACCTGATCGGGGTCGTGGTCGACGAGGGGGTCGCGCCCGAACAGCTCCCGGACACGCTCGCGGACCAACGGCATTCGGGTGGCGCCACCGACCAGGACGACCCCGTGCACGTCACCCGCACTCGCGCGGGCGTCGCGCAGGACGCGGCGGGCGGCGGCGATGGTGCGGTCAATCCAGGGAGCGGCGAGGCGATCGAGGTCCGCTCGCGAGACGGTCGCCTCGATGCGTTGCCCGGCAATGTCACAGGTGAACATCGCCGAGTGCTCGGTCGACAGCGCCTCCTTCGTCCGGCGCGCAGCCAGCAACGCTGCTCGGCGATCGGCCGCCGAGGACAGGCGCGCGCCGGCGGCGTCGACCATGTGCTCGGCGAGCGCGGCGTCGATGTCGTCGCCGCCGAGCGCGGTGTCGCCTCCGGTGGCGACGACCTCGAACACGCCGGCCGTCAGGCGCAGCAGCGAGACGTCGAAAGTACCGCCGCCGAGGTCGTAGATCGCATACAGGCCCTCGCTGGCGTGGTCGAGACCGTACGCGATGGCCGCCGCGGTCGGCTCGCTGACGAGCCTCAGCACCTCGAGGCCGGCAAGGCGCGCCGCATCCTTGGTCGCCTGGCGCTGGGCGTCGTCGAAGTACGCCGGGACGGTGACGACCGCGCCGTCGAGCTCGGCGTCGAACGTGTCTTCGGCGCGCCGGCGCAGCGCCGCGAGGATCTCGGCCGAGACCTCGACCGGCGACCGCGGGCCGGCTGCGGTGTGCAGCGTGACCATGCCCACGCCATCCGCGAGCCGGTAGGAAAGCTCACTGCCCGCCGGGAGATCGTCGCGCCCGCGGCCCATCAGTCGCTTGACGGAGACGACGGTGTTGTCCGGGTCGCTCACGAGATGCGGCACTGCATCGGCGCCGACCTGCGCTGCGCCGTCGGCGCGGAAGCGCACGAGCGACGGGACGATGACGATGCCGTCATCGCCCGGCAGGCATTCGGCGACGCCGCTGCGAACCGCGGCGACCAGCGAGTTCGTGGTGCCGAGGTCGATGCCCACGACGTGGCGCCGTGCGTGCGGGTCGGGCGAGGCGCCGGGCTCGGAGATCTGCAACAGCGCCATCAGGAGCCTTCTAGGCGATACAACCGGTCGTCCACGTCGTCCGCGAAGCGCTCGACGAACATGAGGGCGCGGACCTCTGCGGCGGCGGCCGCCGGATCGTTCTCGTTGTCCAGCGCCCGCTCGACGGCGTCGAGCCCTTCGCTGCGGCGCGCCTCGACCTCGCGCGCCAGCGCATCGAGCGCGGCGCGGTCCGTGTCGGCATCGTCGAGCGCTTCGCGCCAGCGCATCTGCTGTTCGAGAAACCGGGGCGGCATCGCCGTGTTGCGTTCGGGATCGACCGGCTTGCCTGCAAGCTCGCAGAGCAGCGTGGCCCGAGCGAGCGGATCGCCGAGGCGGGCATACGCCTCGTTGATGCGAGCCGACCACTGCATGGCGATGCGCTGCGCCGAAGCGCCGGCGGCGGCGTGTCGATCCGGGTGCGCTTCAGCCTGCAGGGCACGTCGCCTCGCGGCGAGATCGATGCCCCCGAGCGCAAAGCGACGCGGCAACCCGAACAGCGAAAAATCGTCGCTCGCGATGTCCATGAAAACGGAGGGCCCGCTGCGCGGGCCCGTTGCTGCCGAAAGCGCGGTCACTAGACGCGGAACGATTCACCGCAGCCGCAGCGGTCTTTCTCGCGGGGGTTGCGGAACTTGAATCCTTCGTTGAGGCCTTCGCGGACGAAGTCGAGCTCGGTGCCGTCGATATACGGCAGGCTCTTGGGGTCGACGATCACCTTCACGCCCTGGTGCTCGAAGACCACGTCTTCCGGCGCCGAGGCATCGGCGTACTCGAGCTTGTAGGCCAGCCCGGAACAGCCCGTCGTCTTCACGCCCAGGCGAACGCCGATTCCCCTGCCTCGCTTGCCGAGGTAGCGCGAGACGTGCCGGGCCGCCGATTCGGTGAGGGTGACCGCCACGTCAGGCTGCCTCGCGCTCCGACTCCGCGACCACCGCGCCGTGCCTCGACCTGTAGTCGCTGACGGCAGCCTTGATCGCATCCTCGGCGAGGATCGAGCAGTGGATCTTCACCGGGGGGAGCGCCAGCTCGCTGGCGATCTGCGCGTTCTTGATCGACAGCGCGTCGTCGAGCGAGCGGCCCTTGACCCACTCGGTGACGAGCGAGCTGGAGGCGATCGCCGAGCCGCAGCCATACGTCTTGAAGCGCGCGTCCTCGATCAGCCCGGTCTCGGGGTTGACCTTGATCTGCAGCTTCATCACGTCGCCGCAGGCCGGAGCGCCGACCATGCCGGTGCCGACGGAATCGTCGTCCTTGTCGAACGAGCCGACATTGCGGGGATTCTCGTAGTGTTCGATCACCTTGGGGCTGTAAGCCATATCTGTTCTCCTGAATTCAGTGCGCCGCCCACTGGATGGAATCGAGGTCGATTCCTTCCTTGTACATATCCCACAGCGGCGACAGATCGCGCAGTTTGGCAACGCGATCTGTCAACGTCGACACGACGTAGTCGATCTCTTCGTCTGTCGTGAAGCGACCGATGGTCATGCGCAGGCTGGAGTGCGCCAACTCGTCGCTGCGACCGAGCGCGCGAAGCACATAGCTTGGTTCCAGGCTGGCGGAGGTGCACGCCGAGCCCGACGACACCGCAATGCCCTTGACGCCCATGATGAGCGATTCGCCCTCGACGTAGTTGAACGACATGTTGACGTTGTGCGGAACGCGCTGCGTCGGATGCCCGTTGAGATAGGTCTGCTCCATGACCGACAAGCCGTCGATCAGGCGGCGGTTGAGCCCTGCGATGCGCTCGTTCTCGGCGCCCATCTCGGCCTTGGCGAGCCGATAGGCCTCGCCCATTCCGACGATCTGATGCGTCGGCAGGGTGCCCGACCGCATACCCCGTTCGTGGCCACCGCCGTGCATCTGGGCCTCGAGCCTGACGCGGGGCTTGCGCCGCACGTACAGCGCGCCGATGCCCTTGGGTCCATACGTCTTGTGCGACGCGAGGCTCATCAGGTCGACCGGCAGGGTGCGCAGGTCCAGCGCGATCTTGCCGGTGGCCTGGGCGGCGTCGACATGGAACACGATGCCGCGTTCCCGACACATCGCACCGATGGTGGCGATGTCCTGGATGACGCCGATCTCGTTGTTCACCGCCATCACCGAGACGACGATGGTGTCGGGCCGCAGCGCCGCCTTGAACTGGTCGAGGTCGAGCAGGCCGTCGGGCTGTACGTCGAGGTAGGTCACCTCGAAGCCCTGCCGCTCGAGCTCGCGCATCGTGTCGAGCACCGCCTTGTGCTCGGTCTTGACCGTCACGAGGTGCTTGCCCCTGGACTTGTAGAAGTGCGCCGCGCCTTTGAGCGCCAGGTTGTCGCTCTCGGTGGCGCCGGAAGTCCAGACGATCTCGCGCGGGTCGGCGCCGATCAGCTCGGCCACATCGCCGCGCGCCTTCTCGACCACCGCTTCCGCCTCCCATCCCCACGCGTGACTTCGCGACGCCGGGTTGCCGAAGTGCTCGCGCAGCCAGGGAATCATCGCGTCGACGACGCGCTGATCGACCGGCGTGGTCGCCCCGTAGTCGAGGTAGATGGGGAAGTGCGGAGTCATCGGCTCATTTCGCGAAGGCGGCGCCGAGCGCGAACACCGAATTGGGCGCCGTGATCTTGATCGGCTTGACGACCGGCTGGCTCGAGATGGCCCGCTTGACGGGGTGTTCCTCGATCGACACACCCTTGGCGATCTGATCCTCGACGAGCTTCTTGAGCGTCACCGAGTCGAGGAATTCGATCATCTTGGAGTTCAGGCTCGCCCACAGGTCGTGCGTCATGCAACGGCCGGAATCGTCGCCCTGGCAGTTCTCCTTGCCGGCACAGCCGGTGGCATCGATCGGCTCGTCGACGGCAACGATGATGTCGGCGACCGTGATCGCTTCCGACTTGCGGCCGAGCGAATAGCCGCCCCCCGGCCCGCGCGTGCTCTCGACGAGCTCGTGGCGCCGCAATTTCCCGAACAGCTGCTCGAGATACGACAGCGAGATCTGCTGTCGACCGCTGATTGCAGCGAGCGCGACCGGCCCGGCGTTCTCGCGCAGGGCGAGATCGATCATCGCGGTGACGGCGAAACGGCCTTTGGTGGTCAGACGCATGTGGTTCTCCTGGCTCGTGATGGACGGTGCTTCCGGCGGACCCGTCGACCCGGCAAAAACCGGGCCTGCGAGCCGTTTTCCCAATCCCGAGCGATTTGCTCAAGTATAGGAGAAGCGACCCATAAGGTCGACATCAGGGTGATTGGTTCCGACTCAAGCCGAAGTCGGGGTGCTGTCCGACCCCGGCGAGGCACCGAACGCCTGTTCCCGCAGCCCGGCGAGCTGGTCCCGCGTCCTGGCCGCCTGCTCGAACTCGAGGTTGCGCGCGTGGTCGAGCATCTGCTTTTCGAGCGCCTTGATCCGCTTGCCCAGGTCCCGCTCGGACAGCACCTCGCCCGGCGCCGCCGGCGCCGCCGACCTGCGGTCGTCCTTGGCCGACTTGTCGCTGTAGACACCGTCGATCATTTCCCGCACCGCCTTGCTCACGCTCCTGGGCGTGATTCCCTCGGCGAGGTTGTGGGCGACCTGGCGAGTGCGACGGCGCTCCGTCTCGTCGATCGCGCCGCGCATCGAGTCGGTCATGCGGTCGGCGTAGAGGATCGCCCTGCCGTTGATGTGGCGCGCCGCCCGGCCGATCGTCTGGATCAGACTCCGTCCGGAACGCAGGAAGCCCTCCTTGTCGGCGTCGAGGATGGCGACGAGCGACACCTCCGGGATGTCGAGGCCCTCGCGCAGGAGGTTGATGCCGACCAGCACGTCGAACAGCCCGAGGCGCAGGTCGCGGATGATCTCGACTCGCTCGACGGTCTCGACGTCGCTGTGCAGGTAGCGCACCTTGACGCCGTTGTCGGCGAGGTAGTCGGTGAGCTGCTCGGCCATGCGCTTGGTCAGCGTCGTGATCAGCACCCGCTCGTCGACCTCGACCCGGTCGCGGATCTCCTGCAGGACGTCGTCGACCTGCGTCGATGCCGGCCGTACTTCGACCATCGGATCGATCAGGCCGGTCGGTCGCACGAGTTGCTCGACGACGTCGCTGGCGTGGTCTCGCTCGTAGTCGGCGGGGGTCGCCGAGACGAAGACGACCTGCCGCATCTTGGACTCGAATTCCTCGAACTTGAGCGGCCGGTTGTCGAGCGCCGACGGCAGCCGGAAGCCGTACTCGACGAGCGTCGTCTTGCGCGCCCGGTCGCCGTTGTACATGCCGCCGAGCTGGCCGATCATGACGTGGCTCTCGTCGAGGAACATCAGCGCGTCCTTCGGCAGGTAGTCGAGCATCGTCGCCGGTGGCGAACCGGGTGGTGACCCTGAGAGATGGCGGGTGTAGTTCTCGATGCCCTTGCAGTGGCCGATCTCCTGCAACATCTCGAGATCGAACCTCGTCCGCTGCTCGATCCGCTGTGCCTCGACCAGCTTGCCCGTCTTCACCAGCTCGTCGACACGCGAGCGCAGTTCTTCCTTGATCGTCTCGATAGCCCGAACCACGCGACCGCGTGGCGTCACGTAGTGGTTGGCCGGATAGATGACGAAGCGCGGAATCTTCTGGCGGATGCGGCCGGTGAGCGGATCGAACAGCGTCAGCGATTCGAGTTCGTCGTCGAACATCTCGAGGCGCACCGCGAGTTCGCTGTGCTCGGCGGGGAAAACGTCGACCGTGTCGCCGCGGACGCGGAACGTGCCGCGCGAGAAGTCGTTCTCGTTGCGCTTGTACTGCATCCGGATCAGGTGGGCGATCGCGTCGCGCTGGTTCAGCTTGTCGCCGGTGCGGACGATCATCCGCATCTCGGTGTAGTCCTCCGGAGCGCCGATGCCGTAGATCGCGCTCACCGACGCGACCACGATCACGTCGCGCCGTTCCAGCACGCTCTTGGTCGCCGAGAGCCGCATCTGCTCGATGTGCTCGTTGATCGCCGAGTCCTTCTCGATGAACAGGTCGCGCTGCGGGACGTAGGCCTCGGGCTGGTAATAGTCGTAGTAGCTGACGAAGTACTCGACCGCGTTCTTCGGGAAGAACTCGCGGAACTCGCTGTAGAGCTGGGCCGCCAGCGTCTTGTTCGGCGCGAACACGATCGCTGGTCTGCCGACGCGGGCGATGACGTTGGCCATCGTGAACGTCTTGCCGGAGCCGGTGACGCCGAGGAGCGTCTGGAACGCGAGGCCGCTCTCGATGCCGTCGATGAGCGAGGCGATCGCCTTGGGCTGGTCGCCCGCCGGCTGGTACGGACAGAACAGCTGGAATGGCGACCCCTCAAACGTGACGAATTCGCCTTCCGGCGGCTCCGGGTCACCGGGCCGGGCGGTGCGTGCGACGTCGACGAGCACGGGCGTGGCGGGCATGGCAGATAAAATGGGGCACAACGCGTCGGACTCAACGTCGGACGCAACCGCCTACGGTATCCCAGAAGGAAAAACGATGTCCTCGCTCTTCGCCGCCATCGAGATGGCGCCCCGGGACCCGATCCTCGGCCTGAACGAACAGTTCGCCGCCGACCCGAATCCGAACAAGGTCAATCTCGGCGTCGGCATCTACACCGACGCCGATGGCAAGCTGCCGCTCCTCGACTGCGTGC
>JBBSPY010000105.1:0-10510 GCA_038258415.1 Burkholderiales bacterium
CCGCTGATGTCGGGTGCGAACCAGTCGTTGATCTCGGCCCCCTGCAGCGCGTGTCCCTTCTTCTCCGCCATCGCGAAGTTCTTCGGCGAATGGCAAGCGCCGCAGTGGCCGAGCCCGCGGACGAGATACGCGCCGCGGTTCCATTGCGGCGTCTCACCGGCGTCGGGAACGTATCGGCCAGCCTTGAAGAACACGGCCTGCCATGCCAGGACACCCGTCCGGACGTTGAACGGAAACGTCATCGCATTCGACCGGGTCTTGTCCTTGAGCGGCTTGACGGTCTTGAAGTAGCTCCAGAGCGCGTGCGCGTCTGCGTCGGTGATTCTGGTGAAGGACGGATACGGCATCGCAGGATAGAGCGGCTGCCCGTGTCGATCCTTGCCCTCTCGAAGTGCCGCGGTGAATTCGGCCTCGGTCCACTCGCCGATGCCGGTGGTCGGATCGGGCGTGATGTTCGACGTGTAGAGCGTTCCGAATTTCGTTCGCATCGGCAGGTTGCCGGCATACGGCCGATCGGATCGGCTCGTGTGACAGGCCGAGCAGTGAGCCGCGTCTGCCAGATACCGGCCCGTCGCGATGAGATCGGAGGCGGGCGGCGCGACCGCGGGAAAGGGCGAGCCCAGGGGCGCCGAACCGGCGGGTGCGACTTGCGGTGCGCCTGCTGCATGTGCGACCAGCGGCGCATGCACCCCGAGGGTGGTCAAGGCCGCACATCCCAGCAAGTTCGCGACTGACCGCTTCCTTCGGAAGACGCGATCAGCGCCTGCAACGCTCTTGTTCATCGACGCACCTCCGGAGCTTTGCCCATGCACGGCAATTCCGGTGCCTGCCCGGACGGCGCGTCAGCGGCCGGGCATCAGGCTTCTCGTCGCAGCGTCGAGTTCGGCTGGCGAAAGGCGCGTGTCCACAGCGCCTGAAGGGGAAGGGGCAGCACGAGGAACAGGTGCTCGACGATCGCGAGGCTCAGGAGCGTGGCGAGCAGCGCCAGCGATGCAGCATCGTAGGGGCGAGCGTCGGTCGCCGACCCGGCGATCCACATCGGCACGACGACCGCCGTCGAGGCGATCACCGATACCGGCAGGAGCGGGTTCATGGGCTTGCGCAGGAAATAGGTCTGGATGTAGGCCAGGTGAGGCGGAATGAAGTCCTCGCTCAGGTTGCGCACGCCGAGGAAGACGTTGAGCTTTGCGCTCTGGCGCATCGCCCACAGGATGACGAACGTCCACAGGCCGGTCCGGTTCGGCTGGTTCCACGTGAGCGCGATGACACCGCCTGCGAGCAGCACCAGGGCGAGCTCGTGGTGGGAGACCGTTTCGAACGCGTACCAGGCACGCCGCCAGCCGCGCGCACCGACGGGACAGGGCGTGCGCCGCGATCCCGTCACGTAGCCCAGCAGGAAGGCCACCTCCTGCCACGCCCAGATCAGCAGGGCGCAGGCGAAGGCGCCGTATGCAGCCGCTGGCGTGGCGATCGAACTGGTGAGCGACAGGCCGACGAAGCCGAGCGCTGCGAGGACCGTCGCGCCTGCCATCGTGAACGGGAAGGTCCGCCGGGGCAGCCCGTCGAGGTACAGGATCAGTCCGGTGCTGAACCACCAGATGAACAGCGTGAAGGCGAGTGGCGCGACGAAGGCGGGCATGGCGGGTTGGTGAGCGTCGATGTCACCAGGCGGGCTGGACGCGGACGTCCGCCGGCAGGGGATGGTGCTTGGTCGGCAGCAGATACAGGCGCGCGAACGTGCCCGCGCACGCGATGGCAAGGCCCGCTCGTCGCACCGCGCCGCCGATCCCGCCATCGGCCTTCGCACGCGCCATGCGGACACTGAGCGCGTGCAGGCGGGCCAGCCCGGACTTGAACGTCGGGTGGTCGATGTCCAGAGAGACCGGGAAGACCTGCTGCGAGATCTCGGACGTGATGCGAAAAACCGCGTCGTCGTAGGCGCCGGGCTCGAGGCCCATCGCGCGATGCAGCGTCGGCCGCGTGTGGTCACGGACGTACATCGTGGCGAACACGGCGAGCAGGAAGAACCGGATCCACAGCACGTTGCCGCCGCGCAGGAGGTGCGGGTTGGCGCGCATCAGCAGGGCGAACGACTCGCCATGGCGGAACTCGTCGTTGCACCACCGTTCGAACCAGCGAAAGATCGGGTGGAAGCGCTTCTCGGGGTGCCGCTCGAGCTGGCGGAAGATCGTGATGTAGCGCGCGTAGCCGATCTTCTCCGAGAGGTAGGTCGCGTAGAAGATGTACTTCGGCTTGAAGTAGGTGTAGGCCTTCGTGCGCTTGAGATTGCCGAGGTCGACGCCGAGCCCGAAATCCTTGAGCGACTGGTTGATGAAGCCGGCGTGGCGCGACTCGTCGCGCGCCATGAAGCGCATCAGCTGCTTGATGTCGGGGTTGTCGACCCGCTTCGCGATCTCGTTGTAGAGGACCCAGCCGGAGAACTCCGACGTGATCGAGCTGACGAGGAAGTCGAGGAACTCCTGTCGGATCTCGTCGGGCAGCGCCTTGACCTCCTCGGCGAAGGCGGCGTCGCGCTGGAAGTGGTCGTGGTTGTTGTCACCCTCGTACTCGCGCATGAGCGCGTCCCATTCGGCGCGCAGCGGCGACACGTCGATCGCGTTCATCGCCGCGAAGTCGGTGGTGTAGAACTTCGGCGACAGCAGCGTGTTCGACAACGCCTGCTGCTGGACATCGGCAGGTGTGGCGAGGGTGGCGGCGTGCATGGGCGTCAACTCCTGGTGTCGGCTGCCACCGCAGCACCGAGCATGCGGGCGAATTCGCCGGCGTTGGTGGGACCGAACGATTCGAGGTCGACCCGCCGCCCGGTCGACGGATCGACCAGGGTGAGCCTTCCGTCGACATGGGCGATCAGGCGAAACGCCTGCTCGGCGCCGATGCCCTGGCGCCTGCGTTCGCGGGCGAGCCCGCGCAGCGTGCCACGGACGAAGCCGCTTTCGCCGACGACTTCGTCGACGACACGTCCGTTCACGGCATCGACGACGGCGATGCTGCCGTCGGAGCGGTCGACGAAGCGCAGCTCCGCGCTCGCGCGCGTCGGTGCGTCGTGCGGACCCGGCGTGCCGCCCGAGATGCGAACGGTGGCAACGGCGACGATGCTGGCGACCACCAGGCCCGCCATGCCCAGAGGCGGCCAGCGGGATGCGGTGTCAGGCATGTGCGGCCTCGGTTTCGACCCGGCGGGCGGCGCGGGCGAATGCGCCCGTCGGTGCGAGGCGGCCTCCTGGCGCGCGCTGCGGCGGTCGGACCGGAGCCGCCGTGCGCACGTCGGCTGCGGCCGTCGCACCGCCGCAAGCATCCTGCCACGCCGTGCGCAGAAGCGCGCCGACGGCGTGCGCATCGTCGATGCAGCGCAGCGTCGGCTGCGGCCGGCGCAGGTGCCAGGGCCGGGCGTGCGGCCACAGGTTCAGGTAGGCGATGTGATCGTCGCCCTCGAGTGACAGCGCCACATCGCCTGCTTCGCCGGGTCTGGCGGACACGGCGGCTGCGGCGAGGCGCGTGTAGGGCAGGTTGAACGTCACGGTGAGCACGATGCCGACGCGCATCACCACACGGCGGTCGGTGATCGTGTAGACCGCCGTGCGTGCCGTGAGCCAGGCGAGCGTCGCCATCAGCAGCAACGCGCCGATGGCCGCGGGCGAGAGCCACGCGACAGCGATGATGGCGTCGAGCGCCGACCCGCCCGTACCCAGCACGGTGGCCGCGCGCGCCGCGAGGATGACCGCGAAATAGGCGAGCAGCGCCGGCAGGTGAAAGCAGCGACGTGCCAGCGCGTCGACCGAGGGGCTGCCCTGCCAGAGGATCCGTTCGCCTTGCGGCAGCGGCTCCGGAAGGCCGCGTGCGGCCTCGAACTCGTGTTCGGCGGTCGCGGCGATGCGAGGCTGGTCGGTGGTGTCGGCCGTGCTCACAGCAGAGGCTCCGCCCGGTTGGCCGTGGCGTACAGCGTGCCCGCGCCGAAGAACGCCATCACGCGCTCCTCTTCGAGAAAGGTGACGACGTCACCCTGGCGCGTTCTCGGTACCGCGGCCAGGTCGCGTCCCATCACCGAGTCGACGACGACCTGGCGGCTGCCGATGCGGGCGAAGGTCACCGGCAACAGGACGACGCCCGCCGACGCGGAGCCGGCCGCGCCGATCGTCTCGACGGTCGCGGTTGCGACCGTGATCGAGTCGGGTGTCGTCACCACCGCGACGGCGACCGGCGTGACCGCGGGGATTGGCGCGCCGCCGACGACTGCGCCCTGCGGAACCTCGATCTCGAGGTAGCGGAAGAGGATGTCGGAGCGATCGACCCAGATCTCGCGCACCACGCCGCCGACGACGCCGTCGGTGCCGACCACCGGCAGGCCGCGCGGGTCGACGTCGCTCGCCGCCACGCCGAAGCTCGGGTCGGCGCGCAGCGGCACGATCTTCGGCGCACCGTCGACCGTCACGTCCGGGATGTCGCGTCGGATGGCGTAGGCGCCCGGTCCGATGCCGGCGCCCATTCCGGGCTCGCTGGGTTCGAGTGGCGCGCCGGGGAAGGCGCCCGTCGGCACGCCGGCGATCACGCGCGCCACCTCCGCGGCCCTCGGCACCGTCACGGTCGTGCCGTCGGCCAGCCGGTAGGTCTTCGGCGACGGCAGCGGCGGGAAGCCGACGATCGGGTTCTTGCCGGGGACGTTCGACTCCAGCGGATAGCCCTCGCGCTTGTTCTCCTGGTGGAGGTAGTAGATGAGTCCGGCGAAGAAGATCCAGAACGCATACAGCACGAGCTGCGCGACGTCGATGTACTGGGTGATGGCGCCGACTTGCATGGAGACTCTCCTCGGGGGAAACGTGTAGACGGACGGATCAGGCGTCGGCCGTGCGGCGCAGGTCGCCGAGGCCGACAGGTGAGGGGGCGACGTGGGCCGGGTGTGGACGGTTGCGCACCAGCGGGCCGATCGCGACGAGTGTGGCGAACAGCAGGACCATCTCGAGGTGGTAGACGAAGCTGTAGCCGGTCGCGGGGTGCATGAGCGCGCTGCCGAGCGAGCCGTGGACCGCGGCCGCGGAGACCGCGTCTCGCAGTGACCCGCCGAGCGCGATCGCGATGCCGGCGGAGGTCGCCTGCACGGCGCCCCAGGCGCCGAGGGCAAGACCGACCAGGCTGGCGCCGTTCGGGCCGGCAGCTGCGGATTCGAGCGCCATCGCCGATGTCAGCGTGCCGACCGAGAACAGGCCGCCTCCGAAGCCGATCAGCACGGCGCCGGCGCGAAACAGGTTCGCGGAGTCGAGCGGCTCGGCGAAGATCACCGCGGAGAACGCGACGATGCCGACCAGCACACCGGCCGCCGCGACGCGGTGCGGATCCGCGCCCTTGTTCAGCAGCCGCGCCGCACCAGCGAAGGCGCACAGCGCGCCGATCGCCATGAGCGCCGTCAGCGTCGTCGTCGCGCTGACCGAGAGCTTGAGGATCTCGCCGCCATAGGGCTCGAGGATGATGTCCTGCATGTTGAATGCGGCCGTGCCGAGGCCGACGACCGCGAGGAAGCGCAGGCTCCTGCCGTGGGCTGCGAACTTCGCCCAGGTGGCCCGGAACGACGGTCGCGGCACGGTGCGGTCGACGCGCGTCGTCGAGCGCGGTTCCTGCTTCCACAGCGCGACGATGTTGAGCGCCACCGTCACCATCGCCGAGCCCTGGATGACCTGGATGAGGCGCATCGACGAGAAGTCGGCGAGCAGCAGGCCGAAGGCGATGCCGCAGGCGACCATGCCGAGCAGCAGCATCACGTACATCAGCGCGACGACACGTGGCCGGGCGCGCTCGGGGGCAAGGTCGGTGGCGAGCGCGAGACCGGCGGTCTGCGTCGTCTGCAGGCCGGCGCCGACGAGGAGGAAGGCGAGCGCGGCACCGGCGTGGCCGACCCATGCCGGCCCGCGTGTATCGCCCGAGAGCAGGATGAGGGCGAACGGCATGATCGCCAGGCCCCCGAACTGCAGCAGCGTGCCCATCCAGAGGTAGGGCACGCGCTTCCAGCCGAGCACCGAGCGGTGCGTGTCGGAGCGGAACCCGATCAGCGCGCGGAACGGCGCGAATACCAGCGGCAGCGCGACCATGGCCGACACCAGCCAGGCCGACATGCCCATCTCGACGATCATGACACGGTTCAGCGTGCCGATCAGCAGCACCGTCGCCATGCCGACCGAAACCTGGAACAGCGACAGGCGCATCAGGCGCAGGAGCGGCAGCTCCTCCGTGGCGGCATCGGCGAACGGCAGGAAGGCCGGCGTGATGTGGGTCCACAGGCGCGCGGCCTTGGCGTTGAGCTGCCTCATGCGCGGATCAGCTCCATCGCCTGCGAGGTGTAGAAGCCGCTCGCGATGCGCTCGGTGCGGCCGACGCGCCAGCCGGCGAGGCCCGGCGCGACCGCGATCGCCGCGCGCAGCTTCGCATCGGCGACCGGCTCGATGAACGGAGCGCGATCCTTGCGCGGGAAGAGCCGCCCGACGGTGATCATCGTGGCGAGCAGCGGATTGCTCGGCGCGAAGGTGAAGACGATCGACTTTTCCGTTCGCGCCGCGAGCGCCGACAGCGCGGCGACGATCTCGTCCTTGCGGTAGTGGATCAGCGAGTCCATCGCCACCGCGTGGTCGAAGGCGCCGAGCGACGGGTCGAGCATGTCGCCGGAGCGGAACTCGATGCGCGGCGCGAGTTCGGCGGGAAGCCGCTGGCGCGCCAGGTCGACCAGCGTCGGCGAAAGGTCGATCGCGACGACCTGCGCACCGCGCTGCGCCGCCTCGACGGCGAGCGCGCCGGTGCCGCAGCCGGCGTCGAGCAGGCGCGCATCGGCGAGCGCGGCGGGCAGCCACGACAGCAGCGTCGTGCGCATGCGATCGCGCCCCGCACGCACGGTGGCGCGAATGCCGCTCACCTTGGCCGTCGACGTGAGCCTCGCCCACGCGTCGGCAGCGGTCCGGTCGAAATACGTTTCGATCCGGTCGCGCCTCTGCAGGTAGGCCGCGCTGTCCATCAGTCGTAGCCCAGCAGGTCGAAGATGTCGCGGTCCTTCATCGGCACGGCGTTCAGGGGTTCGGTGCCGAGCCACAGCGACGCCGCCAGTCGCATGTACTCGTTCTGCACCGCCTCGAGCTCGGGCGAGTACTCCATCTCGAACAGCGTCGACTTCTTCAGCCGCGAGCGGCGGATCACGTCGAGGTCGGGGAAGTGGGCCGCGAGCTTCAGGCCGATCTTGTTGTTGTACTTGTCGATCTGGTCGGTGGCGGCGCTGCGATTGGCGATCACGCCGCCGAGTCGCACGTTGTAGTTCTTCGCCTTCGCGCCGATCGCCTGCACGATGCGGTTCATCGCGAAGATCGAGTCGAAGTCGTTGGCGGTGACGATCAGCGCCCGGTCGGCGTGCTGGAGCGGTGCCGCGAAGCCGCCGCAGACCACGTCGCCGAGCACGTCGAAGATCACCACGTCGGTGTCCTCGAGAAGGTGGTGCTCCTTGAGCAGCTTGACGGTCTGGCCGACGACGTAGCCGCCGCATCCGGTGCCGGCCGGCGGCCCGCCCGCCTCGACGCACATCACGCCGTTGTAGCCGGGAAACACGAAGTCCTCGACGCGAAGCTCCTCGGGGTGGAAGTCGACCGTCTCGAGGACGTCGATCACCGTCGGCAGCATCTTCTTCGTCAGCGTGAAGGTCGAGTCGTGCTTCGGGTCGCAGCCGATCTGCAGCACGCGCTTGCCCAGCTTCGAGAACGCAGCCGAGAGGTTGCTCGATGTCGTGCTCTTGCCGATGCCGCCCTTGCCGTAGATCGCGAAGACCTTGGCGTTGCCGATCTTCACGTTCGGGTCGAGCTGCACCTGGACGCTGCCCTCGCCGTCGAGCATGCTTTTGGGTATCGGCCGGGCCGCGGCGCGCCGCAGGTCGGTCAGCGGGACCCGCGTTTCCATCATGGTGTCTAGGGTCATGCGGGAGCTCCTTCGCTCAATGCGTTCGTTGCGCCCGGGGCGTAGATGCCTTCGAGTCGGTCTTCCAGTTCCTCGCCGGCGCGCCGCAGCGCCTCCAGCACATCGGGGTCGGGCTTCCAGAACTGGCGCTCCGAGGCCTCGATCAATCGGTTCGCGACCTTGGCCGACGCGGTCGGGTTCAGCTTCGACAGGCGTTCCCGCATCGCCGGGTCGAGCATGAAGGTCTCGCTCAGCTGCTCGTAGACCCACGGCTGCACCTGGCCCGTGGTGGCCGACCAGCCCATCGTGTTCGTCACATGGACCTCGAGCTGGCGCACGCCCTCGTAGCCGTGCTTGAGCATGCCCTCGTACCACTTCGGGTTGAGCATGCGGGTGCGCGTCTCGAGCGCGACCTGTTCCGTCAGCGTTCGCACGGTGCCGCCGCCGTTCGCGTCGCGGGTCTGGTCGCCGATGTAGACCGGCGCGACTTCGGCGTCGGGGCCCTTGGCGCGCTTGATCGCGCGGCTGATGCCGCCGAGCGTGTCGAAGTAGGTGTCGACCGTGGTGACGCCGAGCTCGACCGAGTCGAGGTTCTGGTATGCGAGCTCGACGCCGGCGAGCACGCTCTTCAGCAGCGCCGGTTGCTGCATCGGTCGACCGGCGCGGCCGTAGGCGAAGCCCTTGCGGCGCGTGTAGGTCTCGGCGAGCTCGTCGCCGTCGTCCCAGCGGCTGTTGTCGACGAGGCTGTTGACGTTCGACCCGTAGGCCCCTTCGGCATTGCCGAAGACCCGCAGCGCCGCGGTCTCGAGGTCGCCGCCGTGCTCGGCCATGAACGCCAGCGCGTGCTTGCGGATGAAGTTCCGGTCGGCCGGCTCGTCGGCCGCCGCCGCCATGAATGCAGCCTCTGCGAGAAGTTTGACTTGCAGCGGCATCAGGTCGCGAAAGATGCCGGAGAGCGTGATGACCACATCGACGCGCGGGCGCCCGAGTTCGGCGAGCGTCATCAGTTCGGCGCCGGCGAGTCGCCCGTAGCTGTCGAATCGCGGCTTCGCACCCATCAACGCGAGCACCTGCGCGATCGGGCCGCCCTCGCTCTTCAGGTTGTCGGTGCCCCACAGCACCATCGCGATCGATTCGGGGAAGGCATGGCCGTCGGCGGCGTGCTTGTCGAGCAGTCGCGTTGCCTGGCGCGCGCCGTCCTGAACCGCGTAGGCGCTGGGGATGCGGAACGGGTCGAAGCCGTGCACGTTGCGCCCGGTCGGCAGGATCGCCGGCGTGCGCAGCAGGTCTCCACCCGGCGCGGGGCGGAGGAAGCGACTGTCGAGGGCGTGCAGCAGGCCGTCGATCTCGTGGTCCTCGGCCATCAGGCGGTCGGCATGTTGCAGGGCGCCGAGCATGTCCAGCGTCGGCGCGTCGGCCGCGACGCCGGCTTCCTTCAGCGCGGCCTCCGGGGTAGCACCCGCGACGAGCTGTTCGATGACCGCGCGCGCCGGGCGCATGCCGTGCGACGCCTCGGCAAGCGAGAGCAGCAGGTCGACGCGCTCGGTCGGCGTCGGCGCCTGGCCGACCACGTGCAGGCCGTGCGGGATCAGCGTGTACTCCAGTTCGAGCACCGCATCGGCGAGACGCGCGATCTGCGGAGCCGCGTCGTCGGCACCCCACACGGGCTCGAGCGGCGCGAGGTCTAGTTCCGCAGCCTGCGACTGGATGAGCGACGCGAGCGACGCGGACTCGTCCGCCTGATCCGGCTCGAGGCCGCGGTGCCGCTCTAGCATCGCTTTCAGGTCGACGAGGCCCTTGTACAGGCCTGCCTGCGCCACCGGCGGCGTGAGATAGCTGATGAGCGTGGCGGCGGCGCGGCGCTTGGCGATCGTGCCTTCCGACGGGTTGTTCGACGCGTACAGATAGAAGTTCGGCAGGTCGCCGATCAGGCGGTCGGGCCAGCACTTCGCCGACATGCCGCTCTGCTTGCCGGGCATGAACTCGAGCGCACCGTGGGTGCCGAAGTGCAGCACCGCGTCGGCCTTGAAGTCCTCGCGCAGCCAGCGGTAGAAGGCGGAGAAAGCGTGGGTCGGTGCAAAGCCCTTCTCGAACAGCAGCCGCATCGGGTCGCCTTCGTAGCCGAAGGCGGGCTGCACGCCGACGAAGACGTTGCCGAAGCGCTCGCCGAGCACGAAGATCGAGCGGCCGTCGCTCTGCTGGCGGCCCGGCGCCGGGCCCCACTGTGCCTCGATCTCGGCAAGGTGCTTCTCGCGGCGGACGTGGTCGTCGGCGGAGATGCGCGCGTGGACGTTGGCGGCCGCGCCGACCCGTTCGGCGTTGCCGTGGATGATCGATTCGCGCAGCGCATCGACGCTCGCCGGCATCTCGACCGTGTAGCCGTGTCGCGGCATCGCGGCGCGCGTGTTGTAGAGCGACTCGCACACGCCGAGGCAGGCGGCCGTGCCGGTGTTTCCTGCGTTCGGCGGGAAGTTGAAGATCACCGCCGCGACCTTGCGATCGGCGCGCTCCGAGCGGCGCAGGTCGACCAGCCGGCCGACTCGTGCGGCGAGCGCGTCGGCGCGCTCGATGCAGC
>JBBSPY010000106.1:0-10476 GCA_038258415.1 Burkholderiales bacterium
ATCGAAAAGCTGCTGGGGGTGGATGTGCCCGAGCGCGCGCAGTACATCCGCGTCATGTTCGCCGAGATCACGCGTCTCATGAACCACCTCATGTGGCTCGGCGCGCACGGTCTCGATTGCGGCGCGATGAACGTCTTCATCTACGCCTTCCGCGAGCGCGAGGACCTGTTCGACATGTACGAGGCGGCGTCGGGGGCCCGCATGCACGCCGCCTACTTCCGACCGGGCGGCGTCTACCGCGACCTGCCCGACACGATGCCGCAGTACCGGCCCACGAAGATCCGCACCCAGAAATCGACCGACGGGCGCAACGAGAACCGCCACGGCTCGCTGCTCGACTTCATCGACGACTTCTGCAGGCGGTTCCCGTCGCGGGTCGACGAATACGAAACGCTGCTCACCGACAACCGCATCTGGAAGCAGCGCACCGTCGGCATCGGCGTCGTCACGCCCGAGCGCGCGAAGAACCTCGGCTTCACCGGGCCGATGCTGCGGGGGTCGGGCATCCTATGGGACCTGCGCAAGCACCAGCCCTACGACGTCTACGACCAGATGGACTTCGATGTGCCGCTCGGCGTCAACGGCGACACCTACGACCGCTATCTCGTGCGCGTCGAGGAGATGCGGCAGGCCAATCGCATCGTTCGTCAGTGCGTCGAATGGCTCAGGGCCCACGACGGACCAGTGATCACCGACAACCACAAGGTCGCGCCGCCGTCACGGGTCGAGATGAAGACGGGGATGGAAGACCTCATCCACCACTTCAAGCTCTTCACCGAAGGGTTTCGCGTTCCGGAAGGCGAGGCCTACGCTGCGGTCGAGCATCCGAAGGGCGAGTTCGGCATCTACATCGTCAGCGACGGCGCGAACAAGCCGTATCGCCTGAAGATCCGCGCGCCGGGCTTCCCGCACCTCGCCGCTCTCGACGAGATGGCGCGCGGGCACATGATCGCCGACGCCGTCGCCGTGATCGGCACGATGGACATCGTGTTCGGCGAGATCGACCGATGAGCAACTGGCGCCGTGCGCTCTCCGCCGATTCCGCGAAGCGCTTCGACCGCGAGATCGCCAAGTACCCGCCGGAGGGCAGGGCATCGGCCATCATCGCCTGCCTGGCGATACTCCAGCAGGAACATGGCTGGGTCTCGCAGCAGAGCGAGGAGCTCGTCGCCGAGGCGCTCGACATGCCGCCGATCGCCGTGCACGAGGTGACGACCTTCTACAACATGTTCAACCAGCAGCCGGTCGGGCGGGTGAAGTTCAACGTCTGCACCAACCTGCCCTGCAAGTTGCGCGGCGGACAGGACGCGCTGGAGCACCTGTGCTCGTCGCTGCACGTCGAGGAAGGCGGCACCACCGCCGACGGCGCCTTCACCGTGCAGAAGTCGGAGTGCCTCGGCGCCTGCGCCGACGCGCCGGTGCTGCTCGTCAACGACCGGCAGATGGTGAGCTTCATGAGCGACGCGCGCCTCGACGAACTGGTCTCGGCGTTGCGTGCGGAGATCCCGGCATGACACCGCACCCCGATCTCACGCGTTTCCAGGCGACCGGCGTCGAGAGCTGCTTCCACGGCCGGCACATCGAACCGCAGATCGTCGCCGGGCTCGACGGCTCGAACTGGCGCCTGGCCGACTACGAATCGCGCGGCGGCTACACGGCGCTCAAGAAGATCCTGGCCGGGGACGCCGGCATGACGCCGGAACAGGTCATCGCCGAGGTCAAGGCGTCGGGCCTGCGCGGCCGCGGCGGCGCGGGCTTTCCGACCGGCCTCAAGTGGAGCTTCATGCCGCGCCAGTTCCCGGGCGCGAAGTATCTGGTCTGCAACTCCGACGAAGGCGAGCCCGGGACCTGCAAGGATCGCGACATCCTGATGTTCAACCCGCACATCGTCATCGAAGGGATGGCGATCGCGGCATACGCGATGGGCGTGGCGGTGGCCTACAACTACATCCACGGCGAGATCTTCGAGGTCTACGACCGCTTCGAGGAGGCGCTCGAGGAGGCGCGGGCGGCGGGCTACCTCGGCGACGCGGTCTGCGGCTCGTCGTGGAAGTTCCAGCTCCACGCGAGCCATGGCTTCGGCGCCTACATCTGCGGAGAGGAAACGGCGCTGCTCGAATCGCTCGAAGGCAAGAAGGGCCAGCCCCGCTTCAAGCCGCCGTTTCCAGCGAGCTACGGTCTCTACGGCAAGCCGACGACGATCAACAACACCGAGACCTTCGCCGCGGTGCCGTGGATCATCAACCACGGCGGCACGGCCTACCTCGAGGTGGGCAAGCCGAACAACGGCGGCACGAAGCTCTTCTCGGTGGTGGGGGATGTGCGCAAGCCCGGCAACTACGAGGTGCCGCTGGGCACGCCGTTCACCAGGTTGCTCGAACTCGCGGGCGGCGTGCCCGAAGGGCGCACGCTGAAGGCCGTGATCCCCGGCGGTTCGTCGGCGCCGGTGCTGCCCGCGGCCATCATGAACGAGGTGACGATGGACTACGACTCCATCGCCAAGGCCGGGTCCATGCTCGGCTCGGGTGCCGTGATCGTGATGGACGACTCGCGCTCGATGGTGCACTCCCTGTTGCGCCTGTCGTACTTCTACATGCACGAGAGCTGCGGCCAGTGCACCCCGTGCCGCGAGGGCACCGGCTGGCTCTACCGCATGGTCGAGCGGATCGCCAACGGGCAGGGTCGGATGCAGGACATCGACCTGCTGAACAGCGTGTCCGACAACATCCAGGGGCGGACGATCTGTGCGCTCGGCGACGCGGCGGCGATGCCGGTCCGGGCCATGATCAAGCACTTCAAGCACGAATTCGTGGCATTGATCGAGCAGCGCGAGGTGAAGCCGGCGCCGGTGGCGCCCCCGCAGGTCGCCGAGAGCCTCGCGTCATGATCGACGGAGCAAACTTGCGATGATCGAGATCGAACTCGACGGCCAGAAGGTCTCGGTGCCGGAGGGCAGCATGGTCATGCATGCCGCCGACCTCGCGGGCACCTACATCCCGCACTTCTGCTATCACAAGAAGCTCACCATCGCGGCCAACTGCCGCATGTGCCTCGTCGAAGTCGAGAAGGCGCCCAAGCCGATGCCGGCCTGTGCCACGCCGGTGACGCAGGGCATGATCGTCCGCACCCGCAGCGACAAGGCGATCAACGCGCAACAGGGGGTGATGGAGTTCCTGCTCATCAACCACCCGCTCGACTGCCCGATCTGCGACCAGGGCGGCGAGTGCCAGCTGCAGGACCTGGCGGTCGGCTACGGCGCCTCGAGCTCGCGCTACGACGAGGACAAGCGCGTCGTCTTCCCGAAGGACGTCGGTCCGCTGGTGTCGATGCAGGAGATGAACCGCTGCATCCACTGCACGCGCTGCGTTCGTTTCGGGCAGGAGGTGGCCGGCGTGATGGAGCTCGGCATGATCCACCGCGGCGAGCATTCGGAGATCACCGTCGTCAAGGGTGACACGATCGACTCCGAGCTGTCGGGGAACATGATCGACATCTGTCCGGTCGGCGCCCTCACGAGCAAGCCGTTCCGCTACAGCGCACGCACGTGGGAGTTGTCGCGCCGCAAGAGCGTGAGCCCGCACGATTCGACCGGCGCCAATCTCATCGTGCAGGTGAAGTCGGGTCAGGTGATGCGCGTGCTGCCGCTCGAGAACGAGGCCGTCAACGAGTGCTGGCTCGCCGACCGCGATCGCTTCGCTTACGAGGCGCTGAATTCCGAGGCGCGGCTGAAGCAGCCGATGCTGCGCCGCGAAGGCGCCTGGGTCGCGGTCGACTGGCAGACGGCGCTCGATCACGTCGCCCGTTCGTTGACGCAGGCGGCGGTCGAGCACGGCGCGGCGTCGATCGGCGCGCTCGCGTCGCCGACGTCGACCGTCGAGGAGCTGCACCTGCTCGCGAAGCTCGTACGCGGCATCGGCAGCGGTGCCGTCGACACCCGGCTGCGCGACGCGGTGTCGAGCGTCGGCGAGTCGCGGGTTCGCTGGCTCGGCAGGCCGATCGCGTCGCTGAGCGAGTTGCAGCGCGTGCTCGTCGTCGGTTCGTTCCTGCGCAAGGACCATCCGCTCTTCGCGCAGCGTCTGCGCCAAGCCGCGCGCAAGGGCTGCAAGGTGATGAGCGTGCACGCCGTGCGTGCCGACTGGCTGATGCCGATGGCCGCCGGCGTCGTGGCTCCGCCCAGTGGCTGGGTCGGCGTGCTCGAGGACATCCTCACGGCGTGCGGCGGTGGCGCCGGGGCCGGTGACCCGGGCGACGACGCCAGGGCGATCGCCGCGTCGCTCGCCAGCGGCGAGCGCAAGGCCGTGTTGCTGGGCAACGCCGCCGCGTCTCATCCCTGCGCGGCCGAAATCGAGCGCCTCGGGCGAGCCATCGCCGCCGCGACCGGCGCGACCTTCGGCTTCCTCGTCGAGGGCGGCAACGCCGTCGGCGCCGAGCTCGTCGGTGCCCGCCCCGCTGAAGGCGGCGCCGGCGCGGTCGAGATGCTCGCCCGCGGCTCGCCGTTGTGCGCTGCGGTGCTGCTGAACTGCGAGCCCTGGCTCGACGCGGCCGATGCACCGTCGGCGCGCGAGGCGCTGGCGGCCGCGTCGCTCGTCGTCTCGCTGTCGCCATTCAGGCCGAGAGACGACGACGACCTCATCGACGTCGTCTTGCCGATCGCGCCGTTCACCGAGACTTCGGGCACCTTCGTCAACGCCGAGGGGTTGCCGCAGAGCTTCCACGGCGTTGCCAAGCCCCTCGGCGACGCGCGCCCCGGCTGGAAGGTGCTGCGTGTGCTCGGCAACCTGCTCGGCCTGCCGGGTTTCGGATTCGACACGTCGGAAGCGGTGCGCGACGAGGCGCTCGGTGACGTCACCACGATTGCGACGCGACTCGAAACGTCGTCTGACGTTGCCGGTGCAACGGCGACAGGCGGCCGCGAGCCGCCCGCCGCTGCCAGCGGACTCGAGCGGATCGCCGACGTGCCGATCTACCAGTCCGACATGGTCGTCCGCCGCGCCGCGTCGCTGCAGCGCACCGTCGACGCGCGCGATCCGGTCGTCGGTTTGCCGAGCGAACTCGCCGCCGAGCGGGGCATCGTCGAGGGGTCCGTGGTTCGGGTTCGCATGGGCGGTGCATCGGTCGAGTTGCGCGCCGCCGTCGATCCCTCGCTGGCATCGAGGGTCGTCCGTGTCGCGACGGCGCATCCGTCGACGGCCGCGCTCGGCCCTTCGTTCGGGCCGATCGAGATCGAACGCGTCGCCGCAACCGCTCCCGCGGCGGCCGGCGTCGCCTGAGGGTCGCACGCGATGTGGGATTCGGTCTATGCCCAGGGCTCGTCGATGCTGGGCCCCGCATGGCCGGTCGTCTGGACCGCCGCCAAGATCGTCGCGCTGCTGCTGCCGCTGCTCGGCTGCGTCGCCTACCTGACGCTGTGGGAGCGCAAGGCGATCGGCTGGAGCCAGGACCGTCCGGGACCCAATCGCGTCGGGCCACTCGGGCTGCTGCAGCCGATCGCCGATGCCGTCAAGCTGATCTTCAAGGAGATCATCGTCCCGACGGCGGCCAACAAGCCGCTGTTCTTCCTCGGCCCGGTGATGACGATCATGCCGGCGCTCGCCGCGTGGGTCGTGATCCCGTTCGGCCCCGACGCGGCGCTCGCCAACATCAACGCCGGCCTGCTGTTCGTGATGGCGATCACGTCGATGGAGGTCTACGGCGTGATCATCGCCGGCTGGGCATCGAACTCGAAGTACGCCTTCCTCGGCGCGATGCGCGCCTCGGCGCAGATGGTGAGCTACGAGATCGCGATGGGGTTCGCGCTCGTCGTCGTGCTGATGGTCTCGGCGAGTCTCAACCTCACCGACATCGTCGTCGGGCAGGGCCGGGGCATCTTCGCCGGATTCGGCCTCACCTTCCTGAGCTGGAACTGGCTGCCGCTGCTGCCCATCTTCGGCGTCTACATCATCTCGGGCATCGCCGAGACCAACCGGGCGCCGTTCGACGTCGTCGAGGGCGAGTCGGAGATCGTCGCCGGGCACATGGTCGAGTACTCGGGCATGTCCTTCGCCATGTTCTTCCTCGCCGAGTACGCGAACATCATCCTCGTCTCGGCGCTCGCGTCGGTCATGTTTCTCGGCGGCTGGCTTGCGCCGATCTCGTTCGCGCTGTTCCATCTGGACACGCCGCGCTGGGTCGTCGAGACGATGTGGCTGTGGAACTGGTTCTGGCTGTTCGCGAAGACCTTCGTCATCGCCACGCTCTTCCTCTGGGTGCGGGCGACCCTGCCGCGCTTCCGCTATGACCAGATCATGCGGCTCGGCTGGAAGATCTTCATCCCCTTGACGCTGGTGTGGCTGGTCGTCGTCGGCCTCGTCATCCAGTCGCCCTGGAACATCTGGAAGTAGCACGCGTGGCGCAGCAGACATCGGTCAAGGACTTCCTCTCGAGCTTCCTGCTCGGCGAGATCTGGAAAGGCATGCGCCTCACCGGCCGGCACTTCCTGTCGAAGAAGGTCACGGTGCAGTATCCCGAGGAGAAGACGCCGCTCAGCCCGCGCTTTCGCGGCCTGCATGTGCTGCGCCGCTACGAGAACGGCGAGGAACGCTGCATCGCCTGCAAGCTGTGCGAGGCCGTGTGCCCGGCCCTGGCCATCACCATCGAGAGCGAGGTCCGCGACGACGGCTCGCGGCGCACCACGCGCTACGACATCGATCTCACGAAGTGCATCTTCTGCGGCTTCTGCGAGGAGAGCTGTCCGGTCGACTCCATCGTCGAGACGCACATCTTCGAGTACCACGGCGAGAAGCGCGGGGATCTGTACTTCACGAAGGACATGCTGCTCGCCGTCGGCGACCGCTACGAGAAGGAGATTTCCGCGGCCAGGGCAGCCGACGCGAAATACCGGTAGATGACGACCCCGGCCGCGCTCTTCTACGCCTTCTCCGCCGTGCTGTTGTTCGCGGGCTTTCGCGTCATCACGGCGAAAAGCCCGGTCGCGGCCGCGCTCTACCTGGTGCTCGCATTTTTCAGTGCGGCGTGCGTCTGGATCCTGTTGCGCGCCGAGTTCCTGGCGATCGCGCTCGTGCTCGTCTACGTCGGTGCGGTGATGGTGCTGTTCCTGTTCGTCGTCATGATGCTCGACGTCGACATGGCGGGCCTGCGCACGGGCTTCTGGAAGCACTTCCCGCTGGCGCTGTTCGTCGGCGTCGTCATCGCGCTCGAGATGGCGGCGGTGCTGCTGCCCGGATTCGACGTTGCCGGCGCCAAGCCGAGTGCCGCCGCGGCTGCGAAAGTCGGCAACACCAAGCTGCTCGGCATCGAGGTCTACACCGGCTATCTCTACCCGCTCGAGATTGCCGCGGTGCTCCTGCTGGTGGCGATCATCGCCGCCATCTCGCTGACGCTGCGGGCCCGCAAGGACACGCGCCAGACCGATCCGTCGGAGCAGGTGAAGGCGAAGAAGGCCGACCGCGTGCGCCTGATCCAGCTCGCGCCGCTGACCAACCCGGTCGATTCCACCGACACGCCCGCTCCGGTGGGGGACAAGCGATGACGCCGATCACGTTGGGCCACTACCTGACGGTCGGCGCGATCCTGTTCGCCCTGTCGGTGATCGGCATCTTCCTCAATCGCAAGAACCTCATCGTGCTGCTGATGGCGATCGAGCTGATGCTGCTCGCCGTCAACCTCAATTTCGTCGCCTTCTCCTACTACCTCGGCGACATGGCGGGTCAGGTGTTCGTGTTCTTCATCCTTACCGTGGCCGCCGCCGAGTCGGCGATCGGTCTGGCCATCCTGGTGGTGCTGTTCCGCACCCGCTCGACGATCTCCGTCGAAGAGCTCGACAGCTTGAAGGGCTGACGTGGCCTCGACCCTGTCCCCCGCGCTCCTCGTCGCCGTGCCGATGGCGCCACTGATCGGCGCGGTCGTCGCCGGGCTGTTCGGGAAGACCGTCGGTCGCCGTGGCGCGCACTCGGTGACCATCCTCGGCGTCGCGGTCGCCTTCGCGCTTTCGACCTACGTGCTCTACGAGGTCGTTGCCGGCGGCGCGCGGTTCAACGCCACGCTCTACGAGTGGATGCAGGTCGGCAGCCTGAAGATGGCGATCGGCTTCCTCGTCGACGGGCTCACGGCCATGATGATGGTCGTCGTGACCTTCGTGTCGCTGATGGTTCACATCTACACCATCGGCTACATGGCCGACGACCCGGGCTACCAGCGCTTCTTCAGCTACATCTCGCTGTTCACGTTCTCGATGCTCATGCTCGTCATGAGCAACAACTTCCTGCAGCTGTTCTTCGGCTGGGAGGCCGTCGGGCTGGTGTCGTACCTGCTGATCGGGTTCTGGTACACCAAGCCGACGGCGATCTTCGCCAACCTGAAGGCCTTCCTCGTCAACCGCGTCGGCGACTTCGGCTTCATCCTCGGCATCGGCCTGGTCGTCGCCTTCGCCGGCACCCTCGACTACGCCGAGACCTTCGCCCGCGGCGACGCCATGGCGCGCCTCGCCTTCCCGGGGACGGACTGGGGCCTCGTCACGGTCATCTGCATCTGCCTCTTCATCGGCGCGATGGGCAAGAGCGCGCAGTTCCCGCTGCACGTGTGGCTGCCCGACTCGATGGAAGGCCCGACGCCGATCTCCGCTCTGATCCACGCCGCGACGATGGTCACTGCAGGCATCTTCATGGTCGCGCGGATGTCGCCGCTGTTCGAGCTGTCGGACGCGGCGCTGTCGTTCGTGATGGTCATTGGCGCCATCACGGCGTTCTTCATGGGCCTGCTCGGCATCATCCAGAACGACATCAAGCGCGTCGTCGCCTACTCGACGCTGTCGCAGCTCGGCTACATGACGGTCGCGCTCGGCGCGTCGGCGTACTCGGTGGCCGTGTTCCACCTGATGACGCATGCCTTCTTCAAGGCGTTGCTCTTCCTCGCCGCTGGCTCCGTGATCATCGGCATGCACCACGACCAGGACATCCGCAACATGGGCGGCCTGCGCAGGTACATGCCGATCACGTGGATCACGTCGCTGGTGGGATCGCTGGCCCTGATCGGCACGCCGCTCTTTTCGGGCTTCTACTCGAAGGACTCGATCATCGAGGCGGTACACGCGAGCCACCTCCCGGGCGCCGGGATCGCGTATGTCGCGGTCGCCGCCGGCGTCTTCATCACGGCGTTCTACACGTTCCGGATGTACTTCCTCGTCTTTCACGGTGCGGAGCGTTTTCGCGACAAGCCGGTCCCTCCGGAAGGCCACGACGACCATGACGCGCACCACGATGCCGAGCCGCACGAATCGCCCTGGGTCGTCACCTTGCCGCTTGTGCTGCTCGCGATCCCCTCGCTGGTGATCGGCTTTTTCACCATCGGGCCGATGCTGTTCGGCGACTTCTTCGCCGATTCGATCCGCGTCCGCACTGCGGCCCATCCTGCGATGGAGGAGCTGGCTTCGGAGTGGCATGGACCGCTCGCGATGGCCGCACACGCACTCACCGGGCCGATCTTCTGGCTCGCGCTGGCCGGTGTCGCGGTCGCGTGGTTCTTCTACCTGCGCCGGCCCGACATTCCCGCTGCCATCGCCAGTCGCCTGTCCGGCGTCAACCGCGTGCTCGAGAACAAGTACTACCTCGACTGGTTCAACGAGCATGTGCTCGCGAAGGGCGCGCTCGTCCTCGGCCAGGCGTTCTGGCAGAAGGGCGACGTCGGCGTGATCGACGGCGTCGTCATCGACGGTTCCGCCGGCGCCATCGGCAGCGCGGCCCGGCAGGCCAGGCGCCTTCAGAGCGGCTACCTCTACTGGTACGCGCTGGTCATGATCGTCGGCGTCATCGCGCTGATGACGTGGCAGCTGTGGCCCTACATCGGCGGCTTCGTGGCGCGCTGACGGCTCGAAACCACAACAACAAGTGTCGCCGCAGCGCCCATGCCTTTCCTGAGTCTCGCGATCTGGCTGCCCATCGTCAGCGGCGCGGCGATCCTCGCTCTCGGCCGCGACACCGCCGCCGAGCGGGTGCGCTGGATCGCGCTTGTCGCGTCGATCGCGAGCTTCGTCGTCACGATCCCGCTCGTCACCACCTTCGACACGGCGCTGGCCACGATGCAGTTCGTCGAGCGGCACGCCTGGATCGGCCGCTTTAACGTCTGGTACCTGCTCGGCGTCGACGGCATCTCGGTCTGGTTCGTCGTGCTCACGGCATTCATCACCGTGATCGTGGTCGTCTCGGCCTGGAAGGTGATCACCGAGCGCGTCAACCAGTACATGGGCGCGTTCCTGATCCTCTCGGGCCTGATGATCGGCGTTTTCTGCGCGCTCGACGGGCTGCTCTTCTACGTCTTCTTCGAGGCGACCCTCATTCCGATGTATCTCATCATCGGCATTTGGGGGGGGCCACGCCGCGTCTACGCCGCGTTCAAGTTCTTCCTCTACACGTTCGCCGGATCGCTGCTGATGCTGATCGCGCTGATCTACCTGTACTACAAGTCCGGTGGCAGCTTCGACAT
>JBBSPY010000107.1:0-10458 GCA_038258415.1 Burkholderiales bacterium
AGCGGTGTCCCTCTGGGCATGCGCAGCGCCACATGCAGGACCGAGCGGCCCTCGGTGGTGTTGATCGCATCGCCGCGGACCATGGCGGCGATCCGATCGGCAACGCCGCACGCCTCGGCCAGGGCGACGAGCCGTCGCACGGTCTCGTCGGTGACGCGTTGCTTCGAGAAGTCGAGGTAGAGGCCTTCGGCCTCCAGCACGAGCCGCCCGCCGCGATCCGGATCAGCGGCGAACAGATCGCGCAGCGTCGTCGAGCCGATCTCGGCGTGATGCGCCTGCAGCGCCTGCCACGCCGGACGGCTCGTCAGCGACGGTAGCCGCTCGGTGTCGGGCGACGTTCGCGTCACCGGCCCGACCCGGCTTCATTGGCGCTGGCCAGCGCGGCCGTCTTCTCGCCGATGCCCGCGATCAGGCTGCGCCACGACTTCGCAAACGATTCGGCGCCTTCGCGCTGCAGCCGAGCGCCGAGCGCGTCGTCGTCGATCCCGACCTTGCGGTAGGCGGCGATCACCGCCTCGCCGTCGCTCGCGTCCTCGTTCATCGCCGTCCAGTCGTGCGGAAACGCGGCGATCGCCTCGAGCGTCTTGTCGGGGAGCGTGTTGACGGTGTCGGGCGCGGCCAGCGCCTCGACATACATCGTCGGTGCCGCCGACGGATCCTTGACGCCGGTGCTCGCCCACAGCAGCCGCTGCGGGTGCGCACCGGCATTGGCCAGACGCTTCCAGCGATCGGAGGCGAGCAGCTCGCGGTAGGCCTGGTAGACACGCTGCGAGATCGCGATGCCGAGCCGGTTGCGCAACGCCGGCGGGGCGCTGTCGTGAACCGCGACGTCCCAGCGGCTGACGAAGATCGACGCCACCGATTCCACCACCGGATCGAGCCCGGCCTCGACGCGGCGTTCGATGCCGCGCAAGTAGGCCTCGGCGGCGGCGAGATATTGCTCGCGAGAGAAGAGGAGGGTGACGTTGACCGGAACGCCAGCGAAGATCGACGCTTCGATCGCCTCGGTTCCGGCGCGTGTTCCCGGGATCTTGATGTACAGGTTGGGCCGATCGGCTGCGGCGTGAAGGCGCTGCGCGGCGTCGATCGTCCGGGCAGCATCGTCGGCGATCAGCGGCGAGACTTCGAGCGAGACCCAGCCGTCGACGCCGTTGGTCTTCTCGTGGATCGGCGCGAACAGGTCGGCGGCGGCACGAAGGTCGGTCTGGGCGAGCTCGAAGAACAGCTCCTCGCCCGACTTGCCGGCCTTGGCCAGCTCGGCGATCTGCTGGTCGTAGGCATCGCCCTTGCCGATGGCGTGCTCGAAGATCGTCGGGTTCGATGTCAGGCCGGTGATCGAGAGCTCGTCGATGTAGAGCCGCAACGTTCCGTCGGCGAGCATCGCTCGCGTGATGTTGTCGATCCAGAGGCTCTGGCCGAGCGCGTGCAGCTTGCGGGTGATGGGGTTCATGCGTTCTCCTTCGTTTCGGTGCGGATGAGCCACGACCGTACGTCGACGTCGAGCAGGTCGCCGATGCGGTCGACGGCGAGATCGGGCGCCGCGTAGCGGCCGCGGTTGGATGGATCGAGCGCGTAGTGGCCCTGGCGTGGAAAGACGGTGAGCAGGCGGTCGCCCCAGATCGCCTTCATCGCGTCGAGCAGCCGCTCCTTGTCGTCGACGACAACGTAGCGGCGCGCTGGAAAGTGCCGCTCGACGGCGTCGAGCATCTTCTCCTTGTGCACGTAGATCAGCACACGGCCGTCGACGGCCTGCCACAGGCCGGATCGCCGCACCTTGCGCGGCTGGAAGACGACATCGCCGTCGGACAGCAGCACCGTGCGGCCGACGCGGCCGAGGTGGGCCAGCACGTCGAGGGCGCGCGGGTAGAGGCGATCGGCGAACGGGTAGTCGATGAGGAAGGTCGACATCTCGAGCAGCCGATGTGCTCCGGGCCCTTCGGCCTCGATGTCGGATCGGTAGCGCTGCAGGGCGCCGAGGTAGTCGGCGTAGCCGAGTTCGCTGCGCAGCGCCTCGAATGCATCCCAGTAGCGCGCGGCGAGCGCAGCGCCGAATTCGGCGACGAGATGCTCGCGCAGATCGTCGACGACGCGGTCGTTGTCGAGCAGGGTGTTGTCGACGTCGACGAGGAAGACGACGTCGTCGATCACGACGCAGCCTCCTTGGTGGCGGGTGCGCATGGCGTCGATCCGTCTTCCGGCTCGGGGTCGTGCCAGCCGCCGTCGTCCTCGATCAGCGAGCCGGCGGCCTTCGGGCCCCACGTTCCCTTCGCGTACGACACGACCTTGCGCGGCGCGTCGAGCACCGGTTGCACCGCGGCCCATGCCGCTTCGACCGCGTCCTCGCCCGCGAACAACGTCGGGTCGCCCGCCATCGCGTCGCCGAGCAGCCGCTCGTAGGTCGATTCGCTGCTCGACGCGTTCTCGCACATGTAGAGCTCGCGCTGATCGCCGACGTAGCCCCTGCCGCTGCGCTTGACCCGAGCAGCGAGGGCGATCGCCGACACCGGCTGCAGCTTGAAGCGAACGTAGTTGGCGCGCCCGTCGACGCCCACCGCGTCGTCGAACAGAGCCTGCGGCGGCGGCTTGAGCTGCACCAGCACCTCGACCGAGTCGACCGGCAGGCACTTGCCGGCGCGCAGGTACCACGGCACGCCCGCCCACCGCCACGAATCGATGTGCAGGCGCAGCGCGCAGAAGGTCTCGACGTCCGAATCGGCGGCGACGTCCTTCTCGTCGCGGTAGCCCTTGTACTGGCCGCGCACGACCTCGGCGGGGTCGAGCGGACGCAGCGCCCGGAAGACGGCAGCCTTGCCCGCGTGGACAGCCTCGAACCCCTGATAAGCCGGCGGCTCCATGGCCAAGAGGGCGACGATCTGCAACAGGTGGTTCTCGACCACGTCGCGCAGGGCCCCGGCGCTCTCGTAGAACCCGCCACGGTCACCGATGCCGAACGATTCCGCCATCGTGATCTGGACGCTGGCGACATGATCGCGGCTCCAGATCGGCTCGAGAAAGGAGTTGGCGAAGCGGAAGTAGAGGAGGTTCATGATCGCCTCCTTCCCCAGGTAATGGTCGATCCGGAAGATCGACGACTCGGCGAAGACGGCGTGCGCCGCGGCGTTGAGCTCAACCGCCGAGCGCAGGTCGCGGCCGAACGGCTTCTCGACGATGACGCGCGCGTCGGCGGCGAGACCGGAAGCGCCCAGGCTCTCGATCACGGTCTCGAACAGCGTCGGCGGAATGGCGAGGTAGTGCGCCGGCCGCTTCGCCCCTCCCAGCGCCTTCTTCAGCGCGGTGAAGGTCGCCGCCTTCGTGTAGTCGCCGCTGACATAGCGCACCAGCGACACGAGCTTCCCGAAAGCGGCCTCGTCGTCGATGCCGCCTGCCTCGGCGAGGCTGCTGCGCAGCCGTTCCTTCACCTCGGCGACCGACACCTTGGACGAGGCGACACCGACCACCGGAACATCCAGCACACCCGACTTCACCATCGCGTAGAGCGCAGGGAAGATCTTCTTCTTCGCCAGGTCACCGGTGAAGCCGAAGACGACGAGCGCGTCGGACCGCGGGGGCGTCGCGTCGGGCTTCTCCGCCGTCTTCTTTTCGGTCGTCTTGGCGGTCATCCCTTTCCTTTCACCGGTTTCTCCGCGTGTCCGCCGAACGCGTGGCGCATCGCCGACAGCACCTGGTTGCCGAAGTCGGCCTCGCCGCGCGACGCGAAGCGCTCGTACAGCGCAGCGCTCAGCACGTGCGCCGGAACCGCCTCGTCGATCGCGGCCTGCAAGGTCCACCGGCCCTCACCGGAATCGGACACGCGGCCGCCGTAGGCCGAGAGCTCGGGGTCGGCATGAAGCGCGCCGGCGGTGAGATCGAGCAGCCACGAGGCGATGACGCTGCCGCGCCGCCAGACCTCGGTGATGTCGGCGAGGTCCATGTCGTAGCGATAGTGCTCGGGGTGGCGCAGCGGCGTCGTCTCGGCGTCGACGTCGCCCTTTTGCTTGCCGACGTTGGCGTGGCGAAGGATGTTCAGTCCCTCGGCATAGGCGGCCATCACGCCGTACTCGATGCCGTTGTGGACCATCTTCACGAAGTGCCCGGCGCCGTGCGGGCCGCAGTGCAGGAATCCCTGCTCGGCGTTCGACGGCTTGCCGCTTCGCCCGGGTGTTCGCGACGCCTCGTCGACCCCCGGTGTGAGTGCGGCGAACACCGGATGCAGATGCGCGACGGTCGTCTTCTCGCCGCCGATCATCAGGCAGTAGCCGCGCTCGAGACCCGCGACGCCGCCGCTGGTGCCGACGTCGACGTAGTGCAGACCGGCAGCCTTCAGCTCGGCGGCGCGGCGGAGGTCGTCGTGGTAGTACGAATTGCCGCCGTCGATGACGATGTCGCCGCGCTCGAGAAGCGGCACCAGCTTGTCGAGCGTCTTGTCGACGACGGCCGCCGGGACCATCAGCCAGATCGCGCGTGGCGCGGTCATCTTCTTCACCATCGTCGCCAGCGACGCCGCGCCGATCGCGCCTTCTTCGACGAGGCTGGCGATCGCCTCCTTCTTGTGGTCGTGCACGACGCAGTCGTGGCCCTTGGCCATCAGCCGGCGAACCATGCTCGCGCCCATCCGGCCGAGGCCGATCATTCCGAGTTGCATGCGGGTCTCCTCCAAAGCGGTGGGTCGTGCCGGTCGCCGCGGTCCTGACGAACGTTCGTCATCGACCGCTCCGTCACGGCAGGGTCACGATCACGGCGTGGATGCGTCCGTCGTCGTGCAGCTCGATCGAGCCGTCGGCCGACGGCTGACCGTCGACGGTCGTTCCGGTTGATTCGCCCGGCGCGGCGCGCCGACAGGCGATCTCGTAGCGGCTGGCGCCGTACCGATAGGTGAGGTCGAAGCCCGGCCAGTCGGCCGGCAGCAGCGGCTTCATCTGCAGCACGTTGCCGCGTCGGCAAAAGCCGAGCAGCGACTCGGTGACGAGCTGCAGCATCCACCCGGCCGATCCCGTGTACCACGTCCAGCCGCCGCGGCCGGCGTGCGGTGCGAAGGCGTAGACGTCGCCGGCGACGACGTAGGGCTCGACGCGGAAGTCGGCGATGCGGTCGGCGCTGTCGCCGTGGTTCGTCGGCTCGATGTACGAGAAAAGCTCCCACGCGCGTCCCGCGTCGCCGAGCGCGGCGAACGCCATCGCCGCCCACACCGCGGCGTGCGTGTACTGCCCGCCGTTCTCGCGGACGCCGGGGACGTAGCCCTCGATATACCCCGGCGACGGCTTCGAGGTGTCGAACGGCGGGTCGAGAAGCTGCACGAGCCGGGTGTCGGCGTGGGCGAGGTGGCGATGCAACGATGCCATCGCGTGCACGGAACGCTCACGCCTGCCGCCGCCCGAGATCGCCGACCAGCTCTGGGCGATGCCGTCGATGCGGCATTCGTCGTTGGCGGCGGTGCCGAGCGGGCTGCCGTCGTCGAACCAGGCACGGCGGTACCAGTCGCCGTCCCACGCCGATGCGTCGATGCGTTCGCTCAACGCCTCGGCCGCGTACTCGCAGCGCTCGGCGAAGTCGGCGTCGCCGCGAGCGCGGGCGACGGGCTCGAACCGGCGCAGCACGGCGACGAGAAAGAACGCCAGCCACACGCTCTCGCCGCGGCCCTCGGCGCCGACGAGGTTCATGCCGTCGTTCCAGTCGCCGCCGCGCATCAACGGCAGGCCGTGCTCGCCGAATCGCATGCCGTTGCCGATGGCGCGCACGCAGTGCTCGTAGAACGACGCCGACTCCTCGGCGAGCTCGGGCTTCTCGTAGCTCGAGTCCTCGCCGTCCTTCAGGGGGCGGGCTTCGAGGAAAGAGACCTTCTCGTCGAGCACCGACAGGTCCCCGGTCGCCTCGACATAGCGGCTGGCCGCGAATGGCAGCCAGAGGTAGTCGTCGGAGCAGCGCGTTCGAACCCCCTTGCCGACCGGCGGGTGCCACCAGTGCTGCACGTCGCCTTCGACGAACTGCCTCGAGGCGCACAGGAGGAGGTGGGCGCGCAGCAGCCCGGGCTGGGCGTGGGCGAAGGCGAGGGCGTCCTGGAGCTGGTCGCGAAAGCCGTAGGCACCACTCGACTGGTAGTAGCCGCTGCGGCCCCAGAAACGGGAGGCGAGGGTCTGGTAGAGCAGCCAGCCGTTGGCCAGCGTGTCGACGCGGCGGTTCGGCGTTCGCACCCGGACGACACCGAGGCGCGACCGCCACTGCGCCTGCACGGCGTCGAGTGCAGCGCGCACGTCGTCGGCGCGGCGCAGGCACGCCGCCAGCGCCCGGGCGTGGTCGCCCGACTCGCCAGCGCCGAGCCTCAGGAGGACATGCACTTCGGCGCCTGCCTCCAGGTCCAGGCCGACGCGGATGGCGGCGCATGGGTCGAGCGCCGCACCGACGCGTCCCGACAGCGCGACCTCTCGCATCGCCGCCGGATCGGCCACCGTCCTGCCGCCGCCGATGAAATCGCCGCGATCGCCACAGACGCTGCGACTGGCGGCGTCCGCGCCCGGACTGCTGTCGATGTCGACGGCGAGGAACGCGGTCCTGCCGGCGAAGTCGGTGTTGTAGGCGTTGCTCGCCAGCACGGCACCGGTGCTGCCGTCGACATCGGTCACGACGTGCAGGAGCGTCTTCGATCGCTCGTCGCCGAGCAGCCACTCGACATAGCCGGTGACGCTCAGGCGACGGGCGCGCGACGAGTCGTTGCGCAGCGTCAGCCACGACACCTTCAGCGGCTCGGTCGCGTCGACGAAGACGCGCAGCGTCGACTCGATGCCGTCGCTGCGGTGCAGGAAGACACTCGCGCCGAATTCGTGCCTCGCCTCGAAGAGGCCGGGCGAGCGCGTCGGCAGCAGCGTCGGCGACCAGACCCGCTGGCTGTCTTCGTCGCGCACGTAGATCGCCTCGGTGTTCGGGTCGGCGACAGGGTCGTTCCACCATGGCGTCAGCCGGAACTCGTGCGCGTTCTCGCGCCAGGTCGTCGCGCTGCCGCTCTCGCTGACGATGCTGCCGAAGCCCGGGTTGGCGAGCACATTGGTCCACGGCAGCGGCGTCATCCTGCCCGCCGACGACTGGATGACGTAGGCGTCGCCCTCGGGCGAGAAGCCGCCGTGGCCGTTCCAGTCGACGAGCGTCTCCGGGTCGGTGGCGTCGCAGTGTTGCTCGGGCTTCGGTGCGGCCTTGTCACGTCCTGGCGCTGTGGCGGGGGCAAGAAGCGCGCGGCGCGCGCCGATCCGGTCGGCAACGGCGTCGAGGTCATCGCCGACGTCGATGACCAGCCGGGCGGCGGCTTCGAGCAGGAGTCGGTCGACTTCTTCAAGGGTCGACGCGTCGCGCCGGTAGAGACCGTCGCGCTTCTCGAACACGGCCTGTCCGCCGGGGCCACGGGTCAGTGCCCGACGTGCCTGCTGGAGCAGCGCACCAGCATTCCCATCGTCGGACTGAACGACCACCATGACCTCACTGGCGATACCGTGCGCCTTCCACCAGGCGTGCGCCGAGGCCATGCGGCGAACGGTCGTCAGGCCGTCGATATCGGCGATGCGGACAACGACGATCGGCGAATCGCCGGAGATGCCGAAGCCCCAGAGCCCGGACTGACCGCGGCGATTGCCGGCGATGGACTTCGCCGTGCCGCGCACGTCGGCGCAGGCGACGAGCAGGGCACCGGCGAGACGGTCGAAGCACGCGGCGTCGTCGGCACCCGCGGCGCAACTCCGCAGGAGCTGGTCGCGGCGCTTGTGCGAGCCGCGGAGGATGCGGTCGCCGTTGCCGGCGGCGGCGATGCGCTTCGCGAGCGACAGGGCCTGACGGCGGTTCTCTGCGACGCCGGTGCAGACCTCTACCGTGGCCGATTCGCCCGCGGCGATGTCCACCGCGACGCGCATCGCGGCCACGGCATCGAGAACCGGACCGACCCGCCCCGACAGGTCACCGCCGCCGTCGAGCGCGACCGGGTTGGCCACGCCTCGGCCGCGGCCGAGGAAGCGGTTGCGATCGGTCTCGCACGACGGCGTCGCGCCGGCGCCTTCGACCTGGACGAGGTGCACCAGCCAGACCGGCTCGTCCTTCGGCTTGGCGGGTCGCCGCCGCGCGACGATGGCGCCCGTCGCATCGTCGACCTCCGTCTCGATGAACAACTTGCTGAAGGCCGGGTGCGACGAATCGGTGGCAGGCGGCGCGAGCACGATCTCGAGGTAGCTCGTCACGCCGAGCGTTCGCTTCGCGGCGGCGTGGTTGGTGATCGTGAGGCGGCGCAACTCGACGTTGGCCGAACCGTCGACGGCGATCTCGAGCCGGGTGTGCAGCCCGTCGTGCTGCTGCTCGAAGCGCGCATTCGGCCCGTTGAAGTCCGCGACTGCACGGTCCGAGCCTGCCGCCGGCCTTGGCGATGCGGTCGGCGACCACGAGGCGCCTGAGCGTTCGTCGCGGAGGTAGAGGTAGACGCCGCCCGCGGCGCACACCGCGTCTTCCCGCCAGCGGCTCACCGCGAGGTCGTTCCATCGACTCGTGCCGTCGCCGTCGTGATCGACCGCGACGTGGTAGCGGCCGTTGGACAGTAGCTTCACGAACCATCACGCTAGGACGGCACCTGGCTTGTCGATAGCGGCCGAGCGGGGGCGGTGGCGTAGGAGCAGTCCGACCCCTCGAAGCGATTCGGTCGGGCGACGTAGGATGCCTCTCCGATGCCCGACTCCGTTCCGCCTCTCGACGACATGTCGACTCGCTGGCATCCGCACGGCGACCTCGGCGCGATCCAGGCGGAAGCGATGCGGATGACGCTGGTCGCTGCCGAAGCCGCGATCGCGGCGCGCGGATGCTTCGTTGTCGCACTGGCCGGAGGCGACACGCCACGCGGCCTCTACGAGCGGCTGCGCGGCGCCGAGACCGACTGGACGGCCTGGCACGTGTGGTTCGGCGACGAGCGTTGCCTGCCTGCCGACGACGCGTCGCGCAACTCGCGCATGGCGTGCCGTGCCTGGCTCGATCACGTGTCCATCCCCTCAAGCCAGGTGCACGCCATTCCCGGCGAGCTCGGTGCGGCCGTGGCAGCCGCGCGCTACACCGAGACGCTCGCCGAGGTCGGCACCTTCGATCTCGTGCTGCTCGGCCTCGGCGAGGACGGCCACACCGCGAGCCTCTTCCCCGGTCGGCGCGCAGGCGTCGGCGACCAGGACCCGGCTGCGGTCGCCGTGTTCGACGCACCCAAGCCGCCGCCGGAGCGGGTCTCGCTCAGCGCGGCCCGCCTCGGCGACACGCGGAGGGCACTGTTCCTCGTCGCCGGCGACAGCAAGCGCGAGGCGGTGCGGCGTTGGCGGGCCGGCGACGCCATCCCGGCGCGCGCGGTGCAACCTCGCGGTGGCGTCGACGTGCTCGTCGAGGCTTCGCTGCTGCGCGGCTGAGCCCGCCGCGGCCCGGCCGGAGGCGGTCTGCGCCCGGTGAGCGGGCCGTCATCCTGGACATGCGGGCCGTCACGAAGCTGTCATGGCGGAGCCATAGAGTGCGGCCCGAACCGAGTCCAAACCAGGAGCCTGCATCGTGAACACCCTCTTTTCGCCGCGCCTCGCGGCCACCGTCGTCCTTGCCGCAACCGCGTTCGCGTCGCATGCCCAAGACATCACCGGCGCCGGCGCGTCATTTCCCGCGCCCGTCTACGCCAAGTGGGCCGCCGCCTACAACAAGGCGACCGGCGTTCGCATCAACTACCAGTCGGTCGGCTCGGGAGCCGGCATCAAGCAGATCAAGGCCAAGACCGTCGACTTCGGCGCCACCGACGCGCCGCTGAAGGACGACGAGCTCCAGTCCGCCGGGCTGATCCAGTTCCCGATGGTGATCGGCGGCGTCGTTCCCGTGGTCAACATCGCCGGCGTCGCGCCGGGCAAGCTGCGGCTGACCGGTCAGGTGCTGGGCGACATCTACCTCGGCAAGATCACGAAGTGGAACGACGCCGCAGTCACGTCGCTCAATCCCGGCGTGATGCTGCCTGACGCGGCGATCGCGGTCGTCCGCCGCGCCGACGGATCGGGTACGAGCTTCAACTTCACCAACTACCTTTCGAAGGTCAACGCCGAATGGAAGTCCAGGGTCGGTGAAGGCACCGCCGTGAACTGGCCGACCGGCGCCGGCGGCAAGGGCAACGAGGGCGTGTCGGCCTTCGTGCAGCGTCTGCCGAACTCGATCGGCTATGTCGAGTACGCGTACGCCAAGCAGAACAAGATGTCGTACACCCAGCTCCAGAACGCCGCCGGCACATTTGTCTCACCGGACGACACGACCTTCAAGGCCGCCGCCGCGAATGCCGACTGGAACCAATCCTTCTATCAGGTGCTCACCGGTCAGCCCGGCAAGGATTCTTGGCCGATCACCGCCGCGACCTTCATCCTGATGCACAAGGTGCAGGACAAGCCGGCAGCCGGCGCCGCCTCGATCAAGTTCTTCGACTGGGCCTACGGCAAG
>JBBSPY010000108.1:0-10380 GCA_038258415.1 Burkholderiales bacterium
GCAGCCGGTGATGAGCGCACATGCGACAAACAATGCAATAAGTGCCAGCCCGCCTGGCCATCGGTCTCTCATGCGATCACTTCGATAAAAGACGCATGGCCTCTTCCAGACCCTTGATCGTGAGGGGGAACATGCGCTGGTTCATCAATTGCTGGACCACGCTGATGCTCTGGCGGTACTGCCACACACCCTGGGGTTCCGGGTTGATCCAGACGAACTTGGGGAATGCGTTCGTCAGCCGCTCCAGCCATTCGGCCCCGGCTTCCTCGTTGTTGTATTCGACACTGCCGCCCGGCTGCAGGATCTCGTAGGGGCTCATCGTCGCGTCGCCGATGAAGATGAGCTTGTAGTCCTTGTTGTACTTGCGGATGATGTCCCAGGTCGCGAACTTCTCGGAGAACCGGCGCCGGTTGTTTTTCCACATGAAGTCGTAGACGCAGTTGTGGAAGTAGTAGAAATCGAGATGCTTGAACTCGGTCTTGGCGGCCGAGAACAGCTCCTCGACGCGGTGGATGTGCTCGTCCATCGTGCCGCCGACGTCCATCAGCAGCAGCACCTTCACCTTGTTGTGCCGCTCGGGAACCATGCGGATGTCGAGCATGCCGGCGTTGGCCGCAGTGGCGTGGATGGTGTTGTCGAGGTCGAGCTCTTCCTCCGAGCCTTCGCGGGCGAATCGGCGCAGCCTCCTGAGCGCGACCTTGATGTTGCGCGTGCCGAGCTCGAGGTTGTCGTCGTAGTCCTTGAACTGCCGCTGGTCCCAGACCTTGACGGCGCTCCTGTTGCGGCCCTTCTCCTGGCCGATGCGGATGCCCTGCGGGTTGTAGCCGTAGGCGCCGAACGGGCTGGTGCCGCCGGTGCCGATCATCTTGTTGCCGCCCTCGTGGCGCTTCTTCTGCTCCTCGAAGCGCTTCTTGAGCGTCTCCATGAGCTCGTCCCAGCCCATCTTCTCGATCTTCGCCTTGTCCTCGGCCGAGAGCTCGAGCTCGAGGCGCTTCTGCAGCCATTCGAGCGGGATGTCCTGCGAGAAGTCGGCGAGCAGCTCGACGCCCTTGAAGTACGCCGAGAAGGCGCGGTCGAACTTGTCGAACTGGGCCTCGTCCTTGACCAGCGTGGTGCGGGCGAGGAAATAGAAGTCGTCGACGGTCGGCCCGGTTTCGGGGTCGTCGATGACGCCGGCCTTGAGCGCTTCGAGCAGCGTCAGGTATTCCTTGACGGACACCTTCAGCTTGGCGGCGCGCAGGGTGTAGAAGAAGTCGATCAGCATGGCGGTGTCGTGACATGGTAGCCGGGGCGTATCCTGCTCGCCCTCGAACGACCACAGGAGCCCGAGACATGTCTCTCCGCATCAACGACCCCGCCCCCGATTTCGAGGCCGAGACCACGCAGGGGAAGATCCGCTTCCACGACTGGATCGGCGATTCGTGGGCGATCCTCTTCTCGCACCCGAAGGACTTCACGCCGGTGTGCACGACCGAGCTTGGCTACATGGCCAGGATCGACCCCGAGTTCACCAGGCGCAACGCCAAGCTGATCGGCCTGTCGGCCGATCCCGTCGACCGGCACAGCGCGTGGGCCAAGGACATCCACGAGACGCAAGGCGCAGAGGTCAAGTACCCCATGATTGCCGACCACGATCTCAAGGTCGCCAAGCTCTACGGCATGCTGCCGGCCGACGAGGTCGGCGCCGACGGCCGCACCGCAGCGAACAACCAGACGGTGCGCTCCGTCTTCATGATCAGCCCCGACAAGAAGATCAAGCTGATGCTCACCTACCCGATGACGACCGGGCGCAATTTCGACGAGATCCTGCGCGTGCTCGACTCGATGCAGCTCACCGCCAGGCACCAGGTCGCGACGCCTGTGAACTGGAAGCAGGGCGACGACGTGATCATCGTTCCGTCGGTCTCGGACGAGGACGCGAAGAAGAAGTACCCCGCAGGCTTCAAGACGCACAAGCCCTATCTGCGGACCGTCAAGCAACCCACCTGACAATCACCCGACCGGAAGGAGAAGACACCATGGCCCAGTTCGAGCCCTACCTCAGCTTCGACGGCACCTGCGCCGAGGCGATGGCCTTCTACGAGAAGACCCTTGGCGGCAAGGTCGAGATGATGATGACCTACGGCGAGGCGCCGCCGATGCCGGGCCAGCCGGCGCTGACCGGCGACGCCGCCAAGCGGGTGATGCACGCGTCGATGACGCTCGACGACCACCGCATCATGGCCTCCGACATGCCGCCCGGGATGCCGTTCGAGCCGATGAAGGGCATCACCGTGTCGCTCGCCTACAAGACCGCCGAGGAGGGCCGGAAGGTGTTCGAGGCCCTGTCCGCGGGCGGTACGGTCCGGATGGCCTACGGCAAGGTGTTCTGGGCCGACGGCTTCGGCATCTGCGTCGACAAGTTCGGCACGCCGTGGATGGTCAACGCCGGCGACTCGCAGGCCGGCGGCTGACCGCTCAGCCGGCGACGGCGCGGCTGACGGCGTAGCGGTCGCGGCCGTTGCGCTTGGCGTCGTAGAGCGCATCGTCGGCGCGGCGCAGGAGGGCAGCGCCGTCGGCGTCGCCCGGCTCGAGGACGGCGATGCCGACGCTGGTCGACACCGACACCGTCCCGGTGCCGACGACCACCGGCGAGCGCATCGCCTCGACCAGCTTCTCGGCGACCGCCGCGGCGTCGAGGCGGTCGACCAGGTTCTCGAGGATCACCGTGAACTCGTCGCCGGAGAGACGGGCCACCGTGTCGGTGCCGCGCACGGTGGCGACGAGCCGCTCGGCGGTGGTCTGCAGCAGCGCGTCGCCGGCGGCGTGGCCGTGCAGGTCGTTGATCGACTTGAAGCGGTCGACGTCGAGGTAGAGCAGTGCCATCGGCTTGCCGCTGCGCCGGGCCCGCGCCACTGCACCGTCGAGGCGGTCGAAGAAGAGGGCGCGGTTCGGCAGGCCGGTGAGCACGTCGCGCTCGGCGCGCTGGCGAAGTTCGGTCTCGACGGCCTTGCGGCGCGAGATGTCGGCGTCGGTGCCGACGAGTCGCAGCGCGCGGCCGGACGCGTCGCGCTCGACGACGCGGCCGCGGCTGCGCAGCCAGACCCAGGTGCCGTCGCGATGCAGGACGCGGAACTCGGCTTCGTACAGCGGCACCGTGCCGCGCAGCGCGTCGCGCATCGCCGCGAGCACACCGGGCAGGTCGTCGGCATGGACGAGCTCGCGCATCGCCGCCGGGGTGACGTCGGCCTCGGCCTCGGGGCCGCCGCGCAGCGCCGAGGCACGGGCGCTGTAGTGGATGCGACCGCCCGGAACATCCCAGTCGAAGAGCGCCTGGTCCGAGCCTTCGAGGGCGAGCATGAGCCGCTCCTCCTGCCGCCGCGTCGCGTTGATGCGGTCCTGCAGGGCCGCGGTCATGTCGTTGAGCGTGACGGCCAGCAGCCCGACCTCGCTGCCCGAGCGCACGGCGCTGCGGTGATCGAGTTTGCCGCCGGCGATGCGCCGGGCATCGGCGCTCAGCTGGCGCAGCGGCCTGGTGATCCGGTTGGCCAACCAGACCGCGAGCAGGGCGACGATGAGCAGGGTGACGCCACCGAGCAGCAGGCCCTCGCGCCGGTTCGCGTAGGCGGCGGCCAGCGCGACATCGCTCGGCACGCCGACGTGGATCAACCAGGGCAGCTGGCGAGAGCGGGCGAAGCCGTACAGGCGGGTGGTGCCGTCGAGCCCGGTCGACATCGCGTCGCCGCTTCCCAGGGCGAGCCGCGCCTTGACGATGCGCCGGTCGATCGGTGCCGGCTGGCCGATCCAGCGCTGCGGGTCGATCGACCGCGCGACGACGGTGGCGTCGGCGTCGGCAACGGCGATGACCGCGCCTTGCGGCAGCGTCCCGTCGGGCTCGAGGACGCGGTCGAGGGTCTCAAGCCGCGTCGACACCGAGACGATCGCGACGACCTTGCCGTCTCGCACGACACGGGTCGCGAACATGCCGATCCACTCGTCGTCCCGCGTCAGGCGCAGCGGCGCCTGGGTGACGACGGCTGGCGACCGCAACGCATCGGCGAAGAAGGCGAAGTCGGTGACGCGGGGCCGCGACACGACGTCGCCGCGGCTCGAGGATCCGATGTCGTCACCGCCGGGCGACCAGAGGCCGATGCCGCGGGTGTTCGCCGGCAGCTTCGGCGCCAGGCGCAGCAGCGTCTGTTCGTTGCGCCGGATGTCCGACAGGTCGTCGGGGAGCGTCTCGGCGAGCGTCTTCAGGAACTGATGGATGTCGCCGATGTGGTCGTCGAGGCGCGCGCCGGCGAGCGCGGCGACGAGTCGCAGCCGTTCACGCGCCTGGTCGCGATCGCGATCGGCCTGGCGCAGGCTGCCGACGAGGAAGAACGCCGCGACGACGACGCCGATCAGCAGCACGAGCAGCAGGATGCGAGCGCGCAGGCCGAAGCGAAGTGCTCGAAGGGATGCAGCGATGGTCACGGTCGGCGGGGGTGTCGTCGGCGGTTCTCGCCGAGGGTGGGTCCGGTCGGCGAGGTCTTCGATCGTGCCCGGGTGCGGGCGGTTCCGGTCCACCGACGAGCGCCTCCGATGCGGCGCATTTGGCGCGATCGGCTCCGGCGGGATCCGGCTCAGCGGCGTCCGGGCGTCGTAGCCGGCTCTTCGACCGCTCCGGCCGGCGCTCGCCGCCACGCCCGCGGCCGCCGTTGCGGGTCGCGAGCGTCGTGCCGATCGCGTCGGTCGCGCCGGTCGGCCTGGCCTCGGCGCCGAGGCGAGACTCGATCGTCGAGCGCATGCGGAGGGCGCCAGGTCCCGCCGAACACGTCGATCGGCGCCACGAGCAGCGGCGTCTCGGCTTCGGCGGCGCGGGCGATCGCCGCGTCGCGGGCGAGCCGGTCGGCGCGGTCGCGCTCGCGGGCATCGACCTCGGCGCGCTGCCGCTCGTCCTGGTCGATCGCCCGTTGCACGCGCTCGCTCACCGCGGTGGCCTCGCGACGCACGTCGGCGGCGCGTTGCCGGGCGGCGACCGGGTCCTCGCGCTCCACCTGCCAGCTGCGCTCGGTGGTGACGAGCGGCGACGGCCGGTCGGTGAGGACGAGGCGGCCATCGGCGCCGCGCTGCAGGTAGATGGTCGACGTCGGATCGGCGAGCGGTGCTGCGGCCGCGGCGTCGCCGCCCCACCACCCGATCGAGACCCCGGTCGAGGCGATGAGGCAGCGCAGGACGAATGCGATCGACATCGGCGGATCGTGCCACCGAAACGCAGACCACGGGCGGCGTGGGGGCGCCGCTCGGCAACTTGCTACGCTGCGCACCATGACTGAACAACGCCCCATTGCCGCCGAGCGGCTCGTTGCCGCTGCGTCGGCCATCGTCGCGGCTGCCGGCTCCGCGCCCGCGGAGGCCGACGCCGTTGCCCGCAACCTCGTCGAGGCCAACCTGCGCGGCCACGATTCACACGGCGTCGGCATGCTGCCGCGCTACGTCGAGTCGGTGCTCGAGGGCGGCCTGGTGCCGAACGCGCACGTCTCCGTCGTGCTCGACACAGGACCGTTGCTGACGCTCGACGGTGGCCGGGGCTACGGCCAGGTGATCGGCGCCGAGGCGATGGCGATGGCGATCAAGCGGGCGCAGTCGCACGGCATCTGCGCGGTCGGCCTGTCGATGTCGCACCACCTCGGGAGGATCGGCCAGTGGGCCGAGCAGTGCATCGACGCTGGGCTCGTCTCGATGCACTTCGTCAACGTCATCGCCCGTCCGATCGTCGCGCCGTGGGGCGGCCGCGACGCACGGCTCGGCACGAACCCGTTCTGCGTCGGCATCCCGCGCGCCGGCCTGCCGCCGATCGTGCTCGACTTCGCCACCAGCAAGATCGCGCGGGGCAAGACCCGCGTGGCCCACAACCGCGGCCAGGCGATCGAAGCCGGCACCCTCATCGACGACCGCGGCGAGCCGACGACGAACCCGCGCTACACGGTCGTCGAGCCGTTCGGCGCGCTGCTGCCGTTCGGCGAGCACAAGGGCGGCGGTCTCGGGCTGGTGTGCGAGCTGCTCGGCGGCGCGCTGGCGGGCGGGCCGACCGGCAGCCGCCCCGACGACGGCCGGCGGCGCGTCTGGAACGGCATGTTCTCGATCGTCGTCGACCCGGCGCAGCTCGGCACCGCCGAGAACCTGGCGCGCGAGGTCGAGGACTACGTCGCCTGGCACACGGCGTCGCCGCCGGCCGAGGGCGTCGATCGGGTGCGCGTTCCAGGCGATGCAGAGCGCGAGACCAAGGCGCGCCGGCTCGTCGACGGCGTTGTCGTCGACTCGGTGACGTGGGGCGAGATCGTCGCGGCGGCGGGGAAGGTCGGCGTCGAAGCGGCGTCGATCGAGGCGCTCGTCGGCGCGTGAGCTCGACGACGCGCCCGGCGTTCGCGCCGACCCGCCCGCTATGCTGTACGGCATGAACGACGCGGCTTGGTGGTGGGCGATCGGGATCGCGGTCGTGGCCGCGATCGCCGTCGGGTTCACGTTCGCGCGGTCGCGGCGCGGTGCCGGGCGCGACGACGCGGACCGCGACGAGGCGCCGGTCGTCGCGACAGCCGAGCCGGCGCCGGTCGCCGTGGCGCCACCCGCTCGGCCGCCGCCTTCGCGGCCGGCCACGACGCCTGCCGCGCCGCCGGCGTCCGTCGCGACCGCGCCGCCATCTCCGCCACCGAGCCGCGCCAAGGCGTACGAGCCGGTGCCGGTCACGGTCGTGCCGACGCCTTCGCGTCCATCGGTGCCGGTCGTCGAGCGGGTGCTGGCCGTCGCGCCCGCCGACGACGGCGCATGGTCTTCGGCGGTGCCGCTGGCGATGTCGCCGGTGCAGGCCGCGGCGTTGGCGACGATCGTGGCGCCGGGATCCGCCGACCGCAACCGCCTGCGCGTTCGCTTCCCGGCCGGAACGGCCCTGCGGCTGGCGCGCGCCGAAGCCGGCGCGGCGCGGGCGCTGGCAACGAGCGAGTCATCAGGGGCGCCGCCCGTGCAGTGGCTCGATTCGGTCGCTGCCGCCTCGCTGGCCTCGAACGTGATCGCGGCCGTTGCCACGGCGGGCGACCTCGGTACCCTCGCCGACGAATGTCGCGATCTCAAGGCAGCGGTCGCCGCGCTGCCGTCGAAGCCCTTCGGCCCCGCCGAGCCGCGGCTGAAAGCGGTCCTCCAGGACGCGTCGCGCTACGCCCGCGAGGCGCGCGACAACTATCCCTCGGTGATCGGCAAGCTGGCGTTTCGCGAGCGCGTCGGGACCACGTTCGCGGCGGCGCTCGACGTCTGGCGCGATCAGGTCGTCCGCGCCGAGCCGTTGCAGGCGCGTTCGCGGCCGTTGCTGAGCGCGCCGCGCTTCGGCGAGGTGCAGGTCGAGGCGGCGCTGGCCCTCTGGCGCGATCTCGGCGAGTGGCAGCGGCTGCTCGAGCTGTCGGCACGGTTGCTCGTGGTGCTGCACCTGCTGCGCCTGTCGGTCGGCGACGGGCCTGCGCCGGGCGAAGGCGATGCGATCGCCTCGGCGGCGACGTCGCTGCGGGCCGTCGCCGACGAGAACGCCGATGCCGCAACGCGGCTGAAGGCCCGCGAAGCCGGCGCCAAGGGCGACCCGTACGTCGGACGAGGCGAGTTCGAGGCCAGCCGGGCCACCTTGCGCACGCTGCTCGAGCGGCCGTGGCACGACGGCATCGAGCGGGCCGTCGATCGCGTCGAGAAGGCCGCGCGCGCCGCTTCGCCCGAGCTCGCGGAGTCGATCCTGATCGCGCCAGCCGGCGGCTCGTGCGAGGTGCGGCTGTCGGCCGGTTGACCGAACGCACCACAGCGATGCCGCCGTTCAAGTCGGCCTGCTACGCCAGCAGCGCTCCCGGCCTGCGCCTGATCGTCGTCGGCGCGGTGCACGGCGACGAGACCTGCGGCACCCGCGCCATCGAGCGCCTGGTCGGAGAACTCGATGCGGGGTTGCTGCGCATCGTCGCCGGCCGGCTGACGCTGGTTCCGGTCGCCAACGCGCTCGCCTACGCGAACCGCCGCCGCACCGGCGATCGCAACCTGAACCGCAAGCTCGCGCCGACCGGCACGCCCGTCGAGTTCGAGGACCACGTCGCCAACTGGCTTTGCCCACTGCTCGCCGCCAACGACGTGCTGCTCGACCTGCACTCGTTTCGCGCCCCCGGCGAGCCGTTCGTCTTTCTCGGTCCGGCCGACAACGACGGCCCGCTGGAGCCGTTCGCCGACGCCGCGCGCGAGGAGGCGCTCGCCGCGAGGCTCGGGGTAGGGCGCGCTGTCGACGGCTGGCTGGGCACCTACGCAGCCGGCGCGATGCGGCGGCGGGGTCTCGCAGCGCGGTTCCCCGACGCGGCGCTGGATCTCGACCCGAACCTCGGCATCGGCACGACCGAGTACATGCGCTCGGTCGGCGGCGCCGCGGTGACGCTCGAATGCGGCCAGCACGACGATCCGGCGGCGCCCGGGGTCGCCTACCGCGCCATCGTCGCGGCGCTGGCGCACCTGCGGCTGATCGACGCGCCCGATCCGCCGCCGGCGGCCGGTCTCGAAGCACTGACGCTGTGCGAGCTCGTCGACAGGCTCGACGCCGACGACACGTTCACCCGGCCGTGGCGCAGTTTCGATGCCGTCGAACGCGGCCAGCCGATCGGACTGCGGCACGACGGCACGCCGGTCGTCGCGCCGCACGACGCCCGCATCGTCTTTCCCAACGCGTCTGCCGAACCGGGGCAGGAGTGGTTCTACCTAGCGCGGCCAGGCGAGCGGTTCAAGGGCGCATAGTGGCGCGTGGCGACAGCGGCGCCTTGGCATACTGCGACCCATGACAACCAGAACCAGAAGGACTGCGGACATGCGATCGACGATGAACCGGGCGGCGCGACTGGCGGCCTTCACGACAGCCGTGTCGGCGGTCGCTCTGGCGAGCGGCTGTGGCGGCGACGACCACGGCCCCGCCAGCAACGACCTGCCGAGCGGCATCACGCAGCAGGGCGTCACCGTCTACTCCGCGACGACGCCGGGCAGCGGCACGACCGCGGCGACACAGGACCTGCTCACGGGCGGGCTCGGCGCGACCGGCATCGGCGCCGCGGCTGCGCCGGCATATGTCGACCCGCTCGCGCCGACCGCGCTCGAGTTGCGCCGCAACGCCCTCTACGGCAACTACCGCGGTCTCGTCGACTACACGCCGGGCGGCGGCTACGGTGTCCTCTATGGCCCGAACGTCGACGTCAGCGGCGTCGCGACCGCAGGCGAAGGGCTGATCCCGGGTCGCGAGTACGTCGCCACTTACGACGACGGCAGCGGCAAGAAGCGCACCGTGATCGCGGTGCAGATCCCCGACAGCTTCAGCACTGCCGCGCCATGCGTCGTGCTCGGGCCGTCGTCGGGCTCACGCGGGGTCTACGGCGCCATCGCGACATCGAGCGACTGGGGCCTGAAGCACGGCTGCGCGGTCGCCCTCGTCGACGCCGGCAAGGGCGTCGGCCTCTACGACCCGACCGACGACACCGTCAACAAGATCGACGGAACCCGCGCCACCCGCTCCGCTGCCGGCCCGCTCGCCCAGTTCGCCATCGACATCACCGATGCGGCGCGGGCCGCCTACAACGCCATGTTCCCGAACCGGCTCGCGCTCAAGCAGGTGCAGTCGCAGCAAAACCCGGAGAAGGACTGGGGCATCGACACGCTCGCCGCGGCGCGCTACGCCTTCTTCGCCCTCAACGACCGCTACGGCACGGCGGCCGACGCGGTGCCGTTCACGAAGGGCAACACCATCGTCATCGCCGGCTCGGCATCCAACGGCGGCGCCGCGGTGTTGCGTGCGGCCGAGCAGGACACGAGCGGCCTGATCGACGGCGTCGTCGCCGCCGAGCCCGTCACCGAGATGCCGACCACCACCGGCTATGGCATCCAGTTCGCCGGCGCCGCCGTCTCCGGCTACGGCAAGACCCTTGCCGACTTCACCACCTACGGCAACGTCTACCAGCCGTGCGCCGCGCTCGCCGCGCCCGCTGCGCTGGCCGAGGTCTCGGTCTTCAACTACCTGGGGCTGACAGCGCAGACCGGCAAGGCCGCCAACCGCTGCGCCGCGCTTGCCGCCAAGGGCCTGGTCGCCGGCGCCGACCTCGCCGCGCAGTCGCTCGATGCGCTGGACAAGCTGCGCAACTACGGCTGGACGACGCTGAACGACCAGATGCACAACGCCCACTACGCGCTCGGCAACGGGCCGATCCTGTCGGCCATGTATCCGTGGTCGTACGGCCGTTTCCCGCTCGACGCGAACGTCTGCAACACGAGCTTCGCGCAGGTCGACTTCACCGGCGCGCCAGTGCCCGTGAGCGCGGCAGCCAAGGCGCAGAGCTTTGCCATCGGCAACGGCACCGCCAACGGGACGCC
>JBBSPY010000109.1:0-10327 GCA_038258415.1 Burkholderiales bacterium
CGCCATTCCGGTGTCGATGTTCAAGTCGTACCCGATCTATTCGGGCGCCGTCGATGCGATGGTCCAGTGGTGGTACGGCCACAACGCGGTGGCGTTCTTCCTCACCGCGGGCTTCCTGGGGATGATGTATTACTTCGTGCCGCGCCAGGCCCAGCAGCCGCTGTGGAGCTACCGCTTCTCGATCGTCAACTTCTGGGCCCTGATCTCGATCTACATGTGGGCCGGCTCGCACCACCTGATGTACACGGCGTTGCCCGACTGGGTGCAGTCGGTCGGCATGGCGTTCTCGCTCGTGCTGCTGATGCCGAGTTGGGGGTCGGCAGCGAATGGCCTCTTCACGTTCAACGGCTCGTGGCACCGGCTCAAGGACGACCCTGCGGCCAAGTTCATGGTGCTGGCGCTCGTGTTCTATGCCGCCGCCACGCTCGAAGGCTCGATGATGGCGATCAAGACCGTCAACTCGATCTCGCACTACACCGACTGGACCATCGCCCACGTGCACGCCGGCTCCCTCGGCTGGGTGGCCATGATCACCATCGGCTCCCTGTACGCGATGGCACCGCGCGCGCTCGGTCGCCCTGCCATGTACTCGCACATGGGCATGGAGGTCCACTTCTGGCTGCACCTGTCGGGCACGCTGGTCTACGTGCTCGCGATGTGGGCCGCCGGGGTGACCGAAGGCGTGATGTGGCGTGCGACCGGACCCGATGGTTCGTTGACCTATTCCTTCATCGACAGCCTGATCGCGGTCAAGCCGATGTACGCCCTCCGCTGGTTCGGTGGTGTGCTGATCTGGCTCGGCATGTGGGTGATGGCCTGGAACCTGTGGTTCACCGCGGCCGACGCGCGCAAGCACATCATCGTGCCGATCCCGGTGCCCATCCCCGAGCCCGTTCCCGACCAGCTTCCGCCACCGCTGCCCGCGGCAGCCTGAAGAACGCGCGATGGCTTACCGCCACTTCGAGTTCATCGAGAAGCACGTTTGGGCGCTGGGCATCCTCACCGCGATCATGGTTTCGCTCGGCGGCCTGGCCGAGATCACGCCGCTGTTCATCGAAGCGAACAGGGTGCAGCCTGCCGATGGCGTGAAGCCCTACTCGCCGCTGCGCCTGGCCGGGCGTGACGTCTACGTGCGCGAAGGCTGCTATCTGTGCCACTCGCAGATGATCCGTGCGCTGCGTTTCGAGACCCAGCGTTACGGCCCCTATTCGACCGCTTCCGAATCGGTATACGACCGCCCGTTCCAGTGGGGCTCCAAGCGCACCGGACCCGATCTCGCGCGCGTGGGCGGCAAATACTCGGACGAATGGCAGCACCTGCATCTGGTGAGTCCGCGCCAGGTCGTGCCGGAATCCAACATGCCCGGCTACCCCTGGCTGGCCAAGGCCGGAATCGACGGCACGGACATCCAGGACCGCATGCGGGTTCTGCGCGTGCTCGGCGACCCCTACAGCGATGCCGAAATCGCCACGGCGCCTCAGGCGGTCGCGAAGAAGACCGAACTGGAGGCACTCGTCGCCTACCTGCAGGGGCTGGGCATCGACAACGAACCCCGGGCCAGGGGAGCAGCCGCGGCTCCGGCGCCGGCAGGAGACACGCGGTGAACCCGGTCTGGGGCCCGATCGCCGGCGCCTTCATCGTGCTGATGATGCTGGCCTTCATCGCCATCTGGATCTGGGCCTGGCTGCCCTGTCACATGCGCGATTTCGCCGAGCTGGCGCGACTGCCGATGCAGGACGAGGACGCCGGATCCGACGCTCCCCCGCAGGGTCGCCCATGAGCACGTTCTGGTCATGGTGGGTGATCGCGCTGATCGTGTTCAACCTCGGCGTCTCGCTCTTCCTGTTTCTCTGGGCGCCGCACGCCAGGATTCCCACCCTGGCGGACGGCACCACCGGACATGTCTGGGCCAACGGCGCCATCCGCGAGGGCATGCACCGGCTTCCGATGTGGTGGATCGTGTTGTCGCTTCTCATGTTCGGCTGCGCCTTTGGCTACCTGGCGCTGTACCCGGGCTTTGGTAGCTTCTCCGGCCATCTGGGCTGGAGCTCGCACGAGCAGCTGGCCCACGACACGGCGGCCAACGACCGGCTTCAGCAGAAGGACATGCAGCGCTTCGCCCAGCTCCCGGTGGAAAAGCTGGCGGGCGACCGCGATGCGCTGGCGCTGGGCAAGGTGCTCTTTGCCGACAACTGCGCGGCCTGTCACGGCAGCCGGGGGCGCGGCAACTCGCTGCTCGGCGCCCCCGACCTGAGCGACGACGACTGGCTCTACGGGGGCGGCGGCGAGGCCATCCTGACCACCATCCTTGACGGTCGACGCGGCGTCATGCCGCCCTGGGGCCAGACGCTGGGTGAGCAGGGCGTCGACAACGTAGCCGAGTACGTGATCAGTCTTTCGTGGGGCACGCCGCACAACGTCGCCGACTTGATCAAGGTGAACGCGGGCAAGAGGCTTTTTTCGACGTGCGCGGCCTGTCACGGAGCCAATGGCAAAGGCAATCCGGCTCTCGGCGCGCCTGATCTCACCGACTCGATCTGGCTCTATGGAGGTGCGCCGGTGACCGTGCGAGAGTCCATCCGCGATGGCCGCAATGGCAACATGCCCGCCTGGCGTACCCGCCTCGGCGAAAACGACGCGCGGGTGCTCGCTGCCTATGTCTACTCGCTCTCCCGCGCTCCCGTCGCCAACCGATGAGGCACTCGCCCGCGACGGCGGCGGTGCTTGGTATCGCCAGCCCATCGTCTGGCTGGGCGCTGCGGTGCTGGCTGTGTCCATCGCCGGCTGCGTGTGGCTGATCGTTGTCGCCGAGCGCCATGCGGATCCGCCATTGCCCTTGGATGGCCTGCAGATCCTGAAGATGCCGTTGACGCGAGCGCTGCCGCACCGGCCGGCCTCGTCGCCTTGAGCACGGCGGCCCTTTTCTGCTGGCACTGCGGCGACGCCCTGCCCGCCGATGCACCGCGGGCCCTGGTCGCTGGCGTCGCCCACCCGGTGTGCTGCCAGGGCTGCCGTGCCGCAGCCGAATGGATAGGGCAACTCGGCCTCGGCGATTACTACCGCCTGCGCAGCGCCACCGCGCCGCGGGCACCGGACCTGGAGCAAGCGCGGCGCAGCGCCGATGCCTGGCAGCGCCCGGAGTTGTCGCGCCAAGCCGTGCGCACGCTCGCCGGTGGCCAGTGCGAAGCCTTGCTGCTGGTCGATGGCATTCGCTGCTCGGCCTGCGTCTGGTTGATCGAGCGCGCCCTCGGGGCGCTCCCGGGCGTGGATTCCGTTCAGGTCAACGCCGTTGCGCAACGTGCCCGCATCGTCTGGGACCCGCAACGCACGACGCTCCCGGCGATCCTGCAGGCGCTGGCGCGCACCGGCTACTCGGCGCTGCCTCTCGACGCTGTGGCGCTCGACGACTCGCGGCGCCGCGAGTCGCGTGCGGCGCTCAAGCGGCTGGCCGTCGCCGGCTTCGGCACGATGCAGGCGATGATGTTCGCCAGCGCCCTGTATCTCGGAGCCGCCGAGACGATGGACCCGGCCACGCGCGAGCTCATGCGCTGGTTCGGGCTGCTGGTGGCCACACCGGTGGTGTTTTATTCGGCACGCCCCTTCTTCCAGGGCGCATGGCGCGTGCTGCGCGCGCGCACCCTCGGCATGGACGTGCCGGTGGCGATTGCCATTGCGCTGATCTACGTGGCCAGCTTGGTGCAGGCGCTGCGCGGCGGCGGCGAGGTGTATTTCGATTCGGTGTCCATGTTCGTCTTCCTCCTGCTCACCGGGCGCTACCTCGAGTTGCGCGCACGGCATCGCGCAGGCGATCTGGCCGATGCCATGGCGCGGCTGATGCCCGCGGTTGCCGAGCGCTGCTGCGCCGATGGCACGCTGGAACGGGTGGGCGTTCGCGAACTGGCGCCAGGTGACCGTGTGCACGTCGCCCAGGGCATGCGCGTGCCGGCCGACGGCGTGCTCGAAGATGCCGACTGCCGCGTCGACGAAGCGCTGCTGTCGGGAGAGTCGCTGCCGCTGCGCAAACGCCCGGGCGACGCGCTGACCGGCGGCAGCATGGTGGTCGAAGGCCCGGCCCTCCTTCGCGTGCAACGCGTCGGCGCGGACACCGCCATTGCAGGCATCGCCGCGCTGGTCGCGTGCGCCCAGAGCGAGCGCCCTCGTCTGGCACGCGCGGGCGAAAGGGCGGCCGCCGGTTTCGTCGCCCGTACGCTGGCGCTCGCCGCGCTCTGCGCCGTCGCCTGGAGCTTCGTCGACCCGGCGCGCGCCTTCGCGGCGACGCTCGCGGTGCTGGTGGTGTCATGCCCCTGCGCCTTCGCACTCGCCGTGCCGGCAGCGATCACGCGCGCCTTGTCGGTGCTGGCCGCTCAAGGCGTGTTCGTCGTCCACAGCGACGCGATCGAGCATCTGGCGCTGGCCAGCCACGCCGTGTTCGACAAGACGGGCACGCTGACCGACCCGTACCTGGATCTCGAGTCGGTCGACGCCGCCGACCGTGACCACGCGCTGCGGGTGGCCGCGGCGCGGGCGCGCGGCAGCCAGCATCCGGCGGCGCAGGCCCTGGTGCGGGCCGCCGCCGGCGCGGCCGTGGAGACGGCGATAGGCGTGCGCACCATCGACGGTGGCGGACTCGAAGGCACCGTGGCCGGATGCCGCTATCGCCTGGGCAGCCCCGCATTCGCCGCCGTCGGCGCAGAGGACGACAGCGATGCCGTGATCCTCGCTGGCGAACACGGCATCGTCGCGTCGTTTCGTCTCGGCGAGCGGATGCGCAGCGGCGCCCGCGAAGCCGTCGCCGCGCTGCTGGCCGACGGGGTCGCGGTGGAAATCGTCAGCGGCGACGCGCCCGCGAAAGTCGCCGCCGTCGCCAGCCGACTCGGCATCACGCAGTGGCGCGCTCGCCAGAGCCCGGCCGCAAAGCTCGAGCGGCTGCGCGAACTGCGCGCCGGCGGCGCCCGTGTGCTCGCCATCGGCGACGGCATCAACGACGCGCCCGTGCTGGCCGGCGCCGACGTCGCCGTGGCGCTGGCTTCGGGAGCCGATCTCGCGCAGGCCGCGGGCGATGTCATTCTCGATGGCGCGCGCCTGACGGCATTGCCCGCGGCGCGCGTGGTCGCGCGGCAGACCCTGGCCGTGCTGCGCCAGAACCAGCGCTGGGCGCTGGCCTACAACTTGGCCGTGGTGCCGCTGGCCGCGCTTGGTTTCGTGGCGCCGTGGCTGGCCGCGATCGGCATGTCGGTGAGTTCGCTGGTCGTCGTGCTCAATGCGTTGCGCATCGGTCGTCGCACATCGTCAGCAAGGAGCGCCACGTTCACGGTGGCAGAACTGAGCCGCGCCGCATGAACATCCTCGTCGTGATGATTCCGCTGTCGATCGTGCTGCTGATCGGCGCCGGCATCGCGTTCTTCTGGGCCGTCGAGCACGACCAGTTCGACGACATGGAGACCCCGGGCCTGTTGCCGCTGCTCGACAGCGCACCCGCCGGCGACAAAACGCCCGAATGAACGGTGTGCTCACGATCGGCGCGGCGCTGCTGCTGGGCCTGGCCGCCAGCGGCCACTGCCTGGTCATGTGCGGTGGCATCTCCGGAGCGCTGGGCATCGCCACGGCCAAGGGCGCCAACGGACGGCCGCTGCCGCGGCTGCTGGTCGGCTACCAGCTCGGCCGTGTGGCCTCGTACTCGCTGGCGGGCCTGCTGCTCGGCGGCGTGTTCGGCAGTCTCATCGGATGGATGGATGCCGACGACGTGCGTCGCGGCCTGCGCGTCCTCGCCGCAGGTGCTCTGCTGCTCGGAGCGCTGGTCGCATTCGGAAGGGTGCGCGACATCGGCTTCGGCGCCGGACGGCGGCTCTGGTCGCACATCGCACCGCTCGGACGCCGTTTGTTGCCGGTGACGACGCTGCCACGCTCGTTCGTGTTCGGCATGGTCTGGGGCTTCATGCCGTGCGGCTTCGTCTACACGGTCATGCTGATCGCGACGGTGCAGCTCGACGCCGTGCGCAGCGCGCTGACGATGGCCGCTTTCGGACTGGGTACGCTGCCCGCCATGCTGCTCGCCGCCTTCGGCGCCCAGCGTTTTGCCGGCTTCAGCGCCCGGCCGGCGGCGCGACGCATTGCCGGCGCTGCCCTGCTGGCCAGTGCGGTGCTGACCCTGGTGGCGCCGTGGCTGCCCGAAGCGTCGTGGCTGCATGCCTGGCTGCCGTTTGTCTGCACCACGCGATGAGGTGCCCTACGGTCCCGATGCGCACGACCTTCTCCGTACCAGCGATCGTCCCGCCGCGCCGAGGCCGACACCAGATAATGCGCGCCCACGTCCCATGGCCATCTTCTCCCTCTCCGACGCGCAACTCGCCTACGGCCATGTCGCGCTGCTCGACCACGCGGCGTTCTCGCTGGAGGCGGGCGAGCGGGTCGGCCTGATCGGCCGCAACGGCACCGGCAAGTCGTCGCTGATGAAGGTGATCGCCGGGGTGGAGAAGCTCGACGACGGCACGCTCCAGCGCATGCAGGGCCTGCGCCTGGCGTGGGTGTCGCAGGAGCCGTTGCTCGACGCCGACGCGACGGTGTTCGACGCGGTGAGCGCCGGCGTCGCCGAGGCGAAGGCCGTGCGCGAGCGCTACGAGCAGCACGACAGCAGCGTTGGCGCCGACGAACTCGACGCGCTGCAGACGCGCATCGAGACGCTCGATGCGTGGACGTGGGAGCAGCGTGTGGAGGCGACGATCGCGCGGCTCTCGCTCGACCCGTCGGCGCGGGTCGGCTCGCTGTCCGGCGGCACGAGAAAGCGCGTCGCGCTCGGTCAGGCGCTGGTCGCCGTGCCCGACGTGCTGCTGCTCGACGAGCCGACCAACCACCTCGACTTCGACGCCATCGCCTGGCTCGAGGAACTGCTGCAGGACTTTCGCGGCGCCAGCGTCTTCGTCACCCACGACCGCGCCTTTCTCGACGCGGTCGCGACGCGCATCGTCGAGCTCGACCGCGGCTCGATCGGCAGCTATCCCGGCAACTTCGCGGCCTACGAGGCGCGCAAGGCCGACGAACTCGCATCGGAACAGCTCGCCGCAGCGCGCGCCGACAAACAGCTCGCCGCCGAGGAGGTGTGGATCCGCAAGGGCGTCGAGGCACGGCGCACGCGGTCGGTCTCGCGCATCCAGCGGCTCGACGTGCTGCGTGCGCAGCGTCGGGCGCGCCGTGACACGCTCGGCCAGGTGAAGGTGGCGGCCGACTCGGGGCTCGCGAGCGGCAAGATCGTCGCCGAGCTGCGCGACGTGACGTTCGGCTACCCCGGTGCGGCGCCGGTCGTTCGCGATTTCTCCGCGACCATCCTGCGCGGCGACAAGGTCGGCCTCATCGGCCCGAACGGCGTCGGCAAGACGACGCTGCTGCGCCTGGTGCTCGGCGAGCTCGAGCCGACCTCGGGCCACGTGCGCCGCGGCACGCGCCTGCAGGTGGCCTACTTCGACCAGCTGCGCGCCGGGCTCGACCTGAACGCGACGCTCGTGGAGAGCATCAGCCCGGGCAGCGAGTGGATCGAGACGGCGGCCGGCCGCAAGCACGTGATGAGCTACGTGGGCGACTTCCTGTTCTCGCCCGAGCGCGCCCACTCACCGCTCTCGACGCTGTCCGGCGGCGAGCGCAACCGCGTGCTGCTGGCACGCCTGCTGGCGCTGCCGGCCAACGTGCTCGTGCTCGACGAGCCGACCAACGACCTCGACATCGACACGCTCGAGCTGCTCGAGGAGATGCTGCAGCGCTATGCGGGCACCGTGTTCCTCGTCAGCCACGATCGCCGCTTCCTCGACGACGTGGTCACCAGCACGATCGCGTGGGAGGGCGACGCCTCGCCCGGGCGATGGCGGGAGTACGAGGGCGGCTGGAGCGACTGGAAGGCGCAGCGGGCGAGGGCGGAGGGCCTGCGCGGCGCATCGACGGCCGCGTCGCCGCCGGCTCCGAAACCTGCCGTGGCCCCGGCCCCGGCTTCGGCCCCGATCATGGCCGCGCCTGCCGCCGGCAAGCGCCTCGGCTACAAGGAACAGCGCGAGCTCGACGCCCTGCCGGACCGCATCGAGGCCCTCGAAGTCGAACAGAAGGAGCTCACGTCGCTCCTCGGCAGCGCCGAGCTCTATGCCGAAGATCCGGCGCGCGCGGAGACGACGCAGATGCGATTCGCCCAGGTGGAGGCTGAACTGGATGCGGCGCTGGCGCGCTGGGAGGCGCTGGCTTCGCACTGAGCGCTGCGGATACATTGGTTCGCCCATGAACGCGTCCGCGACCCCCGAGATGGCAGCGTCGAACGCGAAACGCGAACGGCGCGGCCTGTGGCTCGGCCTCGTCGGCGTGACGGTCTTCGCGGCGACACTTCCGGCTACGCGCCTGGCGGTCGGCGACGCGTCGGCGCCGGCCCTCTCCCCGCTCTTCGTCACCGCCGGTCGCGCCGCCTTCGCCGCCGTGCTGTCGGCGATCTACCTCGCCATCGTCGGCGCGGCGTGGCCGAACGCGCGCCAGCGTCGGCTGCTGTTCGTGTCGTCGTGCGGCACCGTGATCGGTTTCCCGCTCTTTCTCGCGCTGGCGCTGCGCAGCGTCGATGCCGTGCACGCCGCCGTCGTCACCGGCCTGCTGCCGCTCGCCACCGCCGTCGCGGCGGCGATCCGCTTCCGGCAGCGACCCTCGGCGGGCTTCTGGATCGCGGCGGTCATGGGCGCGGCGCTCGTCGTGGCCTTCGCGGCGTGGAAGGGCGCGGGTGCGCTCAGCGCTGCCGACGGCTGGCTGTTCGCGTCGATGTCGAGTGCTGCGGTCGGCTACGTCGCCGGCGCCGAGCTTGCGGTCGAGATGCCGGGCGAGCGTGTCATTTCCTGGGTGCTGGTGCTGAGCACGCCGCTCACGGGGCCGCTCGCCTGGTATTTCTGGCCAACGGCCACGGTGCCGCTTTCGGCGTGGGCGGGGTTCGCCTACGTCACGGTGTTCTCGATGTGGCTCGGCTTCTTCGCCTGGTACCGCGCGCTGGCCGAGGGCGGCGCGGTGCCGGTGAGCCAGATCCAGCTCGTCCAGCCGTTTCTCGCCATGGTCTTCGCCGTGCCGCTGCTCGGCGAGCGCCTCGATCCGGCGGCGATCGCGTTCGCCGCGGCCGTCGTCGCCACCGTCTTCATCGGCCGTTCGATGCCGGCCGGTCGACACGCCGTCGATGTCGCGGCGCCCCGGGCGAAAGCAGGGAGCACGTGATGGCCGCCACCCGGGCGCCGGACGTGTCACCGTGGCGCCTCGCCGCACGCACCGCGGGCATGAACGCCTCGGCGATCCGGGAGATTCTCAAGCTCACCGAACGGCCCGGGATCGTGTCGCTCGCCGGCGGCCTGCCGTCGCCCGACACGTTCCCGATCGAGGCGATGCGCGAGGCGACGGCTCGCGTGCTGCGCGAGCAACCCCGCGAGGCGCTGCAGTACGCCGCGAGCGAGGGTCATGCGCCGTTGCGCGAATGGGTCGCCGATTCGCTGGGCGAGCAGGGAATGCGCGTCGACGCGTCGCAGGTGCTCGTCACGACCGGCTCGCAGCAGGGGCTCGACCTCGTCGGCAAGGTGTTGATCGACGCGGGGAGCAGCGTCGCCGTCGAGGCGCCGACCTACCTCGGTGCGCTGCAGGCATTCGCGCCGTTCGAGCCGGTGTTCGCGGCGGTGGACTGCGACGGCGAGGGGCCGCTGCCCGGCGCGATCGGCAGTCCGGGGGGCGGCGACACGGCGCCGCGATTCCTGTACGTGTTGCCGAACTTCCAGAACCCGACCGGGCGGACGATGGGCGAAGCGCGGCGCGCCGAGCTGGTGCGCGCGGCCGCAGCGGCAGGCGTGCCGATCGTCGAGGACAACCCCTACGGCGACCTGTGGTTCGACCACGCACCGCCACCCTCGCTCGCCTCGCGCTGGCCCGAAGGCACGGTCTACCTCGGCAGCTTCTCGAAGGTGCTCGCGCCGGGGCTGAGGCTCGGCTACGTGGTGGCGCCGAAGGATGTGTTCGCGAAGCTCGTGCACGCCAAGCAGGCGGCCGACCTGCACACGGCGGGCTTCAACCAGCGGGTGGTGTTCGAGGTGATCAAGGGCGGCTTCCTGCGCGACCACGTGCCGACCATCCGCGAACGCTACCGTCGCCACCGCGATGCCATGCAGGCGTCGCTCGCGGCGCACCTGCCGACGACGGGTACGCAAGCCTGCCGCTGGACGCCGCCCCAGGGCGGCATGTTCTTCTGGGTCGAATTGCCCGGCGATGTCGATGCCGGCGTGCTGCTGACGCGGGCGATCGAGCGCGGCGTCGCCTTCGTTCCGGGCGCCGCGTTCTTCGCCGC
>JBBSPY010000110.1:0-10269 GCA_038258415.1 Burkholderiales bacterium
CGCCGCAGCTCGCGCGAGACGACCATCATCTCGTGGATGCCGGCGCGGCCCTTGAAGCCGGTGTGGTCGCAGGCGTCGCAGCCGGCGCTCGTGTGCATGACGAGCCGGCCGTCCTGTGCGTGCCGTTTCGTCCAGCCGGCGAGCACGTCGGCGCGCGACACGGGCGGCTCGGCGCCGAACGCGTTCATGTAGTCGCCGAGCAGTTCCTCGACCTCGTCGTGGCTCGCCGGCCGCGCCGTCCGGCAACCCGGGCAGGCGCGGCGCACCAGCCGCTGCGCCAGCACGGCGAGCAGCGAATCGCCGAAATTGAACGGGTCCATGCCCATGTCGAGCAGGCGCGTCACCGTCTCGGGCGCGGAGTTGGTGTGCAGCGTCGACAGCACGAGGTGGCCGGTGAGCGATGCCTCGATCGCCATGTGCGCCGTCTCCTCGTCTCGAATCTCGCCAAGCATGATGACGTCGGGGTCGGCGCGCATGAAGGCGCGCAGCGCCTTGGCGAACGTCCAGTCGATCTTCGGGTTGACCTGCACCTGGCGCAAGCCCGGCTGCGTGATCTCGACCGGGTCTTCGGCGGTCCAGATCTTGCGCTCGGGAACGTTGATGTGCGAGAGCGTGGAGTGCAGCGTGGTCGTCTTGCCCGAGCCGGTTGGGCCGACGCAGAGCACCATGCCGTAGGGGCGCTCGACCACGCGCAGCAGCGCCTTGAGGTTGTCTTCCGAGAGACCGAGCGAATCGACCGGGATCGGCTTGGCCGACGCCAGGATCCGCAGCACGACGTCTTCTAGCGAGTTGTTGGTCGGGATCGTCGCGACGCGCAGCTCGATCTTGTGCTGCGGCGAGAACTTCGAGAAGTTGATCTTCCCGTCCTGAGGCTTGCGGCGCTCGGAAATGTCGAGGTCGCACATGATCTTGACGCGGGCGATGATCGCGTTGCGATAGCTCGACGGCAGCTCGAGGTAGGTGCGCAGGATGCCGTCCTTGCGGAAGCGGACGCGGATCTTCTCCTTCCCGGGGTAACTCTCGATGTGGATGTCGGAGACGCCGTCTCCGTACGCTTCGATGATCATGTTGTTGAGAAGGCGCACGAGCGAGTTGTCGCTCTGCTCGATCGGCCGTTCGTCGGCGTGTCGGCTCGACTCCGTGCCTTCCTTCTCGAGCGCGCTGACGAGGTCGCCGGTCGACTCCGACCCCGGCAACGGCGTCAGGTCGAACTGGATCGGCGCGCCGATGTCGTCGACCTTGCGGTTCGACGCCGAGCCGATCTTTTCGTACGCAGCGCGCAGGTTGGCCTCGATGGCTGTGCCGCGCGCCAGCACCGGAACGACCTTCATGTCGGCGTTGAACTCGATCTCGTCGATGGCCGAGCGGCGCGACGGGTCGTCGAGCGCGACGACAAGGCGCCCCTCGCGAATCAGGAGCGGCATGACGCGCAGCCGCGATGCCACGGCGTAGGCGAGCTTGCGCAGCGCCTCCGGCTCGACCGGGAAGGCGTCGAGGTCGACGAGCGGGTAGCCCATCTTCCTGGCGAGCGCGGTCTGCAGGTCTTCGCGCGACACGACGCCCATGCGCACCAGCACCTCGCCGAGCGGCACGCTGCGGTCGATCGTCTGCTGCACGAGCGCTTCCTTGAGCTGCCGGTCGTCGACCATGCCGAGCGAGCGCAGCGCCTCGCCGATGCGCACCAGCGGCATCTTGTGCTGCTTCTCGATCGCCTCGAGGAGCTGCGCGGGCCGGACGATCTGCTTGGCGACGAGGATGTCGCCGAGCTTTTGCGAGCGCAGCTTCTTCTGCACCGCGACCGCCTCGTCGATGGTGCCGAAGTCGGTGACCTGGGCGTCGACCAGCACCTCGCCGATCTTCGGCCCGACCTCGAAGCTGTCGTAGGCCGACTTCGGGACGAACATGCGCTTGACGCGGCCGTCGAGCGGGTCGTCGCCGCACGGCGGGAACAGGAACAGGCCGACGTCGGTCTCGACGTGGCCGACCGTCTTGCCCGACAGCACGCGGTTGACGCCGGCCAGCTGCACCTTGTAGGGCGACGCCTCGCGTTGCTGCAGCAGCTCGGCGTGCGGATCGTCGAGCGGCAGCGGCACGGGCTCGAGCGGCGTCGTCAGCACCAGCACCTTGAACTGGTCGAAGCGCATCGGCACGGTCGTTCGCGCCGGTGGCATCTGCAGGTGCGCGACCGAAGTCTCGGGAACGAAGAAGGTCAGGCGCCCCGAGGTTGCCTTGAGCTCGCTGCCGGTGACCAGCTGGCACGGCAACGTCTCGGTCTGCTCGCTCGGCGCCGGGTAGCTCGCGTAGGGCGGCGTCGGCCAGAGGAAGGCCTCGCGGTGGCCCTTGTCCTTGGCGGCCCCGGCGCCTGCGGTGGCGCCTGCCTGCCGCTGTGGCGGCTGGCCGGCGGTGTCCCACTTCAGCGGGGTTGAAAGGTCGGTCATGCGCGTCGCTCCTGCGGCCCCCGGCAACGCCTCCCTGGCGAAGTCCGGCCCACGAGCCCTTATCGGCGGCGGGTTGCGGAACCTGAACGGCAGCGCGATCCAGGCGCGGACTCGCCCGCGCCCGCTCGTCCGCTATTCGTGACCCTTGTCGCGCCGAGCAGGAAGCGCGCGCGCCGACAGGTCGCGGCCGATCGCGTCGCCGAGCAGCCTGGCGATCTCGTCTTCGCTGCGGCCGAGCTCCCGGAGCTGGCCGATCTCGCCCTCGAGGACCGCGAAGAACGCCGACGCCGTGCACGACTCCGTGCCGAGGCCCAGGGCGTCGCGCAGCGCCTGCTGGGCGTTGCGCAGGTCGTCGGGCGTGAACGTCGGCTCGGGTTCGGACTTCGACCGGCGCGGCGCCGCGAGCAGGTCGGCGATGCCTGAGACCAGGAGGTCGACGTCGCGTGCCTTGGCGAAGAACAGGTCGAAGTCGGGGAAGCGCTCGCTCACCCAGCGTTCCTCGACCGCGGTGTGTATCGCGATCCGCACGTCGGCGGTCGCCGGGTCGGCTCGCAGACTTCGCGCGACGGCGATGCCGCTCATGTCGGGCATCGACACGTCGAGGATGACGAGATCGAAGGGCCTCTCCTTCGCGATCTGCAGGCCGCTGGCCGCGCTGTTCGCGGCGACGACGCGATGGCCTTCGCCCTCGAGCATGAGCTTGAGGACCTCGACGACGTCGATGTCGTCGTCGATGAGGAGGATGCGGCCTGGCGCGGGTTTGGTGATGGGCATGACGTTGATCGGTCGACGCTACGAGAAGTGCAGGCCGCCGATCCGCAGCCATGGCAAGCGCCATGCCCCGGTGTCGAGACGCTCGCGACTCACGCCCGCGACGGCCTCGAGCATGCGAGCGACGTTGCCGCTGATCATCGTTTCCGAGAGCGCGTCGCCGATGGCGCCGCCGTCGATCGCGAAGCTGTTCTTGATGACGCCCGAGAAGTCGCCGTTGGCAGCCGGCCGCCCCATCGACAGTCGGCCGACGAAGGCGCCGCGGTCGGCCCCGGAGACGAGCTCGTCGACGCTCGCGTCGCCGCCGGCGAGCGTCCAGCCCGCTGCGGCGACCGGCACGTGCGGCAGGCCCGTCTTGCGGCTGCCGTAGAGCGTGGGCAGCGCGGTCAGCAGCCGGCCCTCGCGGAGGACCTCGACCGGGCGAGCCCGGAACCCGTCGGCCGAGACGGCGGCGACACCCGGCGCGTCGAAGCGGCTCGCCAGCGACAGCAGCGGCGAGGCGATGCGCTCGCCGATGCGGTCGCGGTAGATCGACGTGCCGCCGATCAGCGCCATGTCGTCGAGCCGGCCAAGCAGCCACGACAGCAGGTCGGTGACGGCGGCGGGCGCGAGCACGACGTCGCCTTCGAAGCGTTCGCCGAGCCGCCGCACCCGGATCTGCCGTTCGGTGTCGCGCAGCATCTCGGCGATGCCGAAGCGGGCTTCGATGCGGCCGGCGAGGCTGTCGCTGCTGCCAGCGGCCATCGCGAACGAGCTGACGCCAGCGCCGTCGCGCGCGGTCCCGAACACGCTCGCCTCGTAGCAGCCGACGCTGGTCGCGAGGTCGCTGCCGCCGCTCGTCTGGGTGTGCGAGCGAACGAGCGTGTGCGAGACGAAGCACTCGTCGAGCACCATGAGCGGGGTCTCGGCGGCGCGGAAGGCGAGGAGGTCGCGCGTCGCGGCGGTGACGGCGTCGAGGTCGGCCGTCTGCGGCCCCTGGACGATGCGCGCCTGCTCGCCCGACGAGACGCCGTGCGCGTCGTCGGCCGGGACCGCGTCCGCCTCGGCGCGGAGTTCGGCGATGCGCTCGCCGATCCCGTCGGCGGCACCGTCCCCGTCCATCGCCGACAGCTCGGCGACCACCCGGCGCCCGGCGGCGATGCCGACCAGCACCAGCTTCGTCAGCGTCGTGCTGCGCAGCAGGCTGGGCTCGTTGTGGGCGATGTTGACCTCGTCCTTCGCAGCCCGGCTGGCGGTCGCGTGGGCCTGGTCGAAGCCGGCCGCCTGCATCCGTTCGAGGGCACGCGCCGCGATCGATTCGAGGTCGGAGGCGGTCGAAGTCGCCATCTCAAGCCCCACCGAGATGGGCGCGGGCGCGGATCGCCGGGCCGCCCATCGACACCACCATCGGCTGCTTCTTGCCGCAGTAGCCGGCGCTCGACCAGACGTTGTCGTCGGACACCGCGTCGACGCTCTGCAACACCTCGATCGCCGAGCCCGAGACGGTCGTGTCGCGGATCGCGCGGCCGAGTCTGCCGCGCTCGATCTCGTAGCCGAGGTTGACACCGAACATGAACTCGGTCGTCGAGTCGGCCTGGCCGTTGCCCGTGGCGAGCAGCAGGTAGCCGCTCTCGACACCGCCGATCAGCTCGTCGAGCCTGGAGGTGCCGGGGCGGATGCCGGTGTTGCGCATGCGAACGAGCGGCTCGTCGCTCGGCAGGTAGGCCCGGGCGCTGCCGCTCGGCGCGATGCCGAGCTTCGCCGCCGTCTCGCGGCTGCTCATGAAGTCGCGCAGGATGCCGCGCTCGATGAGGACGACATCGGCGGCCGGCGTGCCCTCGTCGTCGGCGTACACCGGCACCATCGCCTCCGCGCCGTCGACCGTGTGCGCGTGGTCGATCATCGTCACGAGGTCGCTGGCCACGCGCTGGCCGACCAGGTCGCCGGTGACGGCGCCGCCGAGCACGAGATCGGCCTCGCACGGATGGCCCATCGCCTCGTGCGCCAGGATGCCCGCCAGGGCGGGACCGAGGACGACGACATGGCGTCCGCCGCGCGCGGCGACCGCATGGCGCTTGGCCTGCAGGTGGGCGTGCGTGCGGTCGAGGAGCGGCGCGAGGATGTCGATGTCGAGGTCGAGGTCGGCGAACGTGCCCTTGCCCGAGATGCGCTCCGTGATCTCGACCGGTGCCCCGTCGGCGCCGGCGGCGACGAGCGTCATCATCAGCACGGCGCGCTGGATGTGATTGACGACCGAGGCGCCGCCGCTTGTCTCGAGCTGCTTGGCGTGATGCTCCTCGTGCATCGTGAACGCCGTCGACGTGAGGTCCGGGTAGCTCGCCTTGCAGTGCGCGTGCAGGGCCGTCAGCCGGTCGATGCAGGCCCGGGCGTCGAGCGGCGCCTTGCCGCGGAAGACGTGCTCGCCGCGGTAGCTGCCGCCCGGCAGCGACAGCGCTGTCCTGGCGCCGAACCGTGCCATCGCCCGGGCGTTGGCGAGCGCCTTGTCGCGGAGCGTGCCGCCAGCACCGGCGCTGCCCGACGCCGCGGCGAAGCCCCAGTAGCCGGCGTCGTGGACACGCTCGCTGGCGCCGCCGTCGACGCTGCGCGCGTTGACGGCGAGGTTGCCGTCGATCATGACGAGGCGGGTCTTGCGCAGCTCGTGGCGGCGCGACTCGCGGTAGGCGTTGTGCGTGCTCATGACGCGATGAGGGCATCGGCGCCGCGGCGCCGTCAGCGCTTCATGTGTTCGGGCAGGAAGGTCACCAGCTGCGGGAACAGGTAGAGCATCGCCACCATCAGCACCATCAGCGCGAAGAAGGGGAACGCGGCGCGCGCGATCCAGCCGATCTCGCGCTTTGCCATGCCCTGCAGCACGAACAGGTTGAAGCCGACCGGCGGCGTGACCTGCGCCATCTCGACGACGATGACGACGAAGACACCGAACCAGAGCAGGTCGATGCCGGCCTTCTGCACCGTCGGCAGGATGACGCCCATCGTCAGCACGACCATCGAGATGCCGTCGAGAAAGCAGCCGAGGACGACGAAGAAGCAGGTGAGCGCGACGATCAGCTGGAGCTTGCCGAGGCCGAGCGAGCCGATCCACTCGGCGAGGTGACGCGGCAGGCCGATGTAGCCCATCGACAGGGTGAGGAAAGCGGCGCCGGCGAGGATCAGGGCGATCATGCAGTACAGGCGCGTGCCGCCCATCAGCGAATCGCGGAAGGTCTTCCAGTCCATCGAGCCTTGCGCGAGCGAGATCAGCAGCGAGCCGATGACGCCGAGTGCCGCGGCCTCGGTCGCGGTGGCGATGCCGGTGTAGATCGAGCCGAGCACGGCGAGGATCAGCAGCACGACGGGGATCAGGCTTCTCGACTCGCGCAGCTTGGCGGCGAAGCTCAACGGCGGGTCGGCCGGCGGGATCTTCGACGGATTGGCGAGCGACCAGCCGGCGATCCAGAGCGAGACCAGGAGGGCGAGTGCGATCCCGGGGATCACGCCGCCGATGAAGAGCTGCGCGATCGACACGTCGGCCGAGACGCCGTAGACGATCATGATGATCGAGGGCGGGATCAGCAGGCCGAGCGTGCCCGCCCCGGCCAGCGAACCGACGGACATCAGGTCTGGGTAGCCGCGCTTGCGCAGCTCTGGCAGGCTCATCTTGCCGATCGTCGCGCACGTTGCGGCGCTCGAACCCGACACGGCCGCGAAGATCGCGCAACCGACGATGTTGACGTGCAGCAGGCGGCCGGGCAGCCGCTGCACCCACGGCGCGAGCCCGCGGAACATGTCCTGCGAGAGTCGGGTGCGAAAGAGGATCTCGCCCATCCACACGAACAGCGGCAACGCGGTCAGCGTCCAGCTCGACGCGCTGCCCCAGATGGTGACGGCCATCGCGTCGCCGGCCGGCCGCGAGCTAAAGAGCTGCATGCCGATCCAGGCGACGCCCGAGAGCGTGAGTCCGATCCACACGCCGCTGGCGAGGATGAGGAACAGCGACGCGATCAGCAGCGCCGTGATCGTCAGGTCGCTCATTCGTTGCGGAGCGCTTCCTCGTGAACCGGCACCGTGCGGCGACCGCGCAGTTCGAGGACGAACTCGTCGACGAAGGCGATCGCAAGCACGATCGCGCCGACCGCCATGGCGATCTGCGGGATCCACAGCGGCGTCGCGTCGTTGGCGGTCGAGATGTCGTGGAAGGTGTGCGACTGCCAGGCGAGCTTGCAGCTGTAGAAGGCGAACAGCGTCGCCAGCAGGCTGGCGGCAAACAGGGCCCAGATCTCGAGTCCTCGCCGTGCGGCGCCGCGCAGCGCCGTGAGCACCAGCGTGACCCGGATGTGCTCGCCGCGCTTGAGCGTGTGGGCGAGCGCCAGGAAGCCGGCCGCCGCCATCATGTAGCCAGCGTACGCGTCGAGTCCGGGGAGGTTGATGCCGAGCTGGCGCGAGACGATGGAGGCCGTCACCGATGCCAGCAGCAGGACCATCGCCAGCCCGGCGAGTGCGCCGCAGCCGTCATAGAGTCGGTCGAGCGCGCGGCCGATGGGGCCACGCGCGGGCGTGGTGCCGGTCACGCCATCGCGCTCCTTCGGATCACTTCTTGCGGTAGGCGTCGACCACCGCCTGGCCTTCGGGGCCGGCCTTTTCGATCCACTCCTTCAACATCGTGTCGCCGACCTTCGTCAGGTCGGCCTTGAGTTGTGGCGAGGGCGGAACGACCTGCATGCCGTTGGCCTTGAGCTTGTCGAGCGTGTCGGTGTTGACCTTGCGGCTCGCCGCCCAGCCGCGTGTCTCGGCATCGGCGCCTGCTTTCAGGAGCGCGGCCTGCGACGGCTTGTCGAGTGCGTCGAAGGCAGCCTTGTTGACGATGACGGCGTTCTTCGGCAGCCAGGCCTGGGTGTCGTAGTAGTACTTGAGGTTCTCGTAGAGCTTGCTGTCGACGCCGGTGGCGCCAGACGTCATCGTGCTCTCGACGACGCCGGTGGCGAGCGCCTGCGACAGCTCGGCCGCCTGCACGGTGACCGGCTGGGCACCGACGAGCTCGGCGATGCGCGAGGTGGCAGGGCTGTAGGCGCGCCACTTCACGCCCTTCAGGTCGGCGGCCGACGCGATCGCCTTCTTGGTGTAGATGCCCTGCGGCGGCCATGCGACGGTGTACAGCAGCATCATTCCCTGTTCGCCGAGCTTCTTCTCGAGCGCCGGCTTCTGCGCCTTGTAGAGCTTCATCGCCTCGTCGTAGCTGTCGGCCAGGAAGGGCAGGCCGTCGAGGCCGAACAGCGGCCACTCGTTCGAATAGGCCGTCAGCAGGATCTCGCCGATCTGCGCCTGGTTGCCCTGCACCGCGCGCTTGATCTGGTCGGCCTTGAAGAGCGAGGCGCCCGGGTGGACGGTGATCTTGAGCTTGCCGCCGGTCGCCTTGTCGACGTCGCCGGCGAACTGGACCAGGTTCTCGGTGTGGAAATTCGTCGCCGGGTAGGCGGCGGGCAGGTCCCACTTCGTCTGCGCGGAAACGGTTCCGGCGATGGAGAACGCGCAGACGGCGACAGCTGCACTGAAAATGCGACGACGGGAGAGGCTCATGAAGGCTCCGGCGAACGGTTGAATGAAAGTGCGCGAAGCATGGGACGTGCCACCGCTCGGCGAATCGGTTCTTACCCGAGCGCCTGCCATAAACATCCCGGTAAATTGTCGACGCATCCTTGACGAATCGCGCCGCGACGGTCGTTGCGGCCTTCGAACCCATGACCATCATCCGACCCGACCGACGCTGGCAGTTCTGGATCGACCGCGGCGGCACCTTCACCGACGTCGTCGGTCGCCGCCCCGACGGCAGCCTCGCGACGCTCAAGCTGCTGTCGGAGAACCCGGGCCGCTACGCCGACGCGGCCGTCGAAGGCATCCGCCAGCTCCTCGACCTGAAGCCGGGCGAGACGATCGGCCCTGACCGCGTCGCGGCGGTGAAGATGGGGACCACGGTCGCGACCAACGCGCTGCTCGAGCGCAAGGGCGAGCCGACGCTGCTCGTCGTCACGCGTGGCTTCGGCGACGCGCTGCGCATCGCGTACCAGGACCGTCCGCGCCTGTTCGACCTGAACATCGTCTTGCCGGAGCTGCTCTACGCCCGCGTCATCGAGGCCGACGAGCGAGTCGATGCGGACGGAACCGTGGTGCAGCCGCTCGATGAAGCCGCCCTGGACGCAGCGCTCCTCGCGGCGCGGGCCGATGGTCTTGCCAGCGTGGCCGTCGTCTTCATGCACGGCTGGCGGCACACGGCGCACGAAGCCGCCGCCGCGCGGCTGGCCGAACGTGCGGGGTTCACGCAGGTGAGCGTCTCGCATCGGGTCAGCCCGCTCATGAAGTTCGTCGGCCGCGGCGACACCACCGTCGTCGACGCCTATCTCTCGCCCATCCTCGCCCGCTATGTCGATCGGGTGGCGGCCGAGATGCCGGGCGTGCCGCTCTACTTCATGCAGTCGTCGGGCGGCCTCGCCGAGGCGTCGACGTTCCGCGGCAAGGACGCGATCCTGTCGGGCCCGGCCGGCGGCATCGTCGGCATGGTGCGCACCGCGGAACTGGGACTTGCTTCGTTCGGGCCGGAGCGGCCGGCCGGGCGCCGGGCCGCCCCGAGCCCGGACGCGCCCCAGGGGCCACGCAGGGGCCCCTTCGGTCCCCAGGGGGCAGCGACCGAAGGGAGCGTGGGGGTCATCGTTGCGCTCCGCGCATGAGGGCTCTGCTTTGACTGCTTCGAAGCATCGCTTGCCGCCGCGTTCCGCGACGGCACCGCCTGCACTCGCTGCGCTCGCTTCTGAGGCTCATGCGCGGCCTCCGCGCATGAGGGCTCTGCTTTCGATGTCGACCCGCAGCACCATCGCCAGCGCGATCAGGTTCATCAGGATCGCCGAGCCGCCGTAGCTCATCAGCGGCAAGGTCAGCCCCTTGGTCGGCAGCACGCCCAGGTTGACGCCCATGTTGATGAGAGCCTGGAAACCGATCCAGATGCCCACGCCTTGGCCGACCAGGCCCGCGAACACGCGGTCCAGCGCGATCGCCTGACGCCCGATGGTCATGATGCGTCGTGTCATCCAGA
>JBBSPY010000111.1:0-10202 GCA_038258415.1 Burkholderiales bacterium
CTGAGCCGCGTGAAGGACGACCTCACGCGCCGCGGCCAGAAGCCGCCGCACACGCTCTACGTGCTCGACGAGCCGACGGTGGGGCTGCACATGGCGGATGTGGAGCGGTTGATCCGGGTGCTGCATCGGCTCGTCGACGGTGGCCACAGCGTCGTCGTCATCGAGCACGACCTCGACGTGATCGCCGAAGCCGACTGGGTCATCGACCTCGGGCCGGAAGGCGGCGTGAACGGTGGGCGCATCGTGGCGGAAGCGGTGCCGGAGCGGCTGGTGGCGGTGGCAGAGAGTCACACGGGCGCTGCGTTGATGCCCGTGCTCTCCCGTGATTCTCGAACTCAGGCGCTGGCGGCCGCCTAGCCGCTTGAACTGCCACGATAAATTCTTGTCTCATAAGGTATTTCGGTATCAAACACGGAAAAAGCGATACGTACCGAAATGCTTGAGCTTGCATCCGCCGCGCAGCGGGTCACGTGCGCGGCGGAATGTATTGGAAGAACACCGGCTACCTCATCCGTACCTCAGCGTCCGGTGCCGAGAAAAGCCTCGGTCGGCGCTCCCCTGAAACCGAGGCGATCTTCGAGCGCTTTACGGATCGAAAGACCGAAGCGACACAACCTGATCTCCGAAATTGACAGCATGGAGGTCGTCTTCGCGCATGCACGGGCAAGTCCGAGGTTGACTATGCGTTGGTGCATGCACGAAGCACGAGATCGAATCGACGACTGTGACGTCCCCTTGCTCAGGAGTAGCGCTTCGCCAGCGCATCCCACTCGGGCTTGCCTACGAGGCGCTGGCGTTCGGCAAAGAGCGTGACCACGCCGCTGGCTTCATGCACTTCTTTCCGATCGCGCAGCACGGTCAGCGCGTTCTGCATGCCCTTCACGGCGCCCTGCAACGCGGCATTGGCATACAGCACGATCCCGTAGCCGAGTTCGGCCAGTTCGTCGGCGTTGACGATCGGCGTGTTGCCGCCGATCACCATGTTCATCACCTGGGGCTTGGCCAGGCGGCGAGGCAGCGTGCGGATCTCGTCGGCGGAGGTCACGGCTTCCACGAAGAGGATGTCGGCGCCAGCCTCGGCGAAGCGCTGGGCGCGCTCGACCGCGGCTTCGAAGCCCTGCGTCGCGGCGGCGTCGGTGCGGGCCATGATCAGCAGGTCGGGGTCGCGGCGTGCATCGACGGCAGCCTTGATCTTGCTGACCGCCTCGTCGAGGTCGATCACGTCCTTGCCGCTGAAGTGGCCGCAGCGCTTCGGGGCGATCTGGTCTTCCAACTGGATGCAGTCGGCCCCGGCGCGTTCCAGCGTGCGCACCGCGTGGCGCACGTTCAGCGCATTGCCGAAGCCGGTGTCGGCGTCGACGATCAGTGGCAGCTCCACCGCATCTCGGATGCGCGCCGTGTGTTCGGCGATCTCGGCCAGTCCCATGAAGCCCTGGTCGGGCATTCCGAACCACATGTTGGTGACGCCGGCGCCGGTGACGTAGATGGCCTGGAAACCCAGGTCGGCGATGACCTTGGCCGATAGCGCGTTGAACGCGCCGGGCACGATGACGCCACGGCGCGCTTCGACCAGGGCCCTGAGTTGTTGGCGGGTGGACATGGGATCCTCCGTGTCAGAAACAGTCGCCAGGCACGTGCACGTGGCCTTCCATCAAGACACGCGCGCTGCGGCTCATAAGTGCTTTGGTGACGCTCCACCTGCCGTCGATCTGGCGCGCTTCGGCCCCCACGCGCAGCGTCCCCGACGGATGGCCGAACCGCACCGCCTGGTGCTCGCCGCCGCCCGCAGCCAGGTTCACCAGCGTGCCGGGGATGGCCGCCGCCGTGCCGATCGCAACCGCGGCGGTGCCCATCATTGCGTGGTGCAGCTTGCCCATCGACAGCGCGCGCACCAGCAGATCGACATCGGCGCCGCGCACCAGCTTACCGCTGGACGAAACGTAATCCGCGGGTTTGGCAACAAAGGCGATCTTGGGAGTGTGCTGGCGCCGGGCCGCCTCATCCGGATGCTCGATCATGCGCATGCGCACGGCGCCGTGCGCGCGCAGCGTCTCGAACATTGCCAATGCCTTGGCATCGCCGTTGATCGCATCCTGCAGTTCGGTGCCGTCGAGCCAAGGGCCTCGGCAGTGATGAAGATGGTCGGTATACCGGCGTTGATCATCGTGGCCTTGACCGAGCCGAAGCCCGAAACCTCCAGATCGTCGATCAAGTTTCCCGTTGGGAACATCTCCCCGCCAGCGCCATCACCTTCGCAGGCCGCCGGGTCCATGAATTCCAGTTGCACCTCGGCAGCCGGAAAGGTCACGCCATCGAGCTCGAAGTCGCCGCCCTCCTGCACGGCGCCAGCGACGATCGGCACGCGCGCGACGATGGTCTTGCCAATGTTGGCCTGCCAGATGCGCACCGTCACTACGCCGTCCTGCGGCACGCGGTCGGCCTCGATCAAACCGTTGCTGATGGCGAACGGCCCGACCGCGGCGGAGAGGTTGCCGCAGTTGCCAGACCAGTCGACCAAGGCTTGATCGATGGATACCTGGCCGAACAGGTAGTCCACATCGTGATCGGGCCGCGTGCTGCGCGACAGGACTACCGTCTTGCTGGTGCTGGACGTGGCCGCACCCATGCCGTCGATCTGCTTTCCGTATGGGTCGGGGCTTCCGATCACGCGCAGCAGCAGCGCATCGCGCGCCTTGCCGGGCTGTTGTGCGGCCACGGGCAAGTCCTGCAGGCGAAAGAACACGCCCTTGCTGGTACCACCGCGCATGTAGGTGGCCGGTATCCTGATCTGTGGAATGGAAAGCATCGCGCAACTTTCGTGAAAGCCAGGATGACCTCTTCGGCAGCGTCGAATCGGTAGGTCATGCGCACCTCGACGAGCTCGCCGTTCCTGCGCTGAATCACCGGCATCAAGTGCGCGCCCAGCCGGCGATCGCCCGCGACAACCTAAATCGGCGGACGGATCTTGAATCCTGGCCTTCGAAGCCATTGCCTCCGTGGGCGTAGCTTTGATCAGATCCTGGATCTGGCAGTCGCTGGCGTATGCGACTCGCACCTCGGAGATCGGGAAACGACGCGCTTCAGCAACGTGGCGCCGTGCTGCAGTCCAGTGAGTTGCATGGCAATTCCCGGGTAGGGTCAGGCGGCTGGGCGGGTCGAACGCGACTTGCCGAAGCGGCGCAGCAGCGGCGGGAGTAGCACCATCGCTGCGGCCGCGATCCACAGGCCGATCGAGATCGGGCTCTCGACCAGGATGCCGAGCTCGCCATTGGTGATCGACAGCGCGCGGCGCAGGTTCTGTTCCATCAGGTCGCCGAGCACGAAACCGAGGATCAGCGGCGCCATCGGCACGCCCTGCTTGCGCAGCAGGTAGCCGACGAGGCCGAGCACCGCCATGAGCACCAGATCGAAGGTGGTGGCATGGACCGAGTACACGCCGACCGCGCTGACGGCGAGGATGCCTGGGACCAGGATCCAGTTCGGCACCGCCAGCACCTTGGTGAAGACGCCGACCAGCGGAATGTTGATCAGCAGCAGGATGACGTTGGCGATGAAGAGCGACGCGATCAGGCCCCAGACAATCTGCGGCTGCTGCGTGAACAGCGCCGGTCCCGGCGTGATGTTGTAGAGCGACAGCGCGCCGACCATCACCGCAGTGGTGCCCGAACCGGGCACGCCGAGCGTCAGCATCGGCACGAACGAGCCGGCCGCCGAGGCATTGTTCGCCGCCTCGGGCGCGGCCACGCCGCGGATGTCGCCTTCGCCGAAAGTGCCGCTGGGACCGGCGAGGCGCTTTTCCATCGAATAGGTCATTGCGCTGGCGATCGTCGCGCCGGCGCCGGGCAGCACGCCGACGACGAAGCCGACGACGCTCGAGCGCAAGGTCGCCCACCCGGTGTGTGCCAGCTCCTTCAGGTTGAAAAGGGTGCGGCCGGTGGCGGTGATCAGCCCTGCGTTGCTGTGGTGCTGTTCGAGCATCAGCAGGATCTCGCTGACCGAGAACACGCCGATGACGACGACGATGAACTGGATACCGTCGGACAGGTGCACGTTCCCGCCGGTGAAGCGGTAGACGCCGGAGTTCGAGTCCAGACCGATGCAGGACAGTGACAGGCCGATCACCGCGGCGAGGCCGGCCTTCATCGGCGCGTCGCCCATCAACCCGGCGATGCAGGCGAAGGCGAAGCACATCAGCGCGAAGTACTCGGCCGGGCCGAAGGCCAGCGCCCAGCGCGCCAGGAGTGGCGCGAACAGCACGATGCCGACGGTGGCGATCAGGGAGCCGACGAAGGAGCTCCACGCAGAGATCGACAGCGCGACGCCGGCGAGGCCCTTCTTGGCCATCGGATGGCCGTCGAGCGCCGTCATGATCGCACCGGCGTCGCCGGGCACGTTGAGCAGGATCGACGAGATGCGCCCGCCGTATTCGCAGCCCATGTAGACAGCGGCGAGCAGGATCAGCGCGGTTTCCGGCGGCAGCTTCAGCGCGAAGGCCAGCGGCATCAATATCGCGACGCCGTTGATTGGCCCGAGCCCGGGCAGCATGCCGACGACGGTGCCGATGAAGGCGCCGAGCGCGGCGACCAGCAGGTTCGTCGGCGTGAAGGCAACCTCGAAGCCGACCGCCAGGTAGTGCAGCGTGTCCATCAGCGGCCTCCGAGAATGAAGCTGAGCAAGCCGGTGGGCAGCACCACATCGAGCAGCTTGTCAAACAGCAGGAACAGGCCGACGCCAAGCCCGACACCCCCGAGCAGTGACTTCCACCAGTTGCCGCCGAAGGCCATGCCCACCGGCACGGCCATCAGCGCAGTCGCCAGCGTGAAGCCCAGCGACTGGAACAGCAGGCAGTAGACGATGACCGACAGCGCAGACAGGCCGATTCGCCTCACGTGGGCGAAGTCGACCGCGCCGCCGCTCATCGTCGGCTTGATCACCAACCAGATGCCACCAATGGCCATCAGCGCCGACAGCAACAGCGGGAAGGCACGCGGGCCGACCGGCTCGTAGGAGATGGCGGCAGCGTAGTCGTGTGCAGCCCAGGCCATGCCTGCGGCCGCGACCACGCAAACCCCACCGAGGATGCGGTCACTCATGATGTTTGTCTCCGGTGCCGGCGCACGCTCGGCGTGACCACCATTTCTGGGACCGGGCGACGTGGCCGCCCGGTTGCAGCGGCGAGGCCTACTTCGCCACGGCCAGGCCGAACTCCTCGGCCAGCTTGCGATAGTCGGCGACCCGCGACTTGATGTAGGCGTCGGCTTCGGCGCCGGTCAAGTCGAACGGGAACAACCCGCGCTCAGCGCGAATCTTCTCGTAGGCCGGGGTGGACATCATCTTCTTGAAGGTCTCGGACCAGGTCTTGAAGTCGGCGTCGCTGACCTTCGGGCCCAGGTAGAAGCCGCGGATGATCGGCCACTCGATGTCAGAGCCCTGTTCCTTGGCGGTCGGCACGTTGGCCAAGTCACCTGGCAGGCGCTTGTCCGACATCACCGCCAGAACGCGGATCTTCGAGCCGGCCTTGATCTGCTGCTGCGCTTCCGAAGCGTCGCCCGAGTAGACCTGCACATGCCCCCCTTGCAATGCCGTGATCGCTTCGCCGCCGCCTTCGAAGGCGACGAACCGCATGGCCTTCGGGTTCAGCCCGGCCGCCTTGGCGATGAGCGCAGCCTTCATCCAGTCCTGGCTGCCGACCGTGCCGCCCGCGCCGAAGACGACCTTGGTCGGATCCGCCTTGACCGCGGCGATCACGTCCTTCAGCGACTTGAAAGGCGACGAGTCGGCGACGATGATCGCGCCATAGTCGGCCCCGATCGCGGCCAGCCATCTCACGTCCTTCTCGTTGTAGCGTCCGAACTTGCCTTGTGCAAGGTTCAGCAGCGAGCCGCCGGAGAAGGCGATGATGGTGTTCTCCTCGCCCGGGCGCTGCGCGACGATCGCGTTGTAGGCCACCGCACCGATGCCACCGGGCATGTAGGTGATGCGCATCGGGTCGGCGATGAACTTGCCTTCCATCAGCGCCGATTGCGCCAACTTGCACGTGAGGTCGAAGCCACCGCCCGGCTTGGCCGGCGCGATGCATTCGGTCTTTTGCAGCGGCGCAGCCGTGGCGGCGAAGGCAGCACAGGCCAGGACCAAGGTAAGCAGAGGGGTCTTGCGATTCATAGAGCAGTCTCCATCGGTTGAGATCGGACCCGATCACTTCGCAGCCGCCGGGATGGAGACACTCTATCGACGCACTACTTTCAACAAGCTTTCACGAAAAGAAGTGAAACGTTCGGGGTAACCCTAACGAATCGGCATCGGGGCAGCCGAAGGCAGCAGCAGGGTTGCCGCCAAGCCGCGGCCCTGCGGACCCACGGCGAGCAGCAGGCTGCCACCCAGTCGTTCGACGATCGATTGCACGATCGCCAGCCCGAGCCCGGTGCCGGGCTGCGTGACGTTGCTGCCCCGAAAGAATCGCTCACCGGCGCGGTCGAGTTCGGCGGCAGGAATGCCCGGCCCATCGTCGACCACTGCGACCGATACCTGCGCATCGGCCCGCGATACCTGCACGGTGATCTGACCGCTTCGGGGCACATAGCGGATCGCGTTGTGAATAAGGTTCGACAAGGCTTCCGTCAGCAGGCCGGCGTGTGCGCGAACCCACAGTGGTTCCTCGCTGCGCTCCAGACCGAGATCGATCCCGTGGTCGCGTGCGTCGCTCCACCACTTGCGGGTCAGCTCCTCGGAAAACGCACCCATCTCGATGGGTTGTGCGTCGAGCGCCGCGCTATCGGCGCGCGCCAGCGCAAGCATCTGATTCGTCTGGCGCGTGGCTTCCTCGAGCTGCAACTTGATTGCCAACAAGGCGTCGTGCTGTACAGACGGCTCAGTCTCACGCAATGCAAAGCCGACCTGCGTCGTCAGGGTGGCCAGCGGCGTGCGCAGCTGGTGCGAAGCGTCGTCGACAAAGCGCCGTCGCGCCTCGGCCTGACGGCGGTTGCGCTCGACGTGATGGTTGATGGCCTCGACCAGCGGTAGTACGTCGGCGGGAATGTCGGGCGCCGCAATCGGCGTCAGATCCTGGGTCGATCGGGCCGCAACCTCGTTGCGCAAACGCGCCAGCGGTCGCAAGGCCCAGGCGACCGCCAGCACGAGCATGAAAGTCGCGGCGAGCACCAGAAGCACGTCCCGCGCGACGGACTCCCACACCAGATCCCGGGTGAACTGGTTGCGTGACTCCAGCGTCTCGGCAACCTGGATGATCACGCGCTGTGGGCCAACCTGACCCGCCAGCGGCGGGTCGAGCAGGCGTGCGTACGAGCCGACGCGAACCTGAACGCCGAAGTAGACGGCGTCGCTGAACTGCGGCCGCCCGGTGACCAGCGGCTCACTCGGTGCGGGCAGGTCGGCGTTGCCGACTTCGACCAGCTTGCCTTCCGTGGCCACACGGTAGAAAACCTGGCCGTTGGCATTCAACTGGAAGAACTCGAGCATCACGTACGGCAGCTCGACGCCGAGGCCACCGCTGGCGGTGGAGATGTTGGCATCGATCGACTTGATGGCGCCGAGCAGAGAACGGTCGTAGGCCGCATTGGCCGCATCGACCGACGCGCGCCAGGTCAGTGCAAGCTCGGCGCCAACGACGAGCAGCAGGCCCGGCAACAGGACCAGCAGCAGCGTTCGCCGCAGACTCAGTCGATGCAGGTTCGCCAGATTCAAGCGATGCATTCCAGGACGTAGCCCAGCCCGCGCAAGGTCGCGATTCGAATGGGGCTGTTGGCGAGTCGCTTGCGCAATCGGTATACCAGCACCTCGATCACTTCGGGATTCACATCCCGTTCGTCGGAAAAGACTCGATCGAGAATTTCCTGCTTTGACATCGGCTCACCGCTGCGCTGTATCAAGGTACGCAGGACCGCATGTTCGCGCGGCGTCAAGGCCAGAGTTTCATGGTTCAGGGTGAACTGCTTGCCGGCTGTGTCGTAGGCCAGTGGCCCGCAAGCGAAGCGGGGATGGTCGCTGCCGCGCGCGCGCCGGACCAGCGCAATCAGGCGCGCCTCCAGTTCCGCAACTTCGAACGGCTTGGCGAGAAAGTCGTCCGCCCCTTCGCGCAGGCTGCTGACCCGCTCGATCAGCGAATCGCGTGCCGTCAGGATCAAGACCGGCAAACGTTCATCAGCCTCGCGCAAATCGGCAAGCACTTCGTGCCCGCCAACGCCGGGCAGCCCGAGATCGAGGATCAGCGCGTCATAGCGCGTCGCCTTGAGGCTCCGCCGAACCATGCGCCCATCGTCGACCCAGTCGACGTGGAAGTCGCTCTGCCGAAGGGCGCGAACCAACCAGTTGGCCAGTTCGCGTTCGTCCTCAGCCAGCAAGATCCTCATGTCGATCGATGGATGGGAAAACTCGGGCGGATCAGGTCGGGCGTTGCCGAAATGGTGCAGCAATCATCGAATCCCCGCAATCGACACGACCAACACATGTGGATCGTGCCGCAGCCATGCATGCCCATGCGATTGGAGGCGCCCGACAATGTGCTGCTGGTCTTTCGGTACTACGGACTGGACGGCATCGACAGGCCCAGCCCGGCGGACCGACCCCGAGGTCTACAACATGCAGATCGGGGCCGGCGAATCCTCAGCGCTACTGTCCTGAGTGCCTGCCGCAAACATGGCTTGAGTCAGTTTGCGCGAGGGTGCCGCCAGGCGCGGCCCGGTGCAAGCCGTTCCCTGGCCCGACCGCTTCAGTTCATGAACACCGTGTCGGTCGGCCCTTGCGGCGGGATCTTGATGGCGAGCGCCTTGACCGGCCCGCTCGTGACCAGCGTGCCGCCGTGCGCCGTGCCCTTCGGGATCACGATCAGCGTGCCCGGCTTGAACTCCTTGCGCTCGTTGCCGAGCCACATCGCACCGCTGCCTTCGATGATGTACTGGATCTCGTCGGTGTTCGGGTGGTTGTGCTTGGCAACGTTGCCCGATTGGATGCCGATGGTCGCGTTGTCGGTGACGACGAGGCCCTTGGCGTTCATTTCCTTGTTCCCGGTGGTCGGCAGGTCGGCGTGCTTCATCGCCGCGAGGTCGATCATCATCGGCGCGAGCGGCGCCGCCGCCGCGTGCGCGTCGGCGATGCTGCGCAGCGCGAGCGGCGCCGCGATCGCGCCTGCGAGGAAGGCGCCGGCGACGGCGAAGCTCAGGGTGGTCGTGGTGTGGCGCATGGTCGTTTCGCTCCCGGGTGACGTGACGTGCGAAGGGTCGCGCGACGAGTATGCGTCGCGCTGTCCAGGCCGTCATACGGGGGAACGCCAACGCTCCCTGGGCGCGGTCTCGCCGCCGGCAGAATGAACGATGCCCGCGCGCCGATTCCTTCTCGACCTCACTCCCCCCCGCCAACGCCGCGACTTCCGCCTGCTGTTCAGCGGCCGACGATGACGCCGTCGCGCCCGGGCTTCTACTTCTTCTCGAGCAGCAACCGTCCCGCCTTCTGCAGGCGGCTCCTGAAGCCGCTCGCGATCAGGCCGAGCACGCCGGGCAGGTGGATCTCCATGGTCACCGCGGCGTCGCCGACGTCGACGAGGCCCGTGATCGTCTGAGCCAGCGCCGCGACGCTGAACACGAGCCGATCCCCCTCCCATCGCTGGCTGCAGTGGCCGATGCCGCCCGGCAAGCCGGCCAGCGTCTTGGCGAACCCGGCCTGGATCCGTCGGCGCGCCTCGGCGCGGCCGAGCTGGTGCGGGATGTTCACCGTGAGCGGAGTGGTCATAGGCGCGAGCGTGCCGTGAAGCGCGGCCCGGTGCAAGCCGGCCCCTGCTCCCGTCGTTGCGCCATCCGGAGGTCGTGCGGGCGCTGATCCTGACCGCGACACGGCCCACATCCGCGAGCCATTCGCGGGCGAGGTGCTGGGCCCGCGCAAATGGGCGCCGACTCGGGCTCAAGCGAATCGGCCCGTTGTCGACACCGCCCGTGCCTTGAACAGACCGGGCAACTCGCCGGCGTGATCGATGCCCAGCGCGTAGCCCGCCCGTGGTCGGCAGCTGTCAGCCCGCGCGCCGAGCCGGCCACGCCCGCGCCGACGCCACGAACATCGCCGCCCCCACCACGAGCGATCCGGCCGCGATCGTCAGCGAGTGCTGGAACGCGGCGTGCGCGTCGCCGCCGCTGCGCGCCAGCAGCGCCGCCACCATCGCCGGGCCCAGCGCCTGGCCGAGGGCATAGACCGTCGTC
>JBBSPY010000112.1:0-10130 GCA_038258415.1 Burkholderiales bacterium
GACGCGGAGGCGATGCCCTTGCCCAGCGAGGACACCACGCCGCCGGTGACGAAGACGAACTTGGTCATCAAGATCGGCACTCCCGTCCGTCGAAGACGGCTCGCATGCGAAGGCCGTGGTGGGAAAGCGAAAGTATACCGGCGGCTCGACGTGTCTCTGAGCGATGACGGCCTTGCCGCACGCACGCGTGGGTCGGAGCGCGTCGCGGCAGGCGGCGCCCGGCCGTGGCCCCGGAGAGGTCGGTCGACGCTGCGCGCCGACTCCGCTGCGCTGCTCGGCTCGGAGCCGCGCCGCAGAACTCGCTCCGTTCGCTCCACTCTCTGCGCTCAGACAACCGCGGCGAGTCAGAGGTGGAAGCGCGCGCTGCGCGCGCGCCGGCCCCGAGCCTGCGCTGCTCGCCGCCCTCAGCGGGGCCACGGCCGGGCGCCGCCTGCCGCGACGTGAGCCATAGAGGCGGGCCGTTGCCGGCGCGGCGCTAAGTGCGGCTTGGACTCGCAGAGCCGAGCACTCGGATCTCAGATGATGTGGACCACCGAGAAAATCGTTCGCGGCGAGCCGGCCTCAGCCGAGGGCTATGGCCAAGTGATACCTACGGGGAGAGTTGCTCGCTTTGCGCTGGGACCGGGCGCTTCGCGATGCAGGGCGGCCAGGGGTCGACCACGTGATGCGAAGTTTGCTGATGCCGCTGACCGCGGACACCCGCGAAGTGCCACGGTCCGATGAGCGGCTGCTCGTAGCGCTCGACCCGTTGCTCGGATCTCAGGCTCGCGGCGACATAGCGGCCTTCATCGTCGAAGGCCGCGACATTCCGGTGCCAGCAGAGATTCTCGGGCCGTGCTTCTCGGTAGGGATGAGCGACGTACCGCGTTGGGTGCTCGGCTTCGACGAAGCATCGTTCGCCTCCAAGCGCGCGGCCGCCGTCACAGTGGATGGTCCAGCGTACAAGGCTGGCCTTCGGGAGGACATGCCATTGACCGGGTGGTCTGTTCACAGTGGCGACGTGACGAAGGAGATATCGCTGAGAGTTGGCAACGGCGACGAAGCCAAACAGATCCGCTACGTGCCGGTGAATGGCAGCAGAGACAGTCTTCCTGACGTGCAGGTTGTGGAACACGCCTCGAGTCCCGCCTGGCGATCTTGGATCCGGTCCCCGCGGTAGCTGGTCGGCGCACTGTGCCGACCGCCCTCTCCGGGGCATGGCCGGGCGCCGCCTGCCGCAACGAGCAGCATAGAGGCGCACACCTGCTACATCGGCGACGGCGCGGGTGGGCAGGCCGGGGCGGGTGTGGAGGCGCCGAGGAGCGGAGGGCTCGCGGCCCGCGCGCGCAGCGCGCCTCCACTTCTGACTCGCCGCGGTTGTCTGAGCGGAGTGAGCGAAGCGAACGCAGCGAGTTCTGCGGCGGGGCCGCGAGCCCGAGCACCGCAGGGCAGTCGGCGCGCAGCGTCGACCGCCGGTGGCACCCGCACCGGCCTGCCCACCCGCGCCGTTGCCCGCTCCAACGCCACACGCGCAACATCACAACACCCGCCGAGGATCGAGCGCATCCCGCAGCCCGTCGCCCACGAAGTTGATGCACAGCACCGCGAGAAAGATCGCCGTCCCCGGAAACAGTGCCCAGTGCGGCGCGATGTCGAGGTATTCCTTGCTGTCGAACAGGATGCGCCCCCACGTCGGGATGTCCGGCGGGAATCCCAACCCGAGGAACGACAGCGTCGACTCCGCGATGATCGCCGCCGCCACGTCGATCGTCCCCGCCACGATCACCGGCCCTAGCGAGTTCGGCAGGATGTGGCGCCACACCTGCCTCGGCACCGAGGCGCCGAGCGCGCGCGCCGCCTCGACGAATTCCTTTTCGCGCAGCGAGAAGAACTGCGCGCGCACGAGCCGCGCCACCGGCATCCAGCGAAAGCCGCCGATCACCAGCACGATCAGGACGAAGACCCCGACCTCGGGGCCGAAGGCGCTCTTGAGCGACTCGCGGAAGAGGTAGATCAGGATCAGCAGCAGCGGCAGCTGCGGCAGCGACAGGAACAGGTCGGTGAGCCACATCAGCGCCGCGTCGACCGCGCCGCGCGAAATGCCGGCGATGGCACCGATCGTCACGCCGACGAGCAGCGCCATCACCATCGCCGCAAGGCCGACGGCGAGCGAGATGCGGCCACCGTAGAGCATGCGGGCGAAGATGTCCTGGCCGAGGTCGTCGGTGCCGAAGGGGTGGGCGGCGGTCGGCGTCTGCAGGCGGGCGGAGAAGTCGATCTCGTTGATCGCGATCTTCCACAGCGCCGGGCCGAAGGCAACGAACAGCACCATCGTCGCCAGCACGACCAGGGCGACGACGGCGAGCTTGTGGCGACGAAACCGGCGCCACGCCTCGGCGCCCGGCGAGACGCGGCGCGGCGCGACGGTGGAGGCGCCGTCAGCGGAAGCTGATGCGGGGGTCGAGCCAGCCATAGAGCAGGTCGGCGATCAGGTTGAAGAGGATGACGAGGCACGAGAACACGAACGTCACCGCCATCACCACCGGCGTGTCGTTGCGCAGGATGGCGTCGATGAGGAGCGACCCGATGCCCGGCACTCGGAAGATCTGCTCGGTGACGATGGCGCCACCGAACACCTGCGGCATCGTCAGCGCCACCAGCGTGACGACCGGGATCAGGGCGTTGCGCACCACGTGCTTCATGACCACCGCCCACTCCTTCAGCCCCTTGCTGCGCGCGGTGGTCACGTAGTCGAGGCGGATGACGTCGAGCACCGCCGAGCGCACGTAGCGCGTCCAGCTCGCGCCCTGGAACAGGCCGAGCACCAGCACGGGCATGATCGACTGCCTGATCTGCGCCCACCACCAGGCCCAGCCGGTGGCGGCGATGTCGGCGCGAAAGACGAACGGCAGCCAGTCGAGCTTGATCGAGAACAGCAGGATCAGCAGCAGGCCGGTGAAGAAGGTCGGCAGCGAGAAGCCGACGAAGGCGAGCGTCGAGGCGATGCGGTCGAACCACGAATAGGGCCGCGCGGCCGAGTAGATGCCGACCGGCAGCGCGATCGCCAGCGCGATCACCTGCGACGCGCCGATGACCGCCAGCGTCACCGGCACGCGCTGCCAGATCAGCGTGTCGACGTCGACCCGGCTGATGAACGAGAAGCCCCAGTTGCCGTGGAACATCGCGAACAGCCAGCGGAAGTAGCGCAGCCAGATCGGGTCGTCGAGACCGAACTGCTTGCGCAGGTTCTCCTGCACCTCGGGCGGCACGTTCGGGTTCAGCGACATCTCGGCGAACGGGTCGCCGGGTGCCAGCGCCAGCACCGTGAACAGGACGACGCTGATGCCGAGCAGGCTCGGCAGCGCGATCAGCAGTCGCCGCAGGATGTACGGTCCCACGGCCGGGGCTCGTCAGCTCTTCAGCTTGTCAGGCTAGCCGACGCCGCCTTCGCGGTACCAGTTCTGCAGTCCCGAGAAGTCGAGATCCCAGCCCGAGAGCGACGTCACCAGCTTGAGGTTCGCACCGCGCACGCGCGGCCGGCTGATCAACGGCACGATGATGTGGTCGTTGACGACCATGTCGTTCATCTTGATGTAGGTCGCCACCCGCTTCACCGGATCTAGCTCGGCCGATGCCGATGCCGCGAGCTTGTCGTACTCGGCGTTCTGCCAGCGGCAGATGTTCCGGCCCTGCCACTTGTTCGCCTTCTGCGAGACCTCGTCCGACTTGTACTGATCCATGAAGCGCTCGGCGTCGGGCGCGTTCATGGTGGTGGTGTACATCTGCATGTCGGCCCAGAACTTGCCGTAGGTGTCGGGGTTGGCAACATCGCTGGAGAAGAACACCGACGCCGTCACCGACTTCAGCTCAAGGTCGATGCCGGCCTTCTGCGCCGCCTGCTTGACGATCGCCTGCTCCTTCTGCCGCGTCGGGTTGATCGACGTCTGGTAGACGAACTTCATCTTCTTTCCGCCCTTCTCGCGGATGCCGTCGCTGCCCTTCTTCCAGCCCGCCGCCTCAAGGATGGCGTTGGCCTTGTCGACGTTGAACTCCCACTTCGTGTTCGGCGAGCGGAACTTCGCCGGGTTGTTCATGAAGTTGCCGGTGGCGACGCCGGTGCGGCCGTAGATGAACTGCTGGATGCTGTTCTTGTCGCACAGCAGCGCCATCGCCTCGCGGACCTTCGGGTCGGTGAAGGCGAAGTGCTTGCTCTTGACGCTGCCGCGCTCGCCGTCGACCTCGTTGAACGGGTCGGTGATGTTGAGCTGGATGAACTCGATGTCGCCGCTCGGGACGATATGCACCTTGCCCTTGCCGCCAGCCTCCATGCGCTTGAGCACCTCGTCCTCGACCTGCAGGTTCCAGGCGTAGTCGTACTCGCCCGTCTGCAGCACGGCGCGGGCCGCCGAGGTCGCGTCGCCGCCGCCCTTCATCTCGATGGTGTCGAAGTAGGGCCGGTTGGGCATGTGGTAGCTCGTGTTGATCTCGCCGCGGACGATGTCGCCCGGCTTGAAATCGACGAACTTGTACGGCCCGGTGCCGACCGGCTTGAGGTTGTAAGGCGCCTCGCGCGACTTCGCGCCGGCATACGGTGCGAACAGGTGCTGCGGCAGGATCATGCCCTCGGCCGCGACGAAGGCCGTCGCCCAGAACGGCGTCGGCTTCTTGAACGAGACCAGGATCGTGTGGCTGTCGACCTTGGTGACGGTGAGGTCCTTGTAGACGCCGCTGGTGACCGCAGCGGTCGCCGGGTCGCGGGCGTACTCCCAGGTGAAGACGCAGTCGTCGGCGGTGAAGGGCTTGCCGTCGTGCCAGGTCACGCCCTGCTTCAGGCGCCAGCGCACCACCTTGCCGCCCTCGAGCACGCCGCCGTTGGCCACGCTCGGGATCTCGGCGGCGAGGACGGGCACCAGGTTGCCGTCGTTGTCCCAGACGGCGAGCGACTCGTAGAAGATGCGCGAGCCTTCCTGGTCTTTCGTGCCGTTGGCGAAGTGAGGCTGCAGCAGCGTCGGCCCCTGCCACCAGAGCACCTTCAGCGGGCCGCCGCCGCCGCGCTTGGTCGGCTTGTAGGCGGGGGGAGGGGCCGCCTGCGCGACACCGGCGTGCATGAGCATCATCGACGCCATCGGCGCCGCGATGCCGAGACCCACCATCTGCTGGATGAAGCCGCGGCGCGGCAGCCGGCCGGCGCGGACGTCCTCGATCCGGTCTCGTAGTTCAAGCTCGTTCATCGTCGACTCCTCGGATGCAGGTGACTCGGGCGAAAGGTGCCACCCGGCCGATGCTAGGAGCCGGGCGACAAGTTCCTATCCGGGTCGGCCCCGAGCGATTCCCGTGCCAGCCCGGGGTCAACTGGGCGCGGCGCGGGGCCGTCAAGGCTCCAACGCGTCTCTCGGGGAGGCGTTACAGAGCAAGACGTCGGGTTGTCGGGGATCGACATGGCCGGCGACGTGTGGATACCGAGCGTCGGCGAGCGAGGTCCGGTCTCTGCCGACTGCAGACGCCCGCCAGGTCGGCGTCCGGCCCCGCAGCTGGAAATGCAAGCCACCTTCGGAATCAGCGGTCCACAGGCGCGTACTGAGCGACACCCTGGCCAAAGGACCAGTTCTCCCTGGCTGTTTCGACCAGGTTGATGATCACGTCATCGGCATCGAAACGGGTGGTGGCCGCCACCTCTCGCGCGATGGTGGCGTACAGGGCGCGCTTCATGTCGTGGGTCCGCCCCGGTGCGCAGGCAATCTGGATGAAAACAACGTGTCCGCCGTGCCGCACGCCCAGAAACTCGGGTGTACACACCAGTTCACCGACGGCGTGGTGGGCGAGGATTTGAAACCGGTCATCGGCCGGCACGTTGAAGGTCGAGACCATTGCCTGGTGCACGGCCTCGGAAACAGCCGTGATGTGCTGGGCGGTTGTGTCAGCAGGGAGGTCAATGCGAACGAGTGGCATGGTGAGTCTCCTTCAGTGGCGAAATCAATCAGGTAGCCGGACGCTGAATCAACTCGATGCGGTAGTCGGACAGGTCTGAAGTGCAGCGCTGCGTTTTCTGCAACGCCAGGCACTGTGCCGCTCCGAGCGCACTTGCGAAACACATGCAGCCGCACAGCGCTTGTGCAAAACTTGCACAAGCACGAACCGGCTTAGCTTCGAAGACCTTCGGTTGTTCAGCCGGATCGCAGCCACCCAGTCGCTGTCGGATGTGGCGCGCGAACGCGGCGTGGCTGCCAGCCAGATATCGCGGGGTCTGCGCCGCATCGAGGCCGAGTGCGGGCTGCGCTTGGCCCACCGCACCACCCACGGACTGTCGCTGACCGATGACGGGGAGATCTTCCTGGAATACGCGCAGCGGATCCTGGCCGAGCAGCAGCAGTTGAACGACCACTTCGGTCGGAGGAGCCAGACCGTCTATGGCATGGTGCATATCGGGGCCAGTCAGCTGCTGGCCGAGCATGTTCTGATTCCGCGACTTGGCGCCCTGCGGGCGCAACACCCTGACCTGGCGGTTGCACTGCATATCGACGACCGCATAGCCAGCATGGCTGATGAGGGCCTTGACATCGCCGTGCGCGCCGGCGTTGCGCCGGCAGAAAGCCTGGTGGCACGTTTACTGGGCGAACACGGGCGAGCGTTGTATGCAGCGCCCGCCTATCTCCGCAAACATGCCAGTCCGCGCACGCCCGCCGATCTGGACTCGCACACGTTGATCACCAATATCGCCGTGCCGAGCTACAACCGTTGGGATTTTGTCGTGCGCGGGGTGGCGGGCAGCCGCGAAATCCAGGGGCAGTTGCAGGTCAACAGCAGTGCATCGGTGCTGTCATTGGCATTGGCTGGGGCGGGCATTGCCCGCATCAACGATGTGCTGGGCGCTCGGTTGGTGGCGCTTGGCCTTCTCAAGCCCGTGCTGCCACGCCATACCCTGCCGGGCACACACCAAATCCATGCCGTCGTGCTCTCTGCGCGGCATCGGGCGCCCAAGGTGCGCGCCGCAATGACATTTCTGCTCGACAGCTTTGCCGACTTCAGAAGCTTGATGCACATCTGAGGCGACGCGTGCTCCGAGCCCGACTCGACCGATTTCGTCGATGGTTGGCATGCAGCGCCTGTCGGCTGGTACCGCGCGCGAGCTCCCGCACGAACACAGCGACGACAATCGCCGCTTGAAGTCCCCGCCGCGCCTGCGCCCCCTGCTCGAAGAAGGCCTGATCGATGCCGTCGTGCGCCAGCTCATGAGCGGCAAGGAGGCCGAGGTCTATGTCGTTCGCCACGGCGACGAAACCCTCTGCGCCAAGGTCTACAAGGAAGCGACGCACCGCAGCTTTCGCCAGGCCGTCGACTACACCGAGAACCGCAAGGTCAAGAGCTCCCGCCAGGCGCGGGCGATGGCCAAGGGCACCCGCTTCGGACGCGAGTCACAGGAGGCGGCGTGGCAGAGCGCCGAGGTCGATGCGCTGCATCGGCTCGCCACGGCGGGCGTGCGCGTGCCGCGGCCGATCAACTTCCACGAAGGCGTGCTGCTGATGGAGCTGGTGGTCGACGCCGAGGGCGACGCCGCGCCTCGCCTCAACGACTGCGACTTCACCGCCGAAGACGCGCGCCGGCACCATGCGACGCTGCTGGGCGAGGTCGTGCGGATGCTGTGTGCCGGCGTCGTGCACGGCGACCTCTCCGAGTTCAACATCCTGCTCTCCGCCACGGGGCCGGTGATCATCGACCTGCCGCAGGCCGTCGACGCCGCAGGCAACAACCACGCCGAGCGCATGCTCAAGCGCGACGTCGCGAACCTCGGCGCCTTCTTCGGCCGCTTCGCGCCCGAGCTGCTCGTCGCGCAGCACGGCGCCGAGATCTGGGCGCTCTACACGCGCGGCGTGCTGCAGCCGGGCGCGACCCTCACCGGTCGCTTCGACGCTGCGCTCGCGCCGGTCGACGTGGCCGACGTGCTGCGCGTCGTCGACGATGCGCGGGCGGAAGAGAAGGCGCGACTCGTGCGCATGCAGACGCCCGGCTGAAACCAGCCGCCGCCCGGCGATCCATCGCACGTCTGCCAAGAGGTCATCTCGCGGGCGGCTGGCAATCCTTCTGCATCGCCAGTTGCGAAAGGCGCCGTGTCCGCGGATTGCGCATCGTCGACGCGGCGGTCGAGGTGTTCTGATCGGTGAGCTGGCGTGACTCGGCGAGGTAGGCGTCGCCGGCGACCTTCTGCTTGGCATGGAGGTCGGCCATCTGGGCGGCGACCAGCGGAGAGATCACCGCGTTCGGCGTGACGGCCCCGACCGCGCCGAGTGTCTGCAGAGCGGCCATGTTCGGCGCCATCGTCGCGGCGGCCTTGGTCCCGTGGCGCTCGTTCAGCGTTTGCGTGTCGCGCAGCGACTTGTCCCGGCGCGCCGCTTCCGCGTCCGACACCCTGATGTCGCGCGTGGCGGTCTTGAGTTCCGCATAGATGTCGGCACACGTCATCGTCGCATCGCCTTTGCGGTGCGCGGCCGGATCGTCCTTGGCGATCTGCAGCATCGACCTGCAGGCCTCCACGGTCATCGGCGAGTTCGGGATGTTGGCCAGCGAGTCGCACATGGCCGGATCGGCCGTCGGCATCGCCGCCTGACCGCCTGGGCCGGTTTGCGCCGACGCACTGCATGCAAGCGACATCAGCAGGACGGCCTTCAGGATCGGATTCGACATGGGGAGCCTCCTCATCGCGGTTGCAGGCGCCGCCGCCGAGCGGCGAGCACGAGCAGCCCGGCCGCCAGCAGGGCGACCGTCTCCGGTTCGGGCACCGGCGAGGTCACGCCGTTCATCACGCCTTCGCTGAAGCGCAGGGAGTAGGCGCCGGCGTAGAGCGGGTCGATGGTGAAGATCGGATCGAGGAGGGCGTAGCCCGATCCGGCGCCAAACGGGCCGGTGATGACCATCATGGAGACGCCGTAGAACGTGTTGGCCGCGAACGAGCTCACGTCGAGGAAGCTGTGCGCGCCGCAGTAGACCTCGTACGCGGGCACGCCGAGGATGCAGGCACCGCCGTGCATCACCGCGCCGACGGCGAGCGAATATCCGGCCTGGTAGCCGCCGCTGGTGTCCAGCGTCACGCTGCTGGCGATCGACACCGGTATCGGCGTGGCGGTCGCCGGGCCGACGATCGAGAAGGAATAGTTCAGGATCGCCTGTGCGAACTCCGAACAGTTGGACGACGTCGAGACAAGGGTGGGCGACGGACCGCCCGACACCGAGAGCGACCCGCAGCCGAACGAGGCGCCGGCGCTGGCGCCGGCGAAACTCTGGTCGCCGCCGGGATAGTGCAGCGAGCCATAGGCGCCGGGGAAGGCAGCCTGCGCCCATGCGGCGTTCCATGCGCCGGTTAGGACAAGAAAGGCGCCGATGCCGGCGAGGCTGCGTATGCGGTGGTTCATGCTGCTCCTTCGTGGTGGGTGCGTGGGTTCGGTCAGGGCCGGCTGAAGCTCCAGCTCGACGCGATGGCCCCGTCGTCTGTGCTGCCGGCGAGCGTCGCCTGGCCGGTCCAAGGGCCTGTGCCGTAGCCGTAGCTGACCTCGAATCCGCGCAACTGGGTGGGTGTGCCGGGGTCCCTCCCCGGGCACGTCACGGTGACCGTGGTGTCGATCCGCTGCGCCGCGCCGAAGCCGTAGAACGGCGGCGTGACGTATTCGGCCAACCCCAGTCGCGACGGCGTCAGCGGCGAGTCGACGATGGCGAACGTGCTCGGCGACAGCGTCGAGACGCAGCCATCGGCGTGGTTGAACGCCAGCGTGAAGGTGCCGCTCGGCCGGTAGACGATGTTGCCGACGCTCGATTCCGCGGGCACGACCGTCCAGGTGATGTTCGCCGTCGCCGTGATGTTCGCTGCCGGCAGGCCCGGCGTCTTGATGACGTAGGTCGACGTTCCGGCCCAGCTGTCGACGCAGGCCAGCGCCGGCGGCGGCCCGTCGCCGACTGGCTTGCCCGACGCCTGCGCCGCGAAGCAGCTCACCTCGATTGCACGCACCGAGTTCTTCTCGACTTCGAGCAGCGGCACCGCGATCTGCGTGTTCACGAAAGCCGCGAACTCCCATGTGCCGGCGTCGGCCGTGGTCGGCGTCCAGCGGTAGGTGGCGCGGTTCGAGGCGATCTGGTTCATCGCACGCCAGGACACGAACTTCTGC
>JBBSPY010000113.1:0-10034 GCA_038258415.1 Burkholderiales bacterium
GCCCAGGCCTCCTTGCTGATCGACGCGTAGATCCGCTTGCCGAGCTCGCCGGGGTAGGGCGCGAAATCGAGACCCTCGGCCTCGCGCTTGAGGTAACTGCACTGGATCATCCGGGCCACGTCGGTCCTTTCGTTCGAGTCGGTCAGACCAGCTTCTTCGCATATACCTGCGAACGCCGGTCCCAATTATATTTTTTCCGCCGCGCCTCCGGCAGCCAGTCGGCCTCGACCTGGGCGAATCCGCGCTTGACGAACCAGTGCATCGTGCGGGTCGTGAGCACGAATATGCTCTCGAGGCCGAGCGCCTTGGCCCGCTGCTCGACGCGTTTGAGTATTCGCTCGCCGTCGCCCTGGCCCTGCACCTGCGGCGAAACCGTGAAGGCTGCCATCTCCGCGGTTTTCTTTTCCGGATAAGGGTAGAGCGCAGCGCAGCCGAAGATGACCCCGTCGTGCTCGATGACGGTGTAGTTCCCGATGTCTCGCTCGATCTCGGTCCGGTCACGCTTGACGAGCGTGCCGTCGCGCTCGAACGGCTCGATCAGCTGCAACACGCCGCCGATGTCGTCGGCCGTGGCCTGGCGCAGGCTCTCGAGCTTCTCGTCGACGACCATCGTGCCGATGCCGTCGTGCGTGAAAACCTCCATCAGCAGCGCGCCCTCGATCGCGAACGGCAGGATGTGCGAGCGCTCCACGCCGCCGCGACACGCCTTGATGCAGTGGCGCAGGTAGAACGCGGTGTCGGTCGGCTCGTTCGGCAGCGGCAGCGATGCGAGCAGCCGCTCGGCATCGGCCAGGACGAGCTCGGTGTCGATCGTGCTCTGCGGATCGGACTGGTCCTCGTGGATGCCCGGCACCTCGGTCACGAAGAGCAGCTTGTCGGCCTGCAACGCGATCGCCGTGCTCGTCGCCACGTCTTCCATCGTCAGGTTGAACGCCTCGCCGGTCGGCGAGAAGCCGAAGGGCGAGAGCAGCACCATCGCGCCGATGTCGATGGCGCTGCGGATCGCAACCGCATCAACCTTGCGGACGACGCCGCTGTGCACGAAGTCGATGCCGTCGACGATGCCCACGGGCTGCGCGGTGAGGAAGTTTCCCGAGACCACCCGCACGATGGCGTTGGCCATCGGCGTGTTGGGCAACCCCTGCGAGAACGCCGCCTCGATCTCGAAGCGGAGCTGGCCGGCGGCTTCCTGGGCGCTGTCGAGGGCGACATCGTCGGTGATGCGCATGCCATGGCTGAACTTCGACGCGTGTCCCTTCGAGCGCAACTGCTCGGTGACCTGCGGCCGAAACCCATGCACGAGGACGAGCCGGATACCCATGGCCTGCAGGATCGCCAGGTCCTGGGCAAACGATGGCAACTTGCCTGCCGCGATCAGCTCGCCCGCGATCGCCACCACGAACGTCTTGCCGTGGTAGGCGTGGATGTAGGGGGCGACCGTGCGGAACCACGGCACGAAGGTGTGCGGGAAAACGAGGTTCACGGAAGGTGTCGTCTCGACGGCGCCGGATTCTGTCACGCGAGGCCGGCGGCGGACGGCACCCAGATAATCGCGCCAGTGCTGCAACCGATCGAGTTCCCCGAGGCGTTGCCGGTCTCGGCGCGGCGCGACGAGATCGCCGCCGCCATGCGCGAGCACCCGGTCGTCATCGTCTGCGGCGAGACGGGCTCGGGCAAGACGACACAGCTGCCGAAGATCGCGCTTGCCATCGGACGAGGGAAGGGCAGGGCCGGCGGCGGCCGCCTGATCGGGCACACCCAGCCGCGACGCATCGCGGCCTCGAGCGTCGCCCGACGGATCGCCGAGGAACTGAAGACGCCGCTCGGCGACGTGGTGGGTTTCAAGGTGCGCTTCCAGAATCGGACGGGGGCGAACGCCAGCATCAAGCTGATGACCGACGGCATTCTTCTCGCCGAGACACAGGCGGACCCGCTGCTTCGCGCCTACGACACGATCATCGTCGACGAGGCGCACGAGCGCAGCCTCAACATCGACTTCCTGCTCGGCCATCTCAAGCAGATCCTGCCGCGCCGGCCCGACCTGAAGGTGATCGTGACCTCGGCGACGATCGACGCCGATCGCTTCGCCGCGCACTTCGCGTCGCCCGCCGGTCCAGCGCCGGTGCTGACCGTGTCGGGCCGCCTCTACCCGGTGGAGATCCGATGGCGTCCGTACGAGGAAAGCCGCGATCACGATCAGGCCGACGCGATCGTCGATGCGGTCGACGAACTGTGGCGAACGCCTGGCGCAAGCTCGGGAGACGTGCTCGTGTTCCTCCCGGGCGAGCGCGAGATCCGCGACACCGCCGAACGCCTTCGCAAGCACCATCCGCCGGGTGTCGAGATCCTGCCGTTGTTTGCGCGGCTGTCGCAGCAGCAGCAGGACGAGGTGTTCGCGCCGCACGGCGCACGCCGCATCGTGCTGGCGACGAACATCGCCGAGACCTCGCTCACGGTGCCGGGCATCCGCTACGTGATCGACGCCGGATTGGCGCGGATCAAGCGCTACAGCTTTCGCAACAAGGTCGAGCAGCTGCCCATCGAGCCGATCAGCCAGGCGGCTGCAAGCCAGCGCGCAGGCCGCTGCGGCCGCGTCGCCGACGGCATCTGCATCCGTCTCTACGACGAAGCCGACTTCGCCTCCCGGCCGCGCTACACCGATCCGGAAATCATGCGCTCGTCGCTCGCCGGCGTGATCCTGCGCATGAAGTCGCTCGACCTCGGCAGCGTCGAGGACTTCCCGTTCATCGAGGCGCCACCCAGGCGCGCCATCGCCGACGGCTACCAGCTCCTCGCCGAGCTCGGCGCGGTCGACGAGCAGAACGTGCTGACGACGATCGGCGCGGAGCTGGCGACGTTGCCGCTCGACCCGCGCGTCGGTCGCATGATCCTCGCGGCTCGGGAGCGGCAGGCCTTGCGCGAGGTGCTCGTCGTCGCCAGCGCGCTGTCGGTGCCCGACGCCCGCGACCGGCCGCTCGAGCACCAGCAGGCAGCCGACGCAGCGCACGCGAAGTTCGACGACGAGAAGTCGGAATTCGGTGGCAACCTCAAGCTCTGGGCCTGGCTGGAGGCGTCTCGCGGCGGCTCGGTCGGTCGCCAGACTTCGCATCGCAAGCACGAGCTGCTGCTGCGCGAGAATTTCATCTCGCCACGGCGCGTTCGCGAGTGGCGCGACGTGCATGCGCAGTTGCAGGGCGTCGTCACGGAGCACGGCTGGCGCGTCAACGCGTCGCCGGCAACATACGAGCAACTTCACCTCGCGTTGCTCACCGGCCTGCTCGGCAACGTCGGCCTGAAGAGCGAGGAAGACGATGCCTATCTTGGCGCGCGCGGCATCCGCTTCCATCGCCACCCGGGCGCCCACCTTTCGAAGAAGCCCGGCCGCTGGATCATGGCGGCCGAGCTCGTGGAGACCACGCGGCTTTACGCGCGCGGCATCGCGGCGATCGAGCCGCGCGGGCTCGAACTGGTCGGCGCTCATCTGCTGAAGAAGCAGCTCGCCGAGCCGCACTGGGAGAAGAAGGCCGGCCAGGTGGTGGCGCTCGAGAAGGCCACGTTGTATGGCCTGGTTGTCTACGCCAACCGCCGGGTCGACTTCGCAAACATCGATCCATCCGCAGCGCGCGAGATTTTCATCCGCGAAGCGCTGGTCGCCGGCGACTGGGAGACCCGCTTGCCGTTCGCCGCAGCCAATCGCAAGCTCGTCGCCGGCATCGAGGACCTGGAACACAAGTCGCGCCGCCAGGACGTCTTGGTCGACGATGAGCGCGTCTTCGCCTTCTACGACACCCGCATCCCAGCCGACGTGACGGGGGCTGTCGCCTTCGAACGCTGGTACCGCGAGGCGTCGCGCTCCGACCGGTCGCTGCTCGTGCTGACGCGCGACGAGTTGATGCGCCACGAAGCCTCGGGCGTCACCAGCGATTCGTTCCCGAAGACGGTTCGACTCGGAGGCGTCGACTGCGCGCTCACCTACCTGCACGATCCCGGCCACGTCCGCGACGGGATCACCGCGACGCTGCCGATCTACGCCCTGAACGCCGCCGGCGAGGAGCGCTGCGACTGGCTCGTTCCCGGCATGCTCAAGGACAAGGTCGTGGCGCTCGCGAAAACCTTGCCGCAGCGGCCGCGCTCCCGCCTCGTGCCGCTTCCGGCGTTCGCCGAAGGGTTCATCGCGCGACACGCGTTTGCAGACGGCAACCTCGTCGACCGCGTCGCCGCCGCCGCGCGGGAGCGCTCGGGCCTCGAGGTTCGCAGCGGCGACTTCAAGGTCGAGCAACTGCCGCCGCACCTGCGGATGAACCTGCGCGTCGTCGACGAGCACGGCCGCCAGCTCGGCGAGTCGCGCTCCCTGGCACACCTCAAGGCCGAGCTCGGCGGACAGGCGCGCTCGGCGTTCCAGGCACTGGCGACGCTCAAGGTGCCCACGGCTTCCGCCACGGCGACCGAGCAGGTCGCGGCACCACCACCGTCTGCTGCACCGGGCAAGCACACGCCGGCGCCCGATGCCGCGGCCGGCGATGGCGGTTCCACACCGTACTCGAGCTGGACCTTCGGCGAGCTTCCGGAGCTGCTCGAGGTGCGCAAGGGCGGCCAGTCGATGGTCGGGTTTCCGGCACTGATCGACCGGCGCACGCACGTCGAGATCGAGGTCTTCGACGAGCCCGAGGTCGCAGCCACGAAGCATCGCGCCGGCCTGGCAAGGCTCGTCGCGCTGCAGATCCGCGACGCCATCCGGCACCTCGAGAAGAACACACCCGAACTGCAGGCGATGGCGGCCGGCTACCTGCCGCTCGGCAGCGCCGAGGAGCTGCGAGAGCAGATCGTCGGCGTCGCCATCGACCGCGCCTTCCTCTCAGACCCGCTGCCGACCGACGCCGCCGCCTTCGCCGCCCGCATCGACCAGGGCCGCGGTCGCCTCGGCCTGATCGCAGGCGAGGTGGCACGCATGGCCGGCGCCGTGCTGACGGAGTACGCCGCCGCCATGCGCAGGCTCAGGGACGCGCGCGCGCCAAAGGCTGCCGCCGACGACATCACGGCGCAGCTCGCGCGACTCGTGCCGCGACGCTTCATCGCCGGGACGCCGTGGCCACGACTGGCGCAATTGCCACGCTACCTGAAGGCGATCGTGATGCGGCTCGACAAGCTGCGCGCCGACCCGACGCGCGACTCCTCGCGAATGGCCGAGATCCGCCCCCTCGAGCAGCGGTGGCTGCGCAGCGTGGCTGACCGGCGCGGCGCGCCGGACCCGCGTCTCGACGAGTTCGGCTGGTGGCTCGAGGAACTGCGCGTCGGCCTGTATGCGCAGGAACTGAAGACCCCCCACCCGGTCAGCGTCAAGCGACTGGAGAGAATCTGGCAGCAGACCATCAGCTGATTCTTCGACGAGACTTCGGACCATGACCTTCCCGCGATTGCCCGGTTTCCTTCGCCGCACCGCCACCAGCGATGCCCGGTCCGCCGACGCGTGGGCCGTCGTCCCGGCGAGCGCGCGCGAAATCGATGCCGTGATCCGCCACTGCCGGCGCATGGTGAGCCAGCGCGCCCTCGTCGCGGCGGGGGTCGCGGTCGTGCCGATTCCCGGCATCGACTGGGTCACCGACATCGCCGTGCTGATGAAGCTCATCCCCGACATCAACCACGCGTTCGGGCTGACTCCGGCTCAGGTCGAGCGACTCTCGCCCGATCGCCGCGTCGCCGTCTTCAAGGCGATTTCGGCCGGCAGCGGCATGCTCGTCGGCCGCATGGTGACGCGAGACCTGATCGTGCGCATGCTCAAGGTCGTCGGCGTCCGCCTGACGACGCAGCAGGCGGCAAAGTACGTTCCGCTCGCCGGCCAGGCGGTGTCGGCGGCGCTCACGTATTCGTCGCTGCGCTACGTCTGCGAGCAGCACATCCAGCAGTGCGTGGCGATCTCGAGGGAGTTGCTCCTGCTGGAGACACCCCTGCCGGTCGAGAGCTGACCGGGACGGGACTGCTGCAGGGCTGCAACGGCCCCGCAACGCCTGCGCAAGACGATGCGGTGCCGCGGCTGGAGTCGCGGCATTCATCCCTCAAGCCAGGAGCATTTCATGACAGACCGTCACGTATCGCGCGCCAGCGCCCGCAGCAACCGTCTCAAGACCGCACTCCGGGTCGGCAGCCTGGCCGTCGCGGCCGGCCTGCTCGCCGCGCCGGCGCTCGCCAAGGAAGACAAGGCCGAACGCAAGGCGAAGAAGGAAACCGCACACAAGAAGGGCAGCGAAGCCGGCAGCGCGATGGCTGTCAAGCTGGCACCGAACAGCCCCATGGCACTGAAGGTCGCGCCGGCGAAGCGATCACCCGACGACGATAGAGTCCTCGGCAAGCCGCGCGGGCCGAGCCCCATCCGCGGTAACAGGACGCCATAATCGCGCGGTTTCGGGGCGTAGCGCAGCCTGGTAGCGCAACTGGTTTGGGACCAGTAGGTCGCGAGTTCGAATCCCGCCGCCCCGACCAGTGTTTCGACAAGGCGCCACCGCGCGACCCTGATCTGCCCGTAGCTCAACCGGATAGAGCACCAGCCTTCTAAGCTGGGGGTCGGGGGTTCGAGTCCCTCCGGGCAGGCCACTGCCACTTCTCCCGCCATCTGGAAGATCACCCTGAATGCGGCGCCTCCGCACCCTCGGACCAGCATGCTTCGCCGAGCGACTGGCGGAGCGGGCGGCGCCTGCCGCCATACCGCCGTGAAGCCGCTTCAGGGGCTCGCCCTGCTGCTGCTGTTTCAGGCCGCTGGCGAGGCGCTGTCGCGCGCCTTCGCGTTGCCCTTTCCTGGGCCGGTCATCGGAATGATGCTGGTCCTGCCTGCCCTCCAATGGCCCGCGCTGCGCGAGCCCGTCCGGGCGGCTGCGGATGTCCTGCTCTCCCACCTCTCCTTGCTGTTCGTGCCGGTCGGTGTGGGCGTCATCACCCACCTTGACGTCGTGTCCCGATACGGCGTCAGGCTGTCGGTCGTGATCCTGCTGTCGACCTGGATCGGTCTCGCCGTGACGGCGCTGGTGATGCGGGCCCTGCAGCGTGACGAGAATGAGGCAGCACGGGGCAGCGAATGAACGACTTCGTGCAGCTCTGGGTCTATCTCGCGTCCACGCCGCTGTTCGGACTGACGGCAACGCTGGTGGTCTACGCCGGCTTCGCCGCCGCATACGAGCGGCTCGGCAAGCCGCCCTGGGCGAACCCCGTTCTCTGGTCGGTCGTCGGCCTCGGCGTGTTGCTGGTCGGCACCCGAACGTCTTATCCGACGTACTTCGCGGGTGCGCAGTTCGTGCACGTGCTGCTCGGCCCCGCTGTCGTGGCCCTCGCGTGGCCGCTATGGGAACGGCGCGCCGAACTGCGAAGACGAGGCGCCGTGCTGACGATCGCCGCGCTGGCGGGCGGTGCCTCGGCGGCGGGCAGTGCGGTCGGCCTCGCATGGGCGCTCGGCATGCCGGCCGACGTCGTGCGTTCGCTGGCATCGAAGTCGGTGACCGCGCCGGTTGCGATGGGCATCGCCGAGCGGATCGGCGGTGTGCCCGCCCTCGCTGCCGTGTTCGCCGTGCTGACCGGTCTCGTCGGCGCCATGACCGCCAAGTACATCTTCGACGGCCTTCGGGTTCGGGCCTGGGCGACGCGCGGATTCGCGCTCGGGACAACGGCCCACGGCATCGGCGCGGCGCGGGCCATGCAGGTTCACGCCGATGCCGGCGCCTATGCAGGGCTCGCGCTCGGGCTGCAGGTTCTCCTGGCCTCACTGATCATTCCGCTCGTCGCCCGCTGGCTTGCCTGAGCTCCCATCCGGCCGCTCCGTTCGGCGAGGCCGACGAATACACTCCGATCGTCGGTCGCTTTCCTCGTGGCGGTTCGCCCAGTCAGGGCATCCGCCCGTCTTGTGGATCGGAGGCGCGCATGCTCGGTGGTCTCAAGGGCTTCTTCGCGAATCAGGGGCTGGGCCCGGACGTCGGCGAGATTGCCGCCTGGGCGGCGGGCCGGGGCGACGTCTTCAAGCGCGAGCGCGAGGGCCACGGTTTTGCCGTCGAGGGCCAGCTGGACGGCCGGGCATTTCGTCTTGAGTGGGGCCGGCCGCAACGGACCTACATCAGCGGCCACGAGTTGCGGGTGCGGATGCCGCTCGAGCTCCCGCCCGATCTCCAGCTGCTGATCGTCACACGCAGTCTGCAGGAGTCGCTCGAGAAGACGGCTTTCGACCAATTCACGCGAGACAACCAGACCGAGCTCGGCATGGCGACGCCCGAGGAGACACGCTGGCTCGTGATGTTCTCCAAGATCGGCTTCGACGGTTCGAAGCTGCTCCGGGCAACCTTCAACGGCGTGTCGGGCGTGCCTGCCGAGGGGCCGGCATGGGTCGAGGGACCGCTCGGCCACGCCCTCGAGCGTGCAGCCGGCACCTTCCTCGGCGCGCGGCCGCCTTTCGTGCTGATGACGCTGCGCGGCAAGCTCTACCTGCGCCTCGAACTCGGCAGCGCCGAGCAGAACGACATCGCCGGTGCGCTCGCCGTGTTCGAGGTTGCCGCCGCTGCGGCCTTGCGCGTCCTCAACCTGCGCAGCGGCGCTCCTGAGCCGTGGACGACAACGCTCTCGACCGCATGGCAGGCGATCGGCGCCCCCGATCCGAGCGAGCGGGCCTGACAAGCTTCACCCGCCGCGGCGCGCGGGCAGGGTGGCGGCCGTCAGCCGTGCTTGCCGAGCTCTTCCTTGGCGATCGCGTTACGGTGCACCTCGTCGGGTCCATCCGCGAATCGCAGCGTGCGCGCCGCGGCATAGTGATAGGCGAGCGGGAAGTCGCCCGAGACGCCACCACCGCCGTGCACCTGCATCGCCCAGTCGATGACCTGCAGTGCCATGTTCGGTGCGACGACCTTGATCATGGCGATCTCCGACTTCGCGGCCTTGTTGCCGGCGACGTCCATCATCCATGCCGCCTTCAGCGTCAGCAGGCGCGCCTGGTCGATGCGGCAGCGCGCCTCGGCGATGCGCTCGCGCGTCACGCCCTGCTCGGCCACGGTGCGGCCGAATGCGACGCGCCGGGTCGCCCGCTTGCACATCAGCTCGAGCGCACGCTCGGCGAGACCGATCAGCCGCATGCAGTGGTGGATCCGGCCCGGGCCGAGGCGGCCCTGCGCGATCTCGAAGCCGCGTCCTTCGCCGAGCAGGATGTTGGCCGCCGGCACGCGCACGTCCTTGAAGTCGATCTCCATGTGGCCGTGCGGAGCATCGTCGTAGCCGAAGACCGACAGCGGCCGCATCACGTCGATCCCCGGCGCATCGGCCGGCACGACGATCATCGACTGCTGCGAATGGCGCGGCGCCTCCGGGTCGGTCTTGCCCATGAAGATGTAGACCTTGCAGCGCGGGTCGCCGGCGCCGGAGATCCACCACTTGCGGCCGTCGATGACGTAGTCGTCACCGTCGCGTTCGATTCGCGATGCGATGTTGGTTGCGTCGGACGACGCCACCGCGGGCTCGGTCATCGCGAACGCGCTGCGGATCTTCCCGTCGAGCAGCGGCTCGAGCCAGCGCTTCTTTAGTTCGGGCGAGCCGTAGCGCTCGATCGTCTCCATGTTCCCCGTGTCGGGCGCCGAGCAATTGAACACCTCGCTCGCCCACGTCACCCGACCCATGATTTCGGCCAACGGTGCGTAGTCGCCGTTCGACAGGCCGATCTCGCGCCCCGACGACTTCGCGCCCTTGCCCCCCGCGGTCGGCGGCAGGAACAGGTTCCAGAGGCCCTGGGCCTTCGCTTTCGGCTTGAGCGACTCGATCGTCTCGAGCGGCGTCCAGCGCTTGCCGGCCTTGGTGTTGGCCTCGAGCTCGGTCGCCACACGGGGCTCTGCCGGGTAGATGTGCTCGTCCATGAAGCGCAGCACCTGCGCCTGCAGTTCCTTGGTGCGCGGTGAGTAGTCGAATTCCATCGTCGTCTCCGTTCAGGTTTGGGGTGCGACGCGCGAAGGCGTCGCTCAGGCCTTCTGCGCGATCGCCCAGCCCATCTCGGCGAGCGGACGCGCACCCGACGCCGAGGC
>JBBSPY010000114.1:0-9993 GCA_038258415.1 Burkholderiales bacterium
CCGAGCCGCTCGACGACGTCCCGAACTGGGTGTCGGCGGCGCAGCGCTACGTCGAGCAGGTCGCGCTCGACCTGCAGCGCGACCGCAACCGATCGCCGAGCGGCGCGCTCTCCACGCGCAACGTCGGCGCCGACGAGACGCTCGAGAAGCTGCAAGGCATCGTCGCCAGCGTCGCCGCCGGCGTCATGGTGCCCCGGGGCTGACGCGATGGCGGCCACCCGCACCGTCGTCACGATCGGTCAACGCCGCGGCAAGCTGTCGGCCTGGCTCGAAAAGGCCGCGCTCAACCTGCCGAACGCGCGCGACCCGATCACGCTCAACTACGACGTCGGTGCGCTCCCGGCCATGGACAGCCTGGAGACGACGCGCGCCTACGGCACGGCCATCGCCGCCGGGCTCATGCGGCACAAGGCCATCAAGCACGTGCTCGACACCCTGTTCGTCGCCGGCACGGGCGACGCACAGTCGCTTCACTTCTCGATCGAGGCGGCCGACGTGGAAGACATCCGCTGGGAGACGCTCTGCGATCCCGGCGGCAAGTTCCTCGCGCTGAACGGGCGCTGCCACATCGGCCGCATCGCCGAGCAGACGTCGTCGCGCGAGGGCAGTGTGCGCGCCTTCAAGCCTCCGCTGCGCATCGCCGCGTTTCTTTCGGGCGCTGGCGTGCAGGCCGTGCAGGAGTGGCAGGCGTTGAGCCAGGCGGTCGCCAAGGCGGCCAGCCTGATGCCGGTGCAGGCGACCGTCTTTCTCGGCGAGCCGGCGTTGCTGGAGCAGGCCAGGGCCGACGTGCTGGCGATGGGGAAGCCGGCGATACGCGTCGAGCCGATGCCGGCATCGGCTGTCGAGCTGCAGGCGACGCTCGGAAGCCTCGACGCGCACATCGTGCACTTCTTCTGTCACGGCTCGGCCGGCCTGGGCGCGCAGTTCCTCGAGCTGGCCACCCTCGCCGACCAGGCAGCCGGCGCGGACACCGGCTCGGTGAAGCTCTCGATCGAGGAGCTGGCCACCCTGCCGGCGCTCGCTGGCGTGTGGATCGTCGTGCTCAACTGCTGCAACGGCGCCCAGGCTGGCCAGCAGCTCTACTCGATGGCTTACCAGCTCGTATCCGAAGGGGGGGTCGCGGCGGCGATCGGCATGCACGAGCCGGTGCAGGTCGGCGAGGCCAGCACGTTCTGCGCGGCGCTGTACCCGGAGCTGTTCTCAGCGTTGAAGGATGCGTTGCTGGCGCCGCGCGGCGGCCTGCCGGTGGCGGTCAACCTCTCGCAGGCGATGACGCTGCCGCGCCAGGCGCTGCGCAACATCTACCCCGATGCGATGGCCAACGGCCGCTGGACGCTGCCCGTGCTGTATCTGCAGGAGCGGCCGCTGGAGATCGTGGTGCCGGTGCCGCCGCCGGCGCCCCCCGACCCTGGTCTTCGCTACATCGTCAACCCAGAGCCGGAAGACGAGGCGTTTCGACCCCGCGGGATGCGCGGTCACCAGCTCCCGCCGGTGGCATGGCCGACGACGTTCACCGACGACGAGCTTCAGGCGATCTCGACCAAGGCCGACATCACATCCGGCCTGCTGCGCAGCCTGCCTCCCGATGCACCCGGCGAGCTGCGCGACCGCGTGCTCGCGACGCTCGACGAACGGCCCGTCGTGCCCGCCTCGATGCGCCCCGATCGCTTCGGCAACGTCGGCAGCACCGGCTGAACCGAGGACCCGCGTGACGTCGGCCTTCTCGGACTTCGCGCTGCCCCCGAAGCTCGCGATCAATGCCTGGACCGGCGAGAGCAGCCCGCAGTCGCCGCTCGGCGGCAGGGGCGCCGGGTGGGGGCTCACCGACCGCAACGGTTACCAGGGGCCGGCGCTCGCGCCGCCGGTGGCCGAGCCGTGGGACTGGCGGCATCCCGAGGTCGGCTGGGGCCTCGTGCTGCCCGACGACCGCAGCATCGACGCGAAGCGCCGCCCGTTCGCCGACGACGCCGCCGAGCCGATTCGCGAGCTGCTCGCCTCGCGTCCGGGCTCGCCGGTGCTGCGCTGGCATGTCGATGCCGGCCCCGGCCATGTCTGGCGCTACGACGCGCAGGGCGGTCGTCGCCGGCTGTCGCTCGTCTCGCCGACCGGCAACGCCGCGCTGCCGCGCTTCCTGCTGATCGCGGCGTCACCCGACGCGATCCCGTGGTCGTTCCAGTACGCGGCCAACCTGTCGCGGTCGGTCGGCCGCCTCGATCTCGACGCGAAGGGCCTCGAGCACTACGTCGATGCGCTGCTGAACGACTGGGCCGGCTCGAATTGCGATGTCGGCGCGCCGCTCGTCTGGAGCGCCAATCTCGGCCAGCCCGACATCAGCTGGCTGATGGATGCCGTGGTGGCGAGAAAACTCGCCGGCGACTACGCGGCCGATGCCGACCTGCCGCGCCACACCGCGCTGCTCGGCGCCGACGCGACCGGCGCGCGGCTGATCGAGTCGCTGGTCGCGAGCCGGCCCGCGCTCGTCGTGACGACGAGCCACGGCATGACCGGCCCGCTCGACGACCAGGACGCGACGGCCGCGCGACTCGGCCTGCCCGTCGATGTGTCGCGCCGGCCGGTCGACCTGAAGACGCTCGCCGACGCCTGGTCACCCGACGGCGCCATCTGGTATGCGCACGCCTGCTGCGGCGCCGGCAGCGACGCGGTCTCGGCCTATGCCGGCCTGTTCGACGCCGCCTCGGAGGTCGGCCGCGTGCTCGACGGGGTGGCCGCCGCGTGCGGCGCGCGCACCGCGCCGCTGCCGCGCCGCCTGCTCGGCGCCGAGCGACCGCTGCGCGCCTTCGTCGGCATGGTCGAGCCGACGTTCGACTGGACCCTGCGCGACCCGGCCACCGGCCAGCCGCTCGCGCACAAAGTTCGCGCCGCGCTCTACGACCGCCTCTACGCCGGCGGCGGCGGGCGGCCCGTCGGCTGGGCCTTCGGCGAGGTGTTCGGCGACGCCGGCGCGCTGGCCGGACTGTGGACCCAGGCGCGCAACGCCTTCAACCAGGCGACGCCGGGAAGTGCCGAAGCAGCGCTGTACTACCAGGTCGCGTCGAGCGATCGGTTGCACACCGTCATCCTCGGCGATCCGACCGTCGGCCTGCCCGTGCCGGCCAGGCCGACGTAGCCGGCCCTCAACCCAGGATTCCGCGCCGCCGCGGCCGGCGCCCACGCATCGCGTGAAACAGCGCCACCGTGGCGAGACCCCAGACCGCGTTGACGAGCAGCGCCCCGACTATGAGCTTCGGATCGCTTCCGCCGAAGAACGGTCGGCCGTGCATCGCCGCGAGCACGGTCCAAGCCCATGCGGATGGAACGACACTGCCCAGGACGGCGCCCCACAGGAGAGCCCGACCGCGCGTCAGACCCGCCACGACGGCGCACAAGGCGATCCCCCACACGCCGCCCCAGAACGCCAGCGCCAGCACCGATGGAACGCCATACCCGTTGGCCGCGACGTTCCAGGGCTTGTACGGCGAGCTCAGGAACCGGCCCAGCAGCCAGAGGAAGCCCTGGTGGAAGACCAGCGTCGCGACCGCGCCTGCGACGAAGCCCTTGAATGCGGTGCGAAAGATCAAGGCGGTCACTCCACGGTTTCATTGCGCGCTGCGGTCGGCAACGCATTCACCGGGATCCGCAGGTAGGTGATCCCGTTGTCGTCGGCCGGTGGCAACCGCCCGGCGCGCACGTTGACCTGGATCGACGGCAGGAGCAGCGTCGGCACGTCGAGCGTCGCGTCGCGGGCCGTGCGCATGGCGACGAAGGCCGCTTCGTCGATGCCGTCGTGCACGTGGACGTTGTTCGCGCGTTGCTCCCGCACGGTCGTTTCCCAGCGCGCGTCGCGACCCTCGGGAGGATAGTCGTGGCAGACGAATACGCGCGTGTCGTCGGAAAGACCGAGGATGCGGTGCATCGAGCGGTAGAGGATGTGCGCGTCGCCGCCGGGAAAGTCGGCGCGGGCCGATCCGAGGTCGGGCATGAACAGGGTGTCGCCGACGAACACGGCGTCGTCGATCACGTAAGCCATGTCGGCAGGCGTGTGCCCGGGCACATGCAGTGCGGTCGCCTCGAGGTCGCCGATGCGGAAGATTTCGCCGTCACCGAAGAGATGATCGAACTGGCTGCCGTCGGGCAGGAACGCGCGCTCGAGGTTGTAGAGCTTGCGGAAGATCGCCTGGATCTCGCGGATGCGCTCGCCGATCGCGATCTGGCCGCCGACCTGCTCCTGCAGGTAGCGAGCCGCCGAGAGGTGATCGGCGTGGGCGTGCGTCTCGAGGATCCAGTCGATCGAAAGACGCTCCTTCGACACGCAGGCCAGCATCCTGTCGGCGCTCCTGGTCGCGGTGTGGCCGGACCTGATATCGAAGTCGAGGACGGGATCGATGATGGCCGCGCGTCGCGTCGCGTTGTCGAACACGATGTACGAGACGGTTCCCGTCTTCTCGTCGAAGAACGGCTCGACGGTGATCCTTCCGGCCATGCGTGCTACAGCGCCATCGACGCACGCTCGGCCATCGCCGCGCGCCAGCGCTGCAGGTGCGGGTGCTCGTCCGAAGGCTTGACCTTCACCACCCGCGCGAAGTCGACGGCAACGACGGCGGTGATGTCGGCCACGCTCAAGCGGTCGGTCGCGACGAAGCTTCGATCGGCGAGTCGATCGTTCAGCGTCACGAAGAACTGCTGCACGCGGGCCACGCCGCGCTCGGCCAGTGCCGGGATCTGCGCATAGTTGACAGGTCCCGGAAGGGCGCGGTCGGCCATGGCCGGCGCCTTGTTGCGCATGGCCTCGGCAATGGCGAGCAGTCCCTCGAACTCGATGCGCCAGTTCCAGCTCGCAACCTCGGCCTTCTCGCCGGGCGTGACGCCGAGCAGCGCTGGCCGCGGGAAGGCCGCCTCCAGCCACGCCGTGATCGACGCGTTGTCGGTGAGGACGAGTCCTTCGTGGGTCCGCAGCGCGGGCACGGTGCACAGCGGGTTGACCTGCCGGTAGGCGTCGCCCATGTGTTCACCGCTGCGCAGGTCGACTGCGATCGTCTCGTGCGCCACGCCCTTCTCGGCGAGCAGGATGCGCGCCCGGCGCGGGCTCGGCGCGGTGGCGCAGTCGTAGAGGGTGATCATGTTGGCGCGACCTTGTCCTGCGTCAACGTGTCGAAGTCGCCGGCGTCGTGGCGCTCGTGCAGCTGGCTCGACGGCTGGCCCCAGGTGCGGTTGACCATGCGGCCGCGCTGCGCCGCGGGTCGCGCGGCGATGCCGTCGGTCCAGCGCAGCACGTTCTTGTATTCCTCCACTTGCAGGAACTCGCCGGCCTCGTAGAGCTGGCCCTTCACGAGGCCGCCATACCAGGGCCAGACGGCGATGTCGGCGATCGAGTAGTCGTCGCCCGCGAGGTACGCGCTCTCGGCGAGGCGACGGTCGAGGACGTCGAGCTGGCGCTTGACCTCCATCGCATATCGGTCGATCGGGTACTCCATCTTCGACGGCGCGTAGGCGTAGAAATGGCCGAAGCCGCCGCCGAGGAACGGCGCGCTGCCCATCAGCCAGAACAGCCAGGACAGGCATTCGGCGCGCTCGGCACCGGCTGCGGGCACGAGGGCACCGAACTTCTCCGCCAGATGCAGCAGGATCGCGCCCGACTCGAACACGCGCACCGGCGTCGCCCCGCTGTGGTCCATCAGCGCCGGGATCTTGGAGTTCGGATTGACACCGACGAAGCCGCTGCCGAACTGGTCGCCCTCGCCGATCTGGATCAGCCAGGCGTCGTACTCGGCGCCGGTGTGGCCGAGCGCGAGGAGCTCCTCCAGCATCACGGTGACCTTGACGCCGTTCGGCGTGGCCAGCGAATAGAGCTGCATCGGATGCCGGCCGACCGGAAGCGCCTTGTCGTGCGTCGGTCCGGCGATCGGCCGGTTGATGCTGGCGAAGCGGCCGCCATTCTCCTTGTCCCAGGTCCAGACACGCGGCGGCGTGTAGGCGGTCGGTTCGGTCATGCGGGCGGCTTTCGTGCGGTGGGCTCGCGCCGAACGGCACGGCAACCCTCGCCACGGAATGTACGACGACGCTGCGCCCTGGCTTGCCGCCCCGCACGCGAGCCGCGATCAGATCGCCGGCTCGGTTTCCTTCAGTGCGTCGTAGAGCTTCGCGAACGCCGCGCCCGGCGTGCCGTCGGCATCACCGCAGGTCGCCTGGATCCGCGGCAGCAGGCTGGCGAACGCCGCGCCGGCATCATGGCCCTGCGCCACCGAACCGGCCAGCGAGCAGGCGCCGCGCAACGCGAGATCGAGGGGCGTGTCGCTCGCGGCGGGTGGCCGTGCCGCGTTGCGGATCGTGTCGGAAACGGCTTGGGGAAAGCCGAGCGTCTCGACCCACAGCGCGCCGACCGTGCCGTGGTCGATGCCGAAGCACTCGCTCTCGATCGCCGCCAGCTCGGCGCCGCGCGCCGTCGCGTAGCCATCGAACATGAAGCGTGCGATGTCGGGGTAGGTCTGGCAGAGGATGAGATGCCCGGCACCGTGCAGGAGGCCGCAGACATATGCACTCTCGGCGTCGGCTCGGAGCCCTGGCGCGAGCCTGCCGGCCGCGGTGGCGGCGACGAGCGCGTCGCGCCAGAAGGTCGGCAGGTCGATCCCCGGCACCTCGCTGAAAGACGACGAGACGCCGCACGCGACGATGAGCCGGTTGAGCGCGGTCGTGCCGATCAGCGCCACGGCGGCGTCGATCGACGCCATCGATCGCTGCCCGCCGAAGAACGACGAGTTCGCCAGCCGCAGCACCTTCGCGCTCAGCACCGGGTCCTTCGACAGCGACTGGCTGATTTCGCGCGCGTCGACATCGGGGTCGCGAAGCGCGGCGATCAGACGCTGCAGCACACGGGGGATCGTCGGCAGCTCGACGCGGCCGCCGGCCACGTCGTTGATGAAGTTTGGCGTCGTCGGCCGGTCCGGCGGCTTCGGTCCCTGCTCGTGTTTGAGCGGCTCGAGGGTGAACGCGGGAACGTAGGTCTGGGGCTGCATGGCGGCGCGGCAGGCGTCGGAGCGACTTCCCCCCGAGTGTTCACCAGCGGACGCGTGCCGATTCACCGATCAACCGGCGAATCGCGGCATTCTTCGCGCCGCGTCAGTTCTTGAGGCGGTACCCGGTGCGAAACATCCAGGTCACGATGCCGACACACACCCCCAGGAAGGCCAGGGTCGCCGCGAGGCTCACGCCGACACCGACGTCGGCGGTGCCGTAGAAGCTCCAGCGGAAGCCGTCGATCAGGTAGACCACCGGGTTGAACAGCGTCACCGTGCGCCACAGCGGAGGCAGCATGTCGATCGAGTAGAACGCGCCGCCCAGGAACGTGAGCGGGGTGACGACGAGCAGCGGCACGAACTGCAACTGCTCGAAGTTCTTCGCCCAGATGCCGATGATGAAGCCGAACAGGCTGAAGGCCGTCGCCGTCAGAAGCAGGAAGGTCATCATCCAGACCGGGTGGTCGATGCGCAGCGGAACGAAGAAGGCGGCGGTCGCGAGGATGACGAGTCCGAGCACGATCGACTTGCAGGCCGCTGCGCCGACGAAGGCGACGGCCATCTCGAGCGCCGAGATCGGTGCCGACAGGTACTCGTAGATCGTGCCCGTGAACTTCGGGAAGAAGATGCCGAACGACGCGTTCGAGAGGCTCTGCGTGAACAGCGACAGCATGATGAGTCCGGGCACGATGTAGGCGCCGTACGACACGCCGGCGACCTCGGTCATGCGCGAGCCGATGGCGGCGCCGAAGACGACGAAGTAGAGCGACGTCGTGATGACGGGTCCGACCAGGCTCTGCCAGACGGTGCGCAGCGCGCGCGCCATCTCGAACCTGAAGATCGCCCAGACGCCGTGGTGGTTGAAGGTCATGCCGCCGCCCTTGCCGCGTCCCCGGCCTCGTCGACCAGCCCGACGAAGATGTCTTCCAGCGAGCTCTGCCGCGTGTTCAGCTCGCGCACGACGAGGCCGAGCCGCGTCAGCTCGTCCAGCAGCGCGCCGGTGCCACGCGCCGGGCGCGAGCCGTCGGCGGCGGGCGCCGTGTCAACATCGCATTCGAGCTGCCGGCCGCCGTCGGCCAGCACCGGCTGCCACGGCGCGAGCGAGCCGGGCGCGGCCTCGATCGGCTGCTCGAGCAGCACCGTCACGTGCTTGCGGCCCAGCTTGGTCATCAGCGCCGCTTTCTCCTCCACGAGGATCAGCTCGCCGCGGCGGATCACGCCGATGCGGTCGGCCATGCTCTCGGCCTCCTCGATGTAGTGGGTGGTGAGGATGATGGTGACGCCTCGCTCGCGCAGCGCCCGCACCATCGCCCACATGTCGCGCCGGAGGTTCACGTCGACGCCCGCCGTCGGCTCGTCGAGGAAGAGGATCTCGGGCTCGTGCGACAGCGCCTTGGCGATCATGACGCGGCGCTTCATGCCGCCGGAAAGCGTCATGATCTTGTCGCCGCGCTTCTCCCAGAGCGTGAGGTCGCGCAACACGCGCTCGATCAGCGCCGGGTCGGGCGGGCGCCCGAAGATGCCGCGGCTGAAGCTGACCGTGTTCCACACGGTCTCGAAGGCGTCGGTCGTCAGCTCCTGCGGCACGAGACCGACGCGGCTGCGGGTGATGCGGTAGTCGCGGACGATGTCGTGCCCGTCGACCGTCACCCGGCCCGCGCTCGGCACGACGATGCCGCAGACGATGGAGATCAGCGTCGTCTTGCCGGCGCCGTTCGGGCCGAGCAGCGCGAAGATCTCGCCGCGGCGGATCTCGAGGTCCACGGGCTTCAGTGCCTCGACGCCGGTGGCGTAGCGCTTGGCGAGGCCGACGATCGAGACAGCGGCGTCGGCGCGGATCTGGGGCGAGGGATCGTGGTGCGGCGGCATCGTCTTCGGATCGGTGGGGGGCGAGAGACTACCGCGGGCCGCCCGCTTCTGCCTCCGCCGCCCTCCGTTCGCCGAGACGTGGCATCCTGCACGGTTCGGCTCGCCGAGTCGCCCACCCGCCGAAGGAAGCACCATGGTCAAGCTAGCCCTGTTCGTCCGCCTCGAGGCCAAGCCGGGGATGGAAGCAAAGGTCGCCGATTTCCTCGCCGGCGCATTGCCGCTCGCCAATGCCGAAAGCGGCACCACGGCATGGTTCGCGCTGAAGTTCGGCCCTTCGACCTTCGGCGTGTTCGACGCCTTCGCCGACGAGGCGGGCCGCAACGCCCACCTCAACGGCCAGATCGCCGCGGCGCTGATGGCCAACGCCGACGCGCTGCTCGCCGCGCCGCCGAAGATCGAGAAGGTCGAACTGCTGGCAGCAAAGCTCCCCGGCTGAGGCGCCCGCAACGCCGTGGCGATCAAGTCGACCATCTTCAAGGCCAACGTACAGCTCGCCGACATCGACCACGGCCACTACGCTGACCACGCCATCACGCTCGCCCGGCATCCGAGCGAGACCGACGAGCGGATGATGGTCAGGCTCGCGGCGCTCGCGCTCGTCGCCCACGAGCTGCAAGACACCTGCGGCGGCGACGCCACCCTGGCCTTCGGCGACGGCATGTCCGACCCCGACGCGCCCGACCTCGCACTGACGGACTACACCGGCCGCAAGCGCCTGTGGGTCGAGGTCGGCCAGCCAGAAGACAAGCCGCTGCTCAAGGCCTGCAGCCAGGCCGACGCCGTTCGCGTCTACGCCTACGGGAGCGCCGCCGAGCTGTGGTGGAAGGGCATCGAGCGCAAGGTCGAGCGGCTCGAACGGCTGCAGGTCTGGCGCTTCCCTTCCGCCGAGGCGCAGTCGCTTGCCGAGCTCGCCGAACGCTCGATGCAGCTGCAGGCCACGGTGATGGACGGCGTGATCACGCTGTCGAGCGACCGTGGCAGCGTCGCCGTCGAGCCAGAACGCTGGAAGTGACGAGGCCCGAGGCGACTGCTTTTGCGGGTATGGTCCACGTCCTCTCCACGACCCCACCGGGCAGACCATGAGCGCAGACAAGGACCGCGGCATCCGCCGGCA
>JBBSPY010000115.1:0-9945 GCA_038258415.1 Burkholderiales bacterium
ACCATGGCCGTGCTCAAGTACACCGTTCCGGGCGTCCCGGACCTGTATCAGGGCAACGAGCTGCTCGATCTGAGCCTGGTCGATCCGGACAATCGGCGCCCGGTCGACTATGACCTTCGAGCCGGCATCCTGCGTGACATCGAAGACTGGGGCGAGTCGGAGCAGGCCGATCGGTGCGCCGGTCTCGCCCGGTCCCTGACCGACGGTCGCCTCAAGCTGTTGGTCATCCACCGGCTGTTGCGCCTGCGTGCGCAGATTCCAGACCTGTTCCGTCGTGGCGACTACCAGCCGCTGACAGTGGCTGGCGATCGTTGCGAACATGTCATCGCCTTCGCCCGGAGCGCCGGCGCGGAGACTGTCGCGGTGGTGGCAGGCCGCTTGTTCGCGCGTCTGAACGCTCGCCAGGTCGGGCTTCCGACGCCAGGGTCGTGGAGCAATGCGTCGGTCGAGCTGCCGAGTCATGCTGGCCGGTGGCAGGACGTCTTCACCGGGAAGGCCCTCAATCTGTTCGGGCACCCGGCTGCGGTCGCCGAGCTGCTGAGCATCCTGCCGGTGGCCGTCCTCAGGCTGCGCAGCGAATCCTGAGAACGGTCATTCGGGCACACCGTTTGCTATGTATGGGCATGTTTGAGCAGCTGGCATGGTGCAACCGAGTTGTCCGGCCAGCTTGGTCGACGCCGTCATGAACCCCCATCGGCGCGTTCTCGCGTTTGTCATGGCTGGCGGCGAGGGCAGCCGGTTGCACGCGCTCACGGCAGACCGCTGCAAACCGGCCGTTCCTTTCAATGGCAAGCATCGCGTTGTCGATTTCGTTCTCAGCAACCTCATCAATTCGGAGATCTATTCCGTTTATCTGCTGGTCCAGTACAAATCGCAGGCCCTGATCGAGCACGTCCGCGAGTCCTGGACCTTGGCCCCCCTCATCGCGGGCCACTTCGTCACGGTCGTGCCCCCGCAGATGCGCCATGGTCCCGAGTGGTTCCAGGGCACCGCGGACGCCGTGTTCCAGAACCTGCACCTCATCGAGACCCAGATGCCGGACCTCGTGGCGGTGTTCGGCGCCGACCACATCTATCGGATGGACGTACGCCAGATGATCGAGGCGCATTGCGCCAGCGACGCGGACGTCACCGTGGCGACCTTGCCGATACCCGTCGAGCAGAGCGCCTCGTTCGGCATCGTCGCCACCGACGCCGCCATGCGCGTCACGGAATTCAACGAGAAGCCGGCGACCGCTTCGTCCATGCCTGGCCGTCCGGGATACGCCATGGCATCGATGGGAAATTACATCTTCTCCAGACAGGTCCTCGTCGAGGAGTTGCGCAAGGCACACGAGCTCGGCGAGAGCGATTTCGGCAAGCACCTCCTGCCTCGAATGTTGGCCTCCCGCAAGGTGCTTGCCTATGACTTCATGACCAACAAGGTGCCTGGCGTCGCTGCCTTCGAGGAGCAGGCGTACTGGCGCGACGTCGGCACCGTCGACGCGTACTTCGAAGCCCACATGGACACGTTGGGCGCGGAGCCGAAGTTCAGGATCACGAACGCGGCGTGGCCGATCTATGCCAGCCCTGAACAAGCGGAAAGCGCACAAATCGAGAGCGGCGTGATCACCCGATCGGTGGTGGGCTCCGGTTGCGTCGTCAACGGAGCGCGACTCGACCATGCGATGCTGCGTCGCAGCGTGACCGTCGGGACGGATGCCACGCTCGAACACTGCATCGTCATGGAGCGAAGCGTCGTCGGCTCCGGCGCCAGACTTCGTCGCGTCATCGTCGACCAGGACAACGCCATCCCGGCCGGCGAGTCGATCGGCTTCGACCACGATCAGGATCGGCAGCGATTCCACGTGAGCGAAAGCGGAATCGTGGTCGTACCCCGGGCATTCTTCAAGCGACAGGCTCGCGCGTAGCGGGCTCGTGCAGATCCTTTTCGCATCGTCGGAATGCGCTCCCTGGGCCAAGGCGGGCGGCTTGGGCGACGTCAGCGCGTCCTTGCCGCGTGCCCTCGTTTCGGCAGGTCATGACGTTCGCGTGCTGTTGCCGGCCTATCGCTCGCTGCGCGGGGGCCTGAGCGATGCGCTGGAGACAGTCCGACTCGCAGCGCAGGGCCCCTGGCCGGAGGCCGTTCTCGCTCGGCTCGCCGGAACGGGGTTCGATCTCTGGCTGCTGGATTGCCCCGCGCTCTACGACCGGCCTGGCAATCCATATGGCGACGACGCCGGCATCGATCACGCCGACAACGCAGCGCGGTTCGGTTTCCTGAGTCACGTCGCCGCGCGTCTTTGCGCCGAAGGCGGCCCGTGGAAGCCGTGGGTCGCCGACGTCCTGCATGCGAACGATTGGCCAACCGGTCTCGCGCCGGCCTACCTGTCGCGCATGCCGCGCGCGACCGCAGCGAGCGTCTTCACCATCCACAACCTCGCCTTCCAGGGGAATGTCGACGCCGCGCTCGCGGCAAGCCTCGACGTGCCTCCGGAGTGGATGTCCGTCGAGGGCATCCTGCATTGGTCTCGCCTGTCGATGATGAAAGCAGGGCTGCGCCACGCCGACGTCATCACGACGGTCAGTCCGACCTACGCGAAAGAGATCCAGACGCCGGCGTTCGGCTGCGGCCTCGAAGGCATGCTGCAGCTGCGCGCGCCGTCCTTGCTCGGCATCCTGAACGGCATCGATTCGACCGAGTGGAATCCCGTCACCGACGCGCTGATTCCGGTCAACTACGGCCCGGGTCAGTGGGCCGCCAAGGCCCGGAACAAGACGGCTCTGCGGGAGAAGGCAACGCTTCATCCGGGTCCCGGCATGCTGTTCGGGATGGTCAGCCGACTGACCGAGCAGAAAGGGGTCGATCTCGTCCTCGAGACCCTGGATCGGGTGATCGAGCTGGGAGGACAACTGGTCGTCCTGGGCAGTGGGGATCCGATCCTGGAACATCGTTTCATGGATGCGGCAGCGCGCCACCCGGGGCAGGTGGGCGTGCGGATCGGCTTCGACGAAGGCATGGCCCACCTCATCGAGGCTGGTGCAGACTGTTTCCTGATGCCGTCGCGCTTCGAGCCTTGCGGGCTCAATCAGATGTACAGCCTGGTGTACGGGACGCCGCCGGTGGTCAACGCGACCGGTGGCCTGCTCGATACCGTGTCCGACAGCGACCTGGTGGAAGACGGCACCGGATTCGTCATGGCGACACCGACGACGGCCGCCCTGCGCGATGCCATCGAACGCGCCGCAGCGGCCTTTGGCACGCCGGCGCGTTGGCGCGGCTTGCAAGAGCGCGGCATGAGGCAACGCTTCGCATGGCTCGAATCGGCCAAGCGATACGCAGACGTGTACGCGGATGCGAGTCGAACGCGACGTCCGCCTTGACATGTCGGCTGGCGCGCCCCGACGAGCCGCCGAGGTCAGACCGGAGGAACGAAGGCGGCGATCGCCGGCATCTCCACCCGCACGTCGCCGCATTGGGCGCGGTGCCGCAGGGCGTGGTCCATCAGCACCAGCGCCAGCATCGCCTCGGCGATCGGCGCGGCGCGGATGCCGACGCACGGGTCGTGGCGGCCGTGCGTCTCGACCGTCGTGGCCCGGCCGTCGAGGCCGACCGAGCGACGCGGCGTTCGGATCGAGCTCGTCGGCTTGACGGCGATGCGCGCGGTGATGTCCTGGCCGGTCGAGATGCCGCCGAGGACGCCGCCGGCGTGGTTGGTCTCGAAGCCCTGCGGCGTGAGCTCGTCGCCATGCTCGCTGCCCCTTTGCCCCGCCGACGCGAAACCGGCACCCATCTCGACGCCCTTGACGGCGTTGATGCCCATCAGCGCGTGGGCGATGTCGGCGTCGAGCCGGTCGTAGACGGGCTCGCCGAGCCCGACCGGAACCCGGCGCGCGACGACGTCGATCCTCGCTCCGCAGCTGTCGCCGGCCTTGCGCAGCGCGTCCATGTGCGCCTCGAGGCGGTCGATCATCGAGGCATTGGCGGCGAAGAACGGGTTCTCGCGGATGTGCGACTCGCCTTCGAACGGAATCTCGATCTCGCCCATCTGCGACAGCCATGCGCAGAACGAGGTGCCGTGGGCCTCGAACAGCCACTTCTTCGCGATCGCGGCGGCGGCCACCGAAGGCGCCGTCAGCCGTGCCGAGGCGCGGCCGCCGCCGCGCGGGTCGCGCAGGCCGTACTTCTGGTGGTAGGTGTAGTCGGCGTGGCCGGGGCGGAAGGTGTCGAGCAGGTTGGCGTAGTCTTTCGAGCGCGCGTCGGTGTTGCGGATCACGAGCGCGATCGGCGTTCCGGTCGTGCGACCCTCGAAGACGCCCGAAAGAATCTCGACGCGGTCGGCTTCCTGCCGCTGCGTGACGTGACGCGACGTGCCCGGGCGGCGGCGGTCGAGATCGGGCTGGATGTCGCCCTCGCCGAGCGCCAGGCCCGGAGGACAGCCGTCGACCACGCAGCCGATCGCGGGCCCGTGGCTCTCGCCGAAGTTGGTGACGCGAAAGAGCTCGCCGAGGGTGCTGCCGGGCATCGACCTGTGCTCGTCAGCCCAGTCCCGTCTTCGGCGACTCCGGCAACTCGTCGCGTCCTTCGACGGGCCAATCGCGGATGTACGCCTTGAGCATCCTGTTCTCGAAGTCCTGGCTGTCGACCACCGACTTGGCCACGTCGTAGAACGACACCACGCCCATCAGGGTGCGCTCGCTCACCACCGGCATGTAGCGGGCATGCCGGCCGAGCATCATGCGGCGCACCTCGTCGAGTTCGGTACCGGGGGTGCAGGTGAGCGGCGCGTCGTCCATGACGCTGCGGACACGGGTCTCGCCGACCGAGCCGCCGTTCTTCACCACCGCCTGGATGACCTCGCGGAAGGTGAGCATGCCGACCAGGTCGCCGTGGTCCATGACGACGAGCGAGCCGATGTCGTTCTTCGACATCGCATCGAGCGCCGTCGCGAGTGTTTCCTCGGGCGCGACTGTGTAGAGCGTGCTGCCCTTGACGCGCAGGATGTCGCTGACCTTCATCGCTAGCCTCTCCAGTGCCGGCCGCATGAGCGGCGCGTTCGGTCCAATATAGCCCGCCGACTGGCGCTTCACAATCGCAGACCCTTCCCGGCAACCCGCCTCGGCGACCCACCCATGCCCGGTTTCGACACCCTCGCCCTGCACGCCGGCGCTGCGCCAGACCCGGGCACCGGCGCGCGCGCCGTGCCGATCCACCTCACGACCTCGTTCGTCTTCGAGTCGACCGAGCACGCGGCGTCGCTCTTCAACATGGAGCGCTCCGGCCACGTCTACAGCCGGATCTCGAACCCGACCAACGCGGTGCTCGAGGAGCGCGTTGCCGCGCTCGAAGGCGGCGCAGGCGCGATCGCCACCGCCAGCGGACAGGCGGCGCTGCACCTGGCGATCGTCACCGTCGCCGGCGCGGGCTCGCACATCGTCGCCTCGAGCGCCCTCTACGGCGGCTCGCACAACCTGCTGCACTACACGTTGTCCAGGTTCGGCATCACGACGACGTTCGTGAAGCCGGGCGACGTCGACGCCTGGCGCGCCGCCATCCGGCCCGAGACGAAGCTGCTGTTCGGCGAGACGCTGGGCAACCCCGGCCTCGACGTCCTCGACATCCCGACCATCGCCGCGCTCGCGCACGACCACGACCTGCCGCTGCTCGTCGACTCCACCTTCACCACGCCGTGGCTGATGCGGCCGTTCGAGCACGGCGCCGACCTGCTCTACCACTCGGCGACCAAATTTCTTTCGGGTCATGGGACCGTGATCGGCGGCGTCCTGGTTGACAGCGGCAACTTCGACTGGGACGCTGCCACCGAGCGCTCCGGCCGCTTCGGCGAGCTGACGCGCGCCTACGAAGGTTTCCACGGCATGGTGTTCAGCGAGGAGAGCACCGTCGGCGCGTTCCTGCTGCGGGCGCGCCGCGAAGGCCTGCGCGACTTCGGCGCCAGCATGAGCCCGCACACCGCGTGGCTGATCCTGCAGGGGATCGAGACGCTGCCATTGCGGATGGCTCGGCATGTCGAGAACACCCGCAAGGTCGTCGACTTCCTGGCCGGGCATGCGCAGGTGGCACGCGTCGGTTACCCGGAGCTGGAATCGCATCCCGACCACGCACTGGCGAAGCGGCTGCTGCCGCGCGGAAGCGGCTCGGTCTTCAGCTTCGACCTGAAAGGCTCGCGCGAACAGGGGCGCACCTTCATCGAGGCGCTGAAGGTGTTCTCGCACCTCGCCAACGTCGGCGACTGCCGATCGCTGGTCATCCACCCGGCCTCGACGACCCACTTCCGCATGGACGACGCGGCGCTCGCGCGGGCCGGCATCGGCCCCGGCACGATCCGGCTCTCGGTCGGTCTCGAAGACGCCGACGACCTGATCGACGACCTCAAGCGGGCGCTGAAGGCGGCATCGGCATGAAGTGGGCGGTCGATGGCCCCGCGGGCAGCCAGGAGGCCTACGCGTACACCGGCGGCAAGCCGTTCGATGCCGCGCTGCCCACCGTCGTCTTCGTGCACGGCGCCCTGCACGACCACAGCGTGTGGACGCTCCTCGCCCGCTGGTTCGCGCACCACGGCCACGGCGTCCTCGCCGTCGACCTGCCGGGGCACGGGCGAAGTGCGGGCCCGGCGCTCGGCACCGTCGAGGCGATGGCCGAATGGCTGCTCGCGCTGCTCGATGCGGCCGGGGTGGCTGCTGCGAGCCTCGTCGGGCACAGCATGGGCTCGCTCGTCGCGCTGGAAGCGGCCGGCCGCGCGCCGTCGCGCGCGCGGCACCTGGCGATGGTCGGCACGGCGTATCCGATGGTCGTGTCGCCGGCGCTCTTGGAGATGGCGGCGAGCGATCCACAGGCGGCGATCGACAGCGTCAACGCTTGGTCGCACTCGACGTCGGCGCCCAAGCCGTCCTACCCGGGCCCCGGCTCGTGGCTCCAAGGCGGGAACGTGGCGCTGATGCGTCGCATCCAGGCGGCCGACGCCACGACCAACGTCTTCCTCTACGATTTCCGCGCCTGCAACGCATACGGCGGCGGACTCGACGCCGCGGCGCGCGTCGCCTGCCCGGCGACGCTGCTGTTGGGACGACGCGACATGATGACCCGGCCCGAGCAAGCTGAAGGCCTCGCCACGGCGCTGCACGTCGAGCCGCTGGTGATCGAGGCTGGGCACGCCCTCATGACCGAAGCGCCCGATGCGCTGCTGGCCGTGCTCCGCCGCACGCTGGCCGGGTAGGCATCGCATCGTCGACCGGAATCGGCATCGACGGCCAGGGTACGCACCGGCGGCCGCCCGGCGGACGTCGGGCGCAGCCCATTACAGCGGTGCGTCGCCCAGTGCCTTGATCCCGCTCGTGATGCTCGCCTTGACTGCCCCTTCCAGGGCGAGCCGCAGCCGCTCTGTGCCCACGAAGGCGGCGCTTGCCGGCGCGGTAAACGACGAGTTGAAAGCCTGCCGGAACACGACCTTTTGATCGCTCATCCGTGTCAGCGTCCAGCCCGTCTCGAGGGCGACGGTCATGCTGAAACCGAATGTCGGCTTCGACACGCCGATCACGGTGACGACAAGCTCGTACTGCCCGCCTTTGCCTTCGACGACCTGGCGGAACACCTTCGTATCGTTGATCGACGCCTCGATGGCCGCCTTTAGGTCGGGATTCGAAACGTTCGAGCTGCCTGCTCCCGACGTCTCGGCGCCTCCCGAAGCCGTCACCGACACGCTGTACGGATGCTGCTTGGCAACCTTCGTTTCCTTGTCGACGACCATCGCCTGGCGATTGGCAGGCGACGCGCATCCGCCAAGCACCACAGCGGTCGCGATGAGCCAGGCACTAAGACCGACGCGCTTCATTTCTTCCCCTTCGCGAAGAGATTCGAGGTCGTTTCCTCAACCATTTCCTTCGGGGACTTTCGGGTCAACGACGTGTGCAGTGAATTCGCCGTCGCGAGCGGGAAGTCGTTGGCGGGATCGCGCAGCACGACCGTCAGCTCCAGCATGTACATGGTGATGTCCCACATCCACTTGTCGACGTAGGTCATGTTTGCGTCTACGTCTCTGCGCTTGTCCTTGCTCGTCGTCGCGACGAAGCCCATCTGATTGAGACGCTCCGCGATCGCATCGTTGATCTTGCGGTCATCGTCCGCAGCCTGAACGACGTGAACGGATTTGACGGTTGCCAGGTTGGCGCCGGGATCGACGGTCGCGGTCGCTCGGTTGACCGCGCATCCGGTGAGAAGACTGAGTGCCAACGCGGCCGACAGTGCCAGCGCCGTTCGAAATGAGCCCATGAAGACCTCGATCAAAGATTCGGGACATGAATTCTCGAATGCAGAGACCGAGACGATTCGTGACGGAATGCACAATTGACGATGGGTCCCCGTTCAGGGTGTATCGCGCCGTGAAAACCCCCGAAAGGGTGGGTACGCCTTCTTCTCCCGACTCCCCTGCGGTCTTCGCTTTTCCTGAGAGAGCTCGGGAAACTGCCCTGACGCTGCAACGTCTGCACGACCCAAACTACGCGCTTGACCCACATCCTTCACCGCCAGCTCGCCGGGACCCTGCCGGTGGCCGTGTCCGGCCACGGCATCACGATCGTCGACGCCGAGGGTCGCGAGTACCTGGATGCCTCGGGCGGCGCCGCCGTCTCTTGCCTCGGTCACGGCCATCCCGACGTCGTCGCGGCGATGCACGCGCAGATCGACCGGATCGCCTTCGCACACACGAGCTTCTTCACGACCGAGGTCGCCGAGCAGCTCGCCGACGAGCTGCTCGCGCACGCGCCGTCGGGCAGCTCGCACGCCTATCTCGTCTCCGGCGGCAGCGAGGCGATCGAGGCGGCGCTCAAGCTCGCGCGCCAGTACTTCGTCGAGATCGGCCAGCCCGGGCGGCGCCGCTTCATCGCCAGGCGGCAGAGCTACCACGGCAACACGCTGGGCGCGCTCGCGGTCGGTGGCAACGAAGCGCGGCGCCGGCAGTTCGCCCCGCTGCTGATCGACGTGACGCACGTCGCGCCCTGCTACGAATACCGCGACCGCGCCGAGCACGAGACGCCCGAGGCCTACGGCGAACGCCTGGCCGACGAGCTGGAGGCGGCCGTCCAGGCGCTCGGCCCCGAGACCGTGATCGCCTTCTGCGCCGAGACCGTCGGCGGCGCCACGGCGGGTGTCCTGCCTCCGGTGCCGGGCTACTTCCGGCGCATTCGCGAGGTCTGCGACCGACACGGCATCCTGCTGCTGGCCGATGAGGTGATGTGCGGCATGGGCCGGACCGGATCGCTCTACGCCATCGAGGCGGAAGGTGTCGTCCCCGACCTCGTCGCGATCGCCAAGGGCCTCGGCGGCGGCTACCAGCCGATCGGTGCCGTCATCGCGCAGCGGCGGATCGTCGATGCGCTGGCGCGCGGCAGCGGCCGCTTCCAGCACGGGCACACCTACATCGGACACCCGGTCGCCTGCGCCGCGGCGCTCGCTGTCCAGCGCGTGATCCGGCGCGACGGTCTGCTGGAAGCCGTCGTCGGGCTCGGCGAGCGGCTGACGACGCGCCTGCACGAGCGCTTCGACGCGCATCCGGCCGTCGGCGACATCCGCGGTCGCGGCCTCTTCATGGCGGTCGAGCTCGTCGCCGACCGGGCGACGAAGGCGCCCTTCCATCCGGCGCTCTCGCTGCACACCCGCGTCAAGGCGGCGGCGATGGCGCGTGGCCTGATGGTCTACCCGAGTGGCGGCACCGTCGACGGCCATCGCGGCGACCACATCCTGCTGGCCCCGCCCTTCGTCAGCACGCCGGCGGAGATCGACGAGATCGTGCGCCGCCTGGGCGAGGCGATCGACGCGGCGCTCGCCGAGCGGCCGGCGCAAGCGTTGCGAGCGGCATGAGCAGACCGGTCGCGGTCGCCGTCGCACCGAACGGCGCTAGGCGCCATCGCGCCGATCACGCCCGGCTGCCGATCACGCCCTCGGAACTCGCCG
>JBBSPY010000116.1:0-9916 GCA_038258415.1 Burkholderiales bacterium
CACAGCGCCGTCCACAGCGGGTAGGTGTTGAACGCGAGCAGCGCGAGCGCCACCGGCAGCCGCGCCACGGCCGAATACAGGCACACGCTCTGCACGCCGACCAGCACGCCGATCACCGGCAGGAAGCGGCGCTGGCGCGGCCTCACCTTTAGCGGCACGCGCTGGACAACGACGAGCGCGCCGACGACCAGCGCCGTCGCCACGCTGCGCACCGCGACGGCCGTCGCCACGTCGACGCCGTGGTCGAACGCGACCCGCGCCGCGACGTGATTCGCCCCCATCAGCAGGGCGATGAGCAGCAGGGTGGCGAAGGCGGTGGGCGCGAGCGCGCTGGAGGCGGCGGTGGCGACGACTCGCGTGTCCATGACGCGTCGATTGTCGATGCCGGACGCGCCGCACTGCCGCAGCGGCCCTTACATCCTGCGACACCCTCCCCCGGGTGCGGGTTCAGAATCCGAAACGCCGATGTCCGCGTAGGGACCGGGCACGATGGACACCGACGACACCGACGACAGCGGCTCTCCCGCCCTATGGCGCATCAGTGCCTTCCAGCGCGCGCGCGCGGCAGGCGAGATCGGTCCGAGGCCGGGTGACGACGGCCCGGCTTTGCTGCCGACGACGCTTCTCGCCGACCTGCGACAGCTCCAGAAGGATCACGCCCAGGACGACGTGCTCGAGGTGATCGCGGCGTGCGTTCGCAACCGTGAGGCGGCCTTGCTCTACCTCGCGTATGGCTCCCACGTATGGCCGGTGACGGTGTTCGCGCGCGAACACCTGTATCACTCGCCCCGCAGCATCGACAGCATGGCGGGCTCCGCGCTGCTGCAGTTGCGCGTGATCGGCGCCGACCCGCCCGGCGTGCAGCCACCCGACAGCCCGATCCACGAGCGCGTCTCGAGCCTCGACCGTTATCGCCCGCTCTCCGAGCTCGCCTGGGGACTGGCGCTGCGCGGCCCGCGAACGACGGTGCTCGACGAGATCGGCGGGCGCGCGGCCTATCGCCTGGCCTCCTCGGGCCCCGGCGAGTTGCCGCGGTCGCTCGGCGCGCTTGCCTCCGCGGTCGCGCGGTTGCGTCAGGACGCCGCGTCCCTGCGCGACATCGCCGGATGGCCCGGGCTGAACACGGAGCGGGCGAGCCGTCTCGTCAACGCGCTCTACCTGAGCGGCTCGCTCATGGTGTCTCGCACGCACCCGGCGGCGCGCGGCGAGCCGGCGGGGTGGCGGCGCCTGTTCGGACGACGCTGACGGGCTACGCTGCCTTCTGCCGCACCGGCAGCGTCCAGCCCGGCCGCACGTAGTGGCAGGTGTAGCCGTTCGGGATGCGCTCGAGGTAGTCCTGGTGCTCGGGCTCGGCCTCCCAGAACGGCCCGGCCGGCACGACCTCGGTCGCGACCTTGCCCGGCCACAGGCCGGACGCGTTGACGTCGTCGATGGTGTCTTCGGCCACGCGCTCCTGCTCGGGGCTCGTGAAGTAGATCCCCGACCGGTAGCTCGCGCCCGTGTCGTTGCCCTGGCGGTTCTTCGTCGTCGGGTCGTGGATCTGGAAGAAGAACTCGAGCAGTTGCCGATAGCTCGTCTTCGCCGGGTCGAAGACGATCTCGATGCCCTCGGCGTGCGTGCCGTGGCGCCGGTAGGTCGCGTTCGGCACGTCGCCGCCGGTGTATCCCACCCGTGTCGAGATCACCCCGGGCATCTTGCGGATCAGGTCCTGCATGCCCCAGAAGCATCCCCCGGCGAGCACCGCGCGCTCGGTGGTCGTGGTCGTGTTCAGGTTCGTCGTTGTCATTGCACATCCTCCACCTGGTCGGTGTATTCGCCGTAGCCTTCGTTCTCCATGTCGTCGCGGTGCACGAAGCGCAGGCTCGCCGAGTTGATGCAGTAGCGCAGGCCACCGCGGTCGCGCGGGCCGTCGTCGAAGACGTGGCCGAGGTGGCTGTCGCCGTGCGTCGAGCGGACCTCGGTGCGCGCCATCCCGTGCGAGCCGTCGGTCAGCTCGTTGACGTTCTTCGGCTCGATCGGCTTGGTGAAGCTCGGCCAGCCGCAGCCCGACTCGAACTTGTCGGCCGACGCGAACAGCGGCTCGCCGGAGACGACGTCGACATAGATGCCTGGCTCGTGGTTGTCGAGCAACTCGCCCGTGCCGGGCATCTCGGTGCCACTCTTCTGCGTGACGCGGAACTGCTCGGGCGTGAGGCGCTGCAGCGCCTCATCGGTCTTGCGATAGGGGGTTGTCGTCATCGATTCGTCCTTCGTGCGAGTGTGGTTCGGTCGCCGGCAGAGGTTGGGTCGGGGAAAGTCTGGCCCATCTGACACGCCGATGTTGCCAATGTGGGCATGCCGGTCGGGCTCACCGCCCGAGCAGGACGTTGACCGCGGCCTCGATCTGCTGGTCGCGGCCCGCTGCGAGCTGGTCGGCGTCGTTGGGCACGCGATAGTCGGGCTCGATCAGCGCGCGCTCCATGAAGATGCCGCTGCGGTCGCGAAGGCCCACCTGCGGGATGCCGAACACGAGCGTGTCGTCCTGCAGCGTTTCCCACCAGACGGCGGTGCCCGTTCCCGCCACCGGCATGCCGAGCAGCTTGCCGATGCCGAGCTCGCGGTAGAGCCACGGGAAGAGGTGCGCGTCGGAGTAGTTGCTCTCGCTCATGACGACGAGCGACGGCTGCGACCACTTCCCCGTCGGCTCCCAGCCCATCGACTGGCCGCGCGGCAGGAACTCGAGGTAGCGGCGACCGGAGAGCAGCGTCGCCAGCTCGTCGTGCAGGTTGCCGCCGCCGTTGAAGCGGGTGTCGACGATCAGCGCCTGGCGGCCGCTGTAGCGGCCGAGGATGTCGGCGTAGGCGTCGCGGTAGCTCGCGTCGTCCATGCCGCGCACGTGCACGTAGCCGAGCTTGCCGCCCGACAGCCGCTCTACCCTGTCGCGTTCAGCCCTCACCCAGCGCCTGTAGAGCAACTGGCCCTGAGCGCCGAGCGAGACCGGCTTGACGGTCTCGGTGAAGCGGCGGCCGCTCGCCGGGTCGAGCACCGCCAGCTCCACGCGCTTGCCGGACTTGCGGTTGAGCAGCGAATCGACTTCCATCCGCGGTGCGATGACCTGGCCGTCGATCCGCTCGACGACCATGTCGACGCGCACCGCCGACTTCGCGTTCGACAGCGGCCCGCCGTCCATGATCTCGGCGATCTTCAGGCCGGCGCCGGTCCACGTCTCGTCGAGGAAGATGCCGAGCGCGGCGGTGTCGTCGCCGTCGCCCACGAGCGGCCGGTAGCCCGCGCCGGTGTGCGACACGTTCAGCTCGCCGAGCATCTCGCTCAGGAGCTCGGCGAAGTCGTGGTTGTCGGCGATGTAGGGCAGGAAACGCTCGTACACGCGGCGGTAGTACGGCCAGTCGATGCCGTTCATGTCGGCCACGTAGAGCTTTTGTCGCGTCTGCCGCCACACGTGATCGAACATCCGCGCGCGTTCGGCGGCGCGGTCGAGTTGCATCTCGGCGCTGAACGCGACGGGTTCTGCCTTGACCTCGGCCTTCGCGTCCTTGGGCACCTTGAACTTGCGGATCGTCCCGCCGGCGAGCACGAAGCCGTTCTCCCCCTTGGCGTCGAGCACGAGGTCGACCGGTGGGTCGTCGCGACGCCGCGGGCCCGCCGGGATCTCGGCGAATTTCTTCGTCTCGTGCGCGCGCAGGTGGTCGACCCAGACCTCGAAGGTGCCGTCCGTCTCGACGGCGTAGAAGAGCGTCTCGCCGTCGGGCGTCATCGCCGCAGCACGCAGCTTGCCGGAATTCGGCGTCAGGCGCGCGGTGCGCTCGTCCAGGTTCTCGAACTCGATGCGGACGGGCTCGGGCAGCTTCGGCGCGTCGTCGGGTAGCCCGGCCTTCTCGCGCGCGGCCTGCACGGCGGCATCGGTGCGGTCGCGCTCGGTCTTCGCCGGGTCGCGTCGGTCGGGGTCGCCACGCTCGCGTTTGGTCTTCTCGTCCCTCGCCTTCCTGTCCTCGTCCTCCTGCTTCTTCACGAGCGCGTATTCCGACTTGCTCAGGTGGAAGCGGTCGTAGGCGTCGCGGGTGAAGAACATCGCGAACAGGTCGCGCTGCGCCGAGCCGCCGGTGCCGTGCAGGCCCATGCGGTCGCTCATCCACATCATCGACTGGCCGCCGCGCGTCCAGATCGGCCGCTCGTCCTCGTAGCCGCTCTTCGTGAGGTTCAAAAGCGGCCCCTTGCCGGCGGCGTCGATCAGGCCGACCTCGTTGCTCCAGCGGTTCGTGTCGACGAAGTTGACGAGCAGCCAGTGACCGTCGGGCGACCAGTCGAACCACTGGTCGCCGTCGCTGTAGGAGTAGTTGTAGCGGCCGGGCAGCACCGTGCGCGTCTGCCCGGTCGCCAGCGTCAGCACCTTCACCGTGACGCGGTCCTCGAGATAGGCGACCTCCTTGCCGTCGGGCGACCACCTTGGCTGGAAGTTCTCGTGGCCGTTCTTCAGCAGCGTCTTCACCTCGACGCGGGCGGCGCTGAAGAAGTAGGGCGAAGCCTTGCGGTCGTCGGCAACGGTGGCTTCGTAGAGGTTCCAGGAGCCGTCGCCTTCGGCGGCGAAGAGGAGCCGTCGGCCATCCGGGCTGAAGCTCACGGAGCGCGCCTGTCCGGCCGTCTCGGTGATCCGCTTCGTGTCGCCGAACTCGGCCGACGCGACGAACACGTGGCCGCGCAGCACGAACGCGACCTCCTGGCCGTCGGGGCTGGTCGCGACCTCGGTCGCGCCCTTGTTCGTTTTCAGGTTCTCGAGCCGGGCGGCACGCAGGTCGGCAGCGATCGACACCGCGACCTTCGATGGCGTGGTCGCGTCCGGTCGCATCGTCCACAACTCGCCGTCCTGGCCGAAGGCGAGCACGCCGGTGTGAGAGATGCTCAGGAAGCGGACCGGGTTCTTCTCGAAGCGCGTGACCTGCACCGCCGCGGCCGGATCGGCGAGCGGCATCTTCCACACGTTGAACGAGCCGCTCTTCTCGCTGAGGTGGTACACGGACCGTTCGTCGGGCGACCAGACCGGGTCGCGGTCCTCGCCGCCGAACGCAGTGAGCTGGCGGTGCTTGCCGGTGGCCGCGTCATACAGCCAGATGTCGTGCGCGACCGGCGAGACGTGGTGCTTGCGCCAGGCGTTTTCGTAGCCCTTCCAGTCTTCGTAGAGCAGCCGTTTGCCGGCACGGTCGGGCTGCACGGCCATCGCCGGAGTGGTGAGCACCTGCACCGGCCGCCGTCCGGGCTCGACCGACACCGTGTACAGCTCGCTCACCGCGCGCGACGGGAAGCCGGCGCTGGTGCGCGCGTCGAGCCGCTGGGCGCTGAAGTACACGGCGCTTCCGTCGGGCGTGAAGGCGAGCGGCGTCTCCGGCGTGGAATGGGTCGTGAGCCGCCGCGAAGGGCCGCCGTCGGCGGAGACGACGAACACGTCGAAGTTGCCGAACACATCGGACGCGTAGGCGATGCGACGGCCGTCCGGCGACCAGACCGGTGCCGTGCTGTGGTGGCCGTTGCCGACGAGCAGGCGTGCGGCGCCGCCGCCCGCCGGCACGAGGAAGAGGTTGCCCTCGAAGGCGAACGCGATCTGCTGGCCGTCGGGCGAGATCGCCGGGTGGCGCAGCCACAGCGGCGCCTCCAGCGGTCCGAAGGTGCCAGCGGCCTGCTGTGCGAGGGCGACGGTCGGTTCGCCGACCGCGCCGACGCAGAAGAGGACGGCCGCGACGACGCGGCCCAGGTAGCAAGTGCGAATCATCATGCCGCGACTATGCCAACAGCCGCTCGGCCTCGTCGCCAACGGCGCGACCGGCTGCGACTTCGACGGGATGGAACGCCGGTGGCCGGCTCGCGCTTCGGCGCTCGCTCAGGCCGGAAGAATCGGCGTCACGACGTCGGAGCGAATCGGCGTCGCGAAGACGCCGTCTCGGTGCGGCTCGAACTCGATGCCCGCGCAGGCGCAGGGCGATGCGGCCACGACGGGAACGCGCTCGGCGAAATGGTGCACGCGACTGCAACTGGTGCATCGCCAGGTGCTGCTGCGGGCGAAGAAGCCGATGTCCTGGCCTGCGGTGACGACGACGCCGTGTCCGGAAAACGGGACTCCGGAGCCATCGGGTGTCCGGGCCTGCCGATGCGGGCCCTCGAGCGCCGGCTGGCGCCATGACCACAACGCACGGGCTTGACGAATCATCGCGTCGCGCGCCGCTTCGATCGCATTCATCCGGTCGTTCTCCCTCTCAGGTGCGTCTGCGACGATAGGCCAGCGCGCCGCGCGGCGGTAGCCCGTTCTTCCCGAACCCCGCATTCAGGGGGGTCGGACCGCATCGCCGGCGTCGGCGCCGTGACCGCTCCGGATGCTGCGAAACTGCCCGTCTCCGTCCGAAGAGGATCATCCGTTGGACATCGCCGCACTGCAGGAGGCCCTCCGTCGCTTCGCCGCCGAGCGCGACTGGGCCCCGTTCCACACGCCGAAGAACCTCGCCACGGCGCTCGTCGTCGAAGCTGCCGAACTGGCCGAGCTGTTCCAGTGGCTGACCCCGGACGAGTCGCTCGCCGCCGGCCGCGACGCGGTGCTGCGCGAGCGCATCGGCGAGGAGATCGCCGACGTGCTCCTCTACGCGGTGCAACTCGCCGACCACGCAGGGGTTGACGTCGAGCAGGCCGTGGCGCGCAAGCTCGTCAGGAACGCGAGCAAGCATCCGCCCGCCAGGCCGGGGCTGCCGATGGGCACGCGACCGGCGGCCGAGCGCGAGGTCCACGTGCTGGTGGACTGGGAGAACGTGCAGCCCGGCGAGGCCGAGGTGCGCTCGCTGGTGCCCGATGCCACCGACCTGTGGCTTTTCCACGGTCCGGCGCAGCGCGGTGTCGGCGCCGACCATGGCGGCTTCGGAGAGCGTGCGGTGCCGGTGCGCATTTCGCGCAGCGGCAAGAACGCGCTCGACTTCCACCTGTCGTTCTACATGGGATACATCGCCGCCCGCCACCCCGACGCGCGCTTCGTCGTGCTGTCGAACGACCAGGGCTATGCGCCGATGCTCGAGCACGCGCGCGGCCTCGGGTTCGACGTGCGGCTGGTCGGCGTCGAGCGCACGCGCAAGACGGCACGCAAGGCGAGCCACACCGTTGCCGAGAAGGCGCCCGCTTCGAAGCGCGTCGCCAGCGCCAGGCCGGCGAAGCCGAGTGCGGCGAAGGCCGCGCCCACCGCGACGAAGACCGCCAAGGCCGTCCAGGCTGCAGCGGCCCCGGTGCCCGCGAAGGCGAAAGCGAAAGCGAAAGCGGCGACGCCGGCGAAGAAGGCGGCCGGTGGCGGTCGCGCGGCGAAGACCGCGGCCGGCTCGACGAAGGCGGCCCACGCGGCCGCGCCGGCACCGCCCACGCCGCCGGCCCCGGCTCCAGCTTCGGCCGTCTCACCCGAGGCCATCGCCCGGCGCGTCGGCGAGCAGCTCGTGGCGATGCCCGAAGGCAAGCGGCCGACGCGCCGTGCCCGCCTGCTCGGCTTCATCGGTTCCAGGCTCGGCGAGACGACCAGCGATGCCGCCCGGCTGGCCGTCCTCGAGCAGTTGCTGCGGCGCGGCGTGGTCTCGGTCGACCCGCAGGGCGGCGTGCGCTATCCATGAACAACGCCGAGACGCTCGTCCACGAGCCCGAGAGCGGGACGCTGCCGTCCGATCCGGCGGTGCGGTTCGGCCGTCCGCTGGGCGGCTGGCGGCTGCGGCTCTACACGGTCATCTTCGAGGCCGACACCCCGGCCGGCCGCTTCTTCGACCTCGCGCTGGTGTGGCTCATCGTCGCCAGCGTCATCGTCGTCGCGCTCGACAGCTTCGCGTCGCTGCACGCGCGCTGGGGCGCGTGGCTGGGAGCGCTCGAGTGGATCTTCACGCTCCTCTTCACCGCCGAGTACATCGCCCGGCTGTCGTGCGTCCGCCGTCCGTCGCGCTACGCCAGGAGCGTGTTTGGCGTGATCGATTTCCTTGCCGTGTTGCCGACCTGGGTGGCGCTCTTCATCCCGGGCGTGCACGCCTTGATCGACGTGCGCCTGCTGCGCCTGCTGCGCCTCTTCCGGATCCTGCGGCTGGCCGAGTACGTGCACGAATACGGCGCGCTCGGCCGTGCGCTGGTGGCGAGCCGCCGAAAGATCCTCGTCTTCCTCAGCTTCGTGCTCATCGTCACCGTGGTGATGGGCACGGTGATGTACGTCGTCGAAGGCCCCGAGCGTGGCTTCACGAGCATTCCCGTCTCGGTGTACTGGGCGATCTCGACGATGACGACGGTGGGTTTCGGCGACATCACGCCCAAGACCGGGCTCGGCCAGCTGATCGCCTCGCTGATGATGCTCGTCGGCTGGGGAACCCTGGCCGTGCCCACCGGCATCGTCAGCGCCGAGTTCACGGCCCTGCGCCTGCCCGACCGCGCCCCGCCGACCACGCGCACCTGCCACGCCTGCCTGTCCGAAGGCCACGAGGCGACGGCGCGGTTCTGCAAGGACTGCGGCGCCAAGCTGCCGCGCTACGCGGCGCTGGGCGCCTGAGGCGGCCCCCGTCAGCGAGGCCTGCTGATGCCGTCGCCGACCACTTTCAGGACCGACTCGTAGGCCGCCATCGGCGAGGCGTCGTCGTCGGAGTTCAGCCAGTCGAGGGCGGCCTTGCAGGCGGCTTTGGAGGTCGACACCGAATCCGTCCAGTCGTAGAAGGTCTTGGAATTCGTCAGCGCCGACAGCTCGATCGACGTGGCGTAGGGCTTCGACCGGTCGAACGCCGGATCGATCTTCGCCGACTCGTCGAGGAACGCTCCGACCTTGCCGAAGATCTCGCCGATCTTCATCACCTTGGCCTTCCCCTTGTCGGCCACCGAGGCATACAGGCCGCACGACGCGCGCGATCGGGCCACATCGGCGATCTGCCTGGCCCTTGCGCCCACCATCTTGCCGACGACGGCGGTGTCGCCCGATTCGCCCAACTCGTTCTGGGCGTTTGCCTGGCGCGACGCGAGCTGCCGCAGTGCGGAAGCGAACTCGCCCTGAATCGTTTTCATGTCGCCGACGACGCTGGCGAGGCCTTCGCGCGCCGCCTCGATGCGCGCGGCGTAGGCCTGGTCGGCGATTTGCTGGACCTTGGCCTTGGCCTTGGCGAGTTGCGTCTTGAGCTGCTCGAGACCCAACGAGGCGGCCTCGTTGAATGCCTTCTCGCTGGCCAGGGCGAATGCCTTGTCGGCGATCTCCTGCCATTTGAAGGCCGCCACCTTCAACGCGATGTCGAACGCGATCTTGAACATCTCGTTCGCCGCCTTGATCTCCGCTTCCTTTGCCGCCACGGCGCCGGCTACGGCCCGCGCCGCCTGCTCCGCCGCGTCCTTCGCCTTGTCGGCGACGACTGCGACGAGTGTCAGCCGCGCTTGCTCGATGCCGTGCGCGAGGGCCTGGATCCTGTCCGGAAACGCTTTGGCTGCCTCGAACGCCGTGAGGTAGCCGTTGACGTCGTTGAAGAAGTCACTGTCCTTGCCCATGCGGCGGGTCATCGCAGGCAGCGCCTTCTCGAGCGCCTCGACCTGCACGGCGCCGGCTTTCGCCGACTGGCGGACCCTGTCGATGTCGGCACGCCATGCGTCGTCGAGTTCCTGCATCTCAACCACCAGCTCGACGCCGCGCATCGCATATGCGTTGAGCTCCGACAGGGCACGAAAGGGCTTGCTCGAGCCGCCCCGCACCAGCGTGCCCTCGGTGTCGGTGAAGCCGAACACCTGCCGTTCCTTGCCGTTGACGCCGACCCAGCCCAGCTTCGGCGCGATCACCGTCGTCGGTTCTCCCAGCGACACGCCGTCGTCGACCTGATGATCCTTGCCGCGCGTCTTGGGCCTCGTGCTGCTTCCCGCCTTTCCCTCGGCCGAGCCGCCGGTTGGCTTCTCGCCGACCGGA
>JBBSPY010000117.1:0-9891 GCA_038258415.1 Burkholderiales bacterium
GTCGCCCATGAGCGCCTCGCCTGAGAGCTTGAGCAGGATGCGCCGGTAGGCGGCCATCGCGAGGACCTCTGGGGTTGCCGGTGTGGGCAGGAGTCTAGTGGGTGGGCCGGCTCAGGAACCCTTCGCCGCGGCGACCTGCGCGGCGACCTCGGCGGCGAAGTCACCGGTCTTCTTCTCGATGCCCTCGCCGACAACGTAAAGCGTGAACGCCTTGATGCGCGTCGCCTTCTCCTTGAGCATCGCCTGCACGGTCTGCTTGTCGTTCTTCACGAAGGCCTGGTTCTCGAGGCTGACCTCCTTCAGGAACTTCTGCACCGACCCGTCGACCATCTTCGAGACGATCTCGGGCGGCTTGCCCGACTCGGCGGCCTTCTCGACGGCAACGCGGCGCTCCTTCTCGATCAACTCGACCGGAACGTCGGCGGTGGCGAGGGCAACCGGCTTCATCGCCGCGATGTGCATCGCCACGTCCTTGGCTGCCGTGTCGTCGCCCTCGTACTCGACGAGCACGCCGATCCGGGTGCCGTGAAGATAGCTGGCGATGCGGCCACCGCCTGCATAGCGCTGGAAGCGGCGGATCGTCATGTTCTCGCCGATCTTGCCGATCAGGCCCTTGCGCACGTCTTCCACGGTCGGACCATAGCCGTCCTGCGAGAGCTGCAGCGCCGACAGCGCCGCGACGTCTGCGGGATCCTGCTTCGCGACCAGTTCGGCGAGCGACTTCGCGAGCGCGAGGAACTGGTCGTTCTTGGTGACGAAGTCGGTTTCGCAGTTGACCTCGACCATCGCGCCGGTGCTGCCGTCGACCGACGCGGCGACAACGCCTTCGGCGGCGATCCGCGACGCCGCCTTGCCGGCCTTGCTGCCGAGCTTGACGCGCAACAGCTCCTCGGCGCGGTCCATGTCGCCCTCGGCTTCGGTCAGGGCCTTCTTGCACTCCATCATCGGCGCGTCGGTCTTCGCGCGAAGCTCCGCCACCATACCTGCGGTGATTGCCGCCATTCAAGCTCTCCTCGGAAGAAGGGGGCTGCGGCGAGCCCCCTCGGACAGGTGCGGCGGGCCTCTTCGGCCGCCGACCGGTGGATCAGGCGGAGGCCGCCTCTTCGTCGACCTCGACGAACTCGTCGCCCTCGGCCGCAGCCTGGGCGACGTCGTGGGCGGCGTTGTCCTTGCCCTCGAGCACCGCATCGGCGATGGCCTTGGCGTAGAGCGCCACCGCCTTGGCGGAGTCGTCGTTGCCGGGAATCACGTAGTCGATGCCGACCGGCGAGTGGTTGGAATCAACCACGCCGACGATCGGGATGCCGAGCTTCTTGGCCTCGGCGATCGCGATCTTGTGAAAGCCCACGTCGATGACGAAGAGCGCATCGGGCAACGCGTTCATGTCCTGGATGCCGCCGATGTCCTTCTCGAGTTTGGCCAGCTCGCGCTCGAACATCAGAGCTTCCTTCTTGATGCGGATCTCGGTGCCCGCCTCGATCTGCGCCTTCATCTCCTTCAGGCGCTTGAGCGAACCCTTCACCGTCTTGAAGTTGGTGAGCATGCCGCCGAGCCAGCGCTGATCGACGAAGGGCATGCCACAGCGCTTGGCTTCCTGCGCGACGACCTCGCGCGCCTGGCGCTTGGTGCCGACCATCAGGATCGTCCCGCGCCGGGCCGAGAGCTGGCGAACGAACTTCATCGCATCTTCGAAAAGAGGCTGCGTCTTCTCGAGATTGATGATGTGGATCTTGTTCCGATGGCCGTAGATGTACGGGGCCATCTTGGGGTTCCAGAAGCGGGTCTGATGCCCGAAATGGACGCCCGCTTCCAGCATGTCACGCATCGATATCGACATCGTTGGTTTCCAAAGGTTGCATCTAGAATCCCGGCTCGAATCTCGCCTTGAAGAGGGAGACACCTTCGAACAGCCGGTTCGCGTTTGTCTGCCCCGGCACGCCGAGGCAAAGCATCGAATTCTAGCATCCGCTCGATGACCGACGACCTCACCGGTACCCGGCGCGCCATTGCAACGGGCACCCTCTCCGCCACCGACGCGATCAAGGCCTCGATCGCCGCGGCCGGCTCGGCCCATGGGCGCCCGGCGTTCCTGCTGACCGACTTCGACCGCGCGCGCGCCGCCGCACGCGCCGCCGATCGTGCCGTCGACGACGGCCGCGACCCCGGACTGTTGGCCGGCCTGGCGATCTCGGTCAAGGACCTGTTCGATCTCGTCGGCGATGTCACGACTGCAGGCTCGACGGTGCTCGCCGACTCGGCGCCCGCCCTTGCCGATGCGCCTGCGGTGGCGCGGCTGCGCGCCGCCGGTGCGGCCCTGATCGGCCGCACCCACATGTCGGAGTTCGCCTTCTCCGGCGTCGGCCTGAACCCGCACGCGCCGTTGCTCGCCAACCCGGCAACCCTCGCCATCGACGCGACGCCGCGTGTCCCTGGCGGTTCGACCTCGGGCGGCGCGGTGTCGGTGGCGGTCGGCGCCGCGTGGGCCGCGCTCGGTTCCGACACCGGCGGGTCGATCCGCATCCCGGCCGCGCTGCAAGGCCTGGTCGGCTTCAAGAGCACGGCCCGCCTCGTTCCCACCGACGGCGCAGTGCCGTTGTCGACGACGCTAGACACCGTTTCGGCCATCACCCGCTCGGTTCGCGACGCGGTCGCCATCCACGAGATCCTGTCGGCACGGCGCGTCGACCTCGGTGCTTCGTGCGATTCGCGCGCGCCGCTGGCCGGTCGTCGCTTCGCCGTCGTACGAACGGTCCTGCTCGACGAACTCGACCCCGCGGTCGCGGCAGCGTTCGACCGGGCCATCTCCGTCGTCTCCGCCGCCGGGGCGGCCGTCGACGAGATCGCGCTGCCGGCACTCAACGAGCTGACCACGATCAACGCCGGCGGCGGATTCGCGCCCGCCGAGAGCTGGGCCTGGCATCGCCACAAGCTGGCCCTGCACGGCGAGCGCTACGACCCGCGCGTCGCGGCGCGGATTCGCCGCGGCGAAGCGATGAGCGCGGCCGACTACATCGACCTGCTGACGGCGCGCAGCCGCTGGATCCCGACCGTGCTCGCATCGATCGACGCCTACGACGCGATCCTCTCGCCGACGGTGCCGGTGGTCGCGCCCGCGGTCGCCCCGCTTGCCGACGACGACGTCGCCTTCTTCGCGACCAATGCGCTGCTTCTGCGCAACCCCTCGGCGGTGAACTTCCTCGACGGGTGCGCCATCTCGATCCCGTGCCACGCCGCGGGCTCGATGCCGGTCGGACTCATGCTCTGGCACGGCGCGTTGCGCGACGATCGGCTGCTCGCCTGCGCCCTGGGCGTCGAGCAGGCGCTCGAGATCGCCGACCGCTGAACGGCGGGGCGACGCGTCGATGCAGATCGCCGTCGTCGGCGCCGGCGTGATCGGCGTCACCACCGCCTACGAGCTCGCCGCCGATGGCCACGACGTCGTCGTCTACGAGCGCTGCGACAGCGTCGCCGCGGAGGCCAGCTTCGCCAATGCCGGGCTGGTCGCGCCAGGCTACGTTGCACCCTGGGCGGCGCCCGGCATGCTCGGCAAGGTGGTGTCGCACCTCGGTCGCGCTCACGCGCCCGTGCGCATCGCCGGCATGCCCAGCGTGGCGACGCTCGGCTGGCTGTGGCGATGGTGGCGCGCCTGCCGACCGCCCGTCTATCGCGCCAACCGCGCCCGCATGCATCGCCTGGCGCAGTTCAGCCGCGAGCGCCTGAACGAGCTGGCGACGCGACTGAACCTCGAGTTCGAGCGCGCCAACGGCCTCCTCGTGTTGCTGCGAACGCCGCGCGACCTCGCCCTCGCCGAGGCCGGCATCCGGGCGCTGACCGAGCTCGGCGCCGCGCCACAGCTTCTCGACGCCGCCGGCTGCCGCAGCGTCGAGCCCGGCCTGTCGGCCGACACGCCCCTGCACGCCGGTGTCTGGTCCAGGAACGACGAAGTCGGCAACTGCCGCCAGTTCACCCACCTGCTGCGCCGCGAGGCCGAGCGTCTCGGCGTTCGCTTTCGTTTCGAGTGCTCGGTCGACCGCCTCGCCGGTGGCACGCGGCCGACGCTCGCCCTGTCGAGAACGCCGCGTGATCGCGCGCGCGGCCTCGACACTCGCGCCGACACCGACTGGCCGATCACACGCCCCGGCGCCGACGAGAACGGTTTGCCCGGAACCGCCGCTTTCGACGCCGTCGTCGTCTGCGGTGGCGTGCAATCGCGCCAGCTGCTGAAGCCGATCGGCGTGCACCTCCCGATCGTGCCCGTGCACGGCCATTCGGTGACCGCGCCGCTGCGCAACGACACCTCGCATCTCCACCTCGAGCCGCGCGCGGCGGTGATCGACGAGCGCTACAAGGTCGCCATCAGCCGCCTCGGCCGGCGGGTTCGCGTCGCCGGCGGCGCCGAGATCGGCGGCCGAGCCGGGGGCCACAACGACGCGGCGTACCGGACGCTCGACAAGGTGCTCGACGACTGGTTTCCCGGTGTCACGCGGCGCGGTGAGGCGATGCGCTGGAAGGGCGCTCGGCCGATGCTGCCCGACGGCCCGCCGGTGCTCGGCCCGAGCGGAGTCGACGGCATATGGCTCAACGTCGGCCACGGCGGCAGCGGCTGGGCGCTGGCGTGCGGCTCGGCACGCCTGCTCGCCGATGCGATCGCCGGCCGGCGCAACCCGATCGAAGTCGACGGACTGGGGATCGGGCGGCTGCGAACGTAGCCGAACGTAAGGACGAGGCTCGACGATGACACACCCGACGATCACGAGAATCGACTTCCGCGTCGACCGCCTGCCGATGCACCGGCTCGACGCGACACGGCGCATCGAGACCGCAGCACTTGCTGCTGCGCCGCCGTTCACGCTGATGGCGCGCGCCGGAGATGCGCTCGCGCGGCTTGCCATCGCCGTCGAGCCGCATGCCCGGCACACGGTCGTCTTCGCAGGGCCGGGTCACAACGGTGGCGACGGGTTCGAGGCCGTGACCGGCCTGCACGCGGCGAGCCGTCATGTGCGGGTCGAGCTCGTTGGCGACGCGTCGCGGCTTCCCACGGATGCGGCGAAGGCGCTTGCGCGTGCGCGAGATGCCGGCGTGGCGGTCATGGCATTCGACGCCACGCGAGCCATCGACGACGCCGACCTCGTCATCGACGCGCTGCTCGGCATCGGCGGATCGCGCGCGCCGTCGGGCGATCTCGAAGCGGCGATCGCCTCGATCGCCCGGGCGCGCAGGGCGGGCGCGACGGTGCTCGCCGTCGACGTGCCGTCCGGCCTCGACGCCGACCGCGGGCAGCCGCTCGGCGCCGCGTGTGTCGTCGCCGACCACACGCTGACGCTGCTCACGCTCAAGCCCGGACTCTTCACCGCGCAGGGGCGTGATCTCGCCGGCGTCGTCTGGCACGACGCGCTCGGTGTGGATCTAGCCGCGGGGGCGTGCGACGCATGGCTCGTCGGCGCCGGCTCCATCGCGCGCGAGACGCGTCGCAACGCCACCAGCAAGGGCGACTTCGGCGACGTCGCCGTCGTCGGCGGCGCAGCCGGCATGACGGGCGCGGTCTGGCTGGCCGGGCGGGCGGCATCGGCGGCAGGCGCCGGCCGCGTCTTCGTCGACACGCTTGGGTCCGACGCGGGCGGCGGCGTCGACCCCGTGCACCCCGAACTCATGCACCGGCCGGGCTGGTGGAAGGGCGACCGCAAGACGCTGGCGCACAGCACCGTCGTCTGTGGCTGCGGCGGCGGCGACGCGGTGCGCGAGGCGCTGCCCGTCCTGCTCGGTGCGGTCCCACGGCTCGTGCTCGATGCGGATGCGCTCAACGCGATCGCATCCGACACGGGCCTTGCCGCCCAAGTGGCGGAACGTGCCCGCCGCGGCCTGCAGACGGTGCTGACGCCGCACCCGCTCGAGGCGGCGCGCCTGCTCGGCGGCGACACCGCGGCGATCCAGTGCGACCGCCTGGATGCAGCCGCTCGCCTTGCGTCGCGCTACGCTGCGGTCGTCGTGCTCAAAGGGTCGGGAACCGTCGTCGCCGCTCCGGATGCCGTTCCCGAGGTCCATGCGACCGGCAACGCGTCGCTCGCGACCGCCGGGACGGGCGACGTGCTCGCCGGCTGGCTCGGCGGCCGCTGGCGCGAGGGGGTCGCGGCATTCGATGCGGTGCGGCAGGCAGTAGCGGAGCACGGCGCTGCGGCGGAGCCACCGGCACCCGGCGCGTTGCGTGCGAGCGACCTGATCGAACGCCTGCATCGGCGCTCGCGCGGCGAATCCCAGCCCTAGGGAAGCCTCAGCGACGGGGCCTCGCGGACGAGGCCGCCGCATGGCGGTACGCTGCATCCACGGTGGCCAGCACCTCGAGGTGCGACGCCGGCGAGGTCTCGAACGGACCGTCGCTGCGCAACGCGTCGACGAAGTGGGCGATGGCCGCCGCGTAGCTCGCCCGGTAGTCCGCCTCGAGATCGAGCACCACGTCCTGCTCGTCGTCGGCCTGCAGGCGCAATCGGTTCCCGCGCAGCGAGATACGGCCGCGACTGCCCTGCAGCGACAGCTCGTCGCGCAGCGCCGGCGTGGCCTGCGCGTCGGCCATGTTGCCGCTGACGACGAACGGCACTGCGTCGTCGCAGCAAAGCCGGATCGAAGCGGCGGATTCCCCGGTGATGCACGCCGCCTCGTGACGAATTGATGCGTCGACCAACTGCGTCGCGCCGACCAGCCAGCGGGCAACGTCGAGATGGTGAACCAGGACCTCGGCGATCATCATTCGCGGCAGCGTCGCGAGCAGGGGCTGGCGCACCAGTGCGGGAGCGCTTCCGTTCCCATCGACGAGCAGCCCACTGCTGTTCGCCCTGAGGTCGCCGCCTTCGAGGTCACCGATGCAACCCCGTGCGAGCCACCGATGAACTTGCCGGTAGTGCGGCCGAAACCGCCAGTTCTCATGCACCATGAGGCGCACCCGGCCTTCGATGTCTGCCGTCAGGCGCACGGCCTCGTCGAGGGTCGGCGCCAGCGGCTTCTGACACAGCACCGCGGCGCCCGCCGAGGCGGCGGCACGACAGTGTTCGCCATGCAGCGATGGCGGGGTCATCACGTCGACGGCGTCGAGCCGCTCGTTCGCCAGCATCTCGTCGAGCCCGCGCCAGACACGGGGCACGCCGAAGGCAAGGGCCAGCGCCTGAGCGCGAGCCGTGTCGGGGTCGGCCACGGCGATGAGCTCGACCCGGTCGGACAGAGCCCGCCACGCGGGCAGGTGGAACGCGCTCACCATTCCCGCACCGGCGAGGCCGACGCGGATGCGGGACATCATGACGTGCGTCGTCGATCGAGCAACCCGCGGGCGCTGTCGGTGAGGATGCGTTCGCGCACGGCGGCGTCGGGCACCCAGCGGCGCAGCAGGCCGAGCACGCTGCCGTAGTCGAGCCGCGTCGTCATGCGAACGAACGGCCAGTCGGAGCCCCAGACGCAATGGTCAGGTCCGAACACGCGGACCAGGCGACGAGCGTAAAGATCCGTGTCGCCGTGCGGCCATCGCTCGCGCGAAAAGCGAAACGCCCCGCTCAGCTTGACCCATGTGCGCTCACGTTTCGCCAAGCGGCAGACGGCGGCGAACCCCGGCTGGTCGAGTCCTTCGGCAGGGTCCGGAAGGCCGCAGTGGTCGACCACGAGATCGACCGGCCAGGCGAACAGCGCCACACCGCCGATCGCCCATTCGGCGGCTCGGGCCTGGACCTGCACGAACCAGCGCCGCTGCGCCCAGGCGTCGACCACACCGAGTGCCTGCAGCCGCTCGATCTCGCCGACGCCATCGTGGCTGAGGTCGAGGCGAACGCCCACCACGCCGGCCGCCGCCAGCCCATCGAGCGCTTCGTCGCTCTCGTCGCCGCGCAGGCGCGCCACGCCGCGCAGCATGCCGCCGGCGTCGGCCAGCGAGTCGACGAGCGGCCGCATGTCGTGGTCGTAGCCGGCGGTCGGGGCGACCAGCACGCCGCGCTCGACACCCTGCGCACGCAGCAGGTCGCGCAACGCGGTCCAGTTCGCGCACTCGTGGGGCAGCGGCCTGTAAGGCGCACCGTCGTCGAATGGATGGCGCAACGGATCGAAGAGATGGAGGTGAGTGTCGATCACGACCCTGGCGCGGCACTGGTCAGCGCGACTTCGTGATGCAGAGGCTCGCCTCGGCGCCAGCGATCGATGTTGGCGAACAACGCGTTCATCTTGGTCACCAGCGCGTCGACCGTCGCAGCAGCACTGTGCGGCGTGACGACGACGTTGTGCAGGGCGAAGAGCGGATGGTCCCGAGACGGGGGCTCGCGTTCGAAGCAATCGAGTCCGGCGCCTGCAAGATGGCCGCTGACCAGCGACGCATGGAGCGCCTGCTCGTCGACGAGGCCGCCGCGCGCTGCGTTGACGACGATCGCGCCGCGCTTCATCTGCGCAAGTTGCACGGCGCCGAGGATGTGCCGCGACGCTGCGGTGTAGGGCAGGTGCATCGAGACGATGTCGGCGCAGGCGAGCAGCTCGGGCAGTCGCATGTGCTCGGCGATCACCCCCGGAACCTGCCCGTCGCCGAACGCCGGGTCGTGGAAGACGGCGCGCGTGTCGAAGGCGCGCAGGCGCGCGGCCACGGCCTGGCCGATGCGGCCGAAGCCGATGTAGCCGATCGTCATCCCCGAGAGCTCGCGCGATTCGCTGCGATACGTGTTGATGTGCCAGCGGCCCTGGCGCAACTCGCTGTCGACGTGCGCCAGCCGCTTGCAGACGGCGAGCATCAGCAGCACGGTGTGCTCCGCGACGCCGGTTGTCGTGCCCTCCGGCGTCAAGGCGAGGCGGATGCCGCGGTCGGCAAGGGCCGCGGCCGGCACGGTGTCCTGCCATCCCACACCCTGGTGGTGGACGAGCTTCAGGCGGCGGGCCACTGCCACGTCGCCGACGGCGAGTGGCCGCGCGGCGACGATCACCGCGTCGGCGTCGGCGATCCGGGCAGTGCGCTCCGCGTCGCTGTCGGCGTCGAGCGTGTCGACCTGGGCGATACCGTCTGCACAGCGCCGCAGCACGTCGTACACCGACGCTGGCGCGTGGCTCCAGTACAGGATGCGCGGCAGCGACATCGGGGCTTCAATCGAGATATCGGATGGCGCCTGCGGCGATGGAGTCGGCGAGCCAGGGTGGCGCGGTAAGACCATCGCGAACCCATTGGTCCATGCGCGTTTCCTGGGCGCGCACGCGTTCGAGGTCCTTCAGCACGGCGGCCGCATCGGCGCGCGCGATGACGACGACGCCGTCGGCGTCGCCACGGATGACGTCGCCGGTGCTGACGGTCACCTCGCCCAGGCACACCTGCGTGCCGAGCTCGCCAGGGCCATCCTTGTGGGGTGAGTTCGGGTTGAGGCCAAGCGCGAACACGGCGATGCCGACCGCCTCGATGCCCGCGATGTCGCGCACCATGCCATCCGTCACCACGGCGACGACGCCGAGGTTGCGCGCCAGGCCGATGAACACGTCGCCGACGACGGAGGCCTCGTCGTAGCCGCCGGTCGCGATGACGAGCACGTCACCGGCACGCGCTTCGGCCAGCGCCGCGTACGCCGCCAGGTTGTCGCGGCCGCGCGTGCGCACCGTGTAGGCGGTGCCGCAGAACGCACGGGCCTTGCCGATCGGGCGGATGCGGCTGGCGAGCGCACCGCGCTTGCCGTTGGCGTCTACGATCCAGCCCGTGCTCGCCTCGGAAAACGCGTGCACCTGTTCCGGCGACGCGCGCTCGACGCCACGCTTGACGGTGATGACGCCCTGGATGCCGGCCATGATGATGTCCTTCTCGTGAAAGCGTCGAGGGGGCGCCGCTGGGGAGGCGCGCGGGGTCATTTGACAGAGTAAAAAACACAACCCCCCACCCCCCCCGGCGCCCGGGGGGCA
>JBBSPY010000118.1:0-9841 GCA_038258415.1 Burkholderiales bacterium
AACGCCTCGAACGCGTCGCGCAGCTCGGCAGCGGGCCTGAAGCACCCGTCGACATCGAGGTTGTCGTCGAACGGGCGGTTGGCGGCGCCGGGACTGTGCCCGGCGACGCGGTCGAGCGGCTCCACCTCGCCGCGAAAGCGCGCAGGCGCACGGGCGTCGACGACGAAAGCGCCGCCTAGCCCCGCAAGGAGCGCCTCGGTGTCGATGGTCGCGACGAGACTCGCGCGGTCGGGGTCGGCAGGGTAGGGCGACGCGTGCGGAGCCGGTGCCTCGGTGTCGGCCATGCCTTGCGCCACGTCGCCACCCGCTGCCCGCCACGCCGCCAGTCCGCCGTCGAGCACGGCGACGTCGGCGTGGCCGAGCCAGCGCAGCAACCACCACAGCCGTGCCGCATAGACGCCGCGCTGCCGGTCGTAGACGACGACGGGGGTGCCGGCCGCGACGCCAAGCCGGCCAACGGTCGCCGCGAACGCGGCTCGGGTCGGCAGCGGATGGCGGCCGTTGCGGCCGGTCTTCGCGGTCGACAGGTCGCGGTCGAGGTGCACGTAGCGCGCTCCGGCGATGTGCAACTCGGCGTAGGCACGCTCGCCCGCGGGCGGGTCGGCGAGGTCGAACGAGGCGTCGAGAACGACCGGGGCGGTCGTTCGGTCGGCCGCCATCGCGCGCAGTCCGGCGGCGTCGATCAGGGTGCGAAGCGGGGCTTGAGGTGGGGTCATGGCGAGGTCTCGAGGGAGGCCGGGTGAGGCTCAGACGGTGTTGGGCGCGTCGGCGACGCCGGCGATGCCGCGGTTGCGCGTGCGCAGCACGGTCGCCGCGAGCCCCGCGCCGACGATGAGCACCATGCCGGCGATTGCCATCGCGGTCACCTTGTCGTCGAACAGCACGATACCGAAGGCGAACGACCAGGCGATGCCAAGGTACTGCAGGCTCGCGTTCACCAGCGGCCGGCCGGTGGCGTAGGCGCGGGTCATCATCAGCTGCGCGCACGTCGCGAGCACGCCGACCGCGAGCAGCAGCGCCAGGCCGCGCAGCGTGTGCGCATGCACGCCGGTGAAGAGCGACGTCGCCAGGCCGGCGACGACCCCACCCACGGAAAACCAGAACACGATCCGGTACTCGGGCTCGCCGATGCGGCCGAGCGCGGTGACCTGCAGGTAGGCGGTGGCGGCGATGACGCCCGAGAGCAGACCCATCAGCCCGTGCCACAGCTGCTGCTCGGCGATGGTCGGGCGCAGGATCAGGCCGACGCCGGCGAAGCCGACGAGGATGGTCGCAATCAGCCGCCCGTCGACGCGCGAGGTGCCGAGCGCGATCGCGCCACCCACCAGGAACAGCGCCATCCACACCGAGGACATGTAGTTGAGCGTCATCGCCGTCGCCAGGGGCAGCCCGCCGAGCGAGTAGAACCACAGGCACAGCGCGATCACGCCCGACGTGCTGCGCCAGAAGTGCATCGACGCGTAGCGCGTGCGGATCGTGCCGCCTTTCCAGCGCGTCCAGCCGACCATCATCAGCGCGCCCACCAGGCTGCGGTAGAACACGATCTCGCCCGACCCGTACTCGGACGACGCGAGCTTGACGCACACGCCCATCACCGCGAACAGCAAGGTCGCGACGACGATCAGCCAGGGGGTGGTCACGCGGAGCCCGGGGGCTCCATCTCGTCCCGGTACCACTCGTGGAAATGCTGCATGCCGTCTTCCATCGGGCTCTGGTACGGGCCGAAGTCGTCTTCGTCCCGGGCGACCAGGGCGGCGCGGCCGGCATCCATTCGCAGGGCGATCTCGTCGTCCTCGGCGCAGGTCTCCCAGTACGCGGCGCGCTCGGCCTCGACGAACTCACGCTCGAAGGCCTGAATCTCCTCCGGGTAGTAGAACTCGACGACGTTGAGCGTCTTGCGCGGTCCCTGCGGCACGAGCGTCGAGACGACGAGCACGTGCGGGTACCACTCGACCATCACGCCCGGGTAGAGGGTGAGCCAGATGGCGCCGTGCCGGGGAATCGGGTCGGGGAAGCGGTCCTTGCGGTAGGCGAGCACGGCATCGTGCCAGGCGCGGTAGGCGGGCGATCCGGCCACCGCGAGCTCGTTGTTGGCGCCGACCGTTTGCACCGAGTGGTGCCGGCCGAAATCCCAGCGCAGGTCGTCGCAGCTGACGAACTGGCCGAGCCCGGGGTGGAAGGGCCCTACGTGATAGTCCTCGAGGTAGACCTCGATGAAGGTCTTCCAGTTGTACTCGCAGGTGTGCAGCTCGACGTGGTCGAAGGCATAGCCGGTGAAATCGAGCTCGGGCCAACGGTCGACCGGGCCGAGTTCGGCGGCCACGTGTCGTCCCGACTCGCCCGGTTCGAACACGAGTCCGTTCCACGTTTCGACCGGGTAGGTCGCGAGATCGCGGCACGGATCTTCGGGGAAGTGCGGTGCGCCGATCAGGCGGCCGTCGAGGTCGTAGGTCCAGCGGTGCAGCGGGCAGACGACGTTGGAGCCGGTGTTGCCGCGACCGCGCAGCATCAGCGCCTGGCGGTGCCGGCACACGTTGGACGCGAGCCGCAGGCCGTCGGGGGTCCGCAGGAGCGCGCGGCCTTCGAGCTCCTGCGGCAGGGCGTGGAAGTCGCCGACGCGGGGGACGATCAGCTCGTGGCCGACATAGCGCGGGGCGCGACCGAACAGGCGCGTCCGTTCGCGCGCGAAGACGGCGTCGTCGAAATAGCTGGCGACGGGAAGCTGGGTGTGGCTGCGCGCGAGGGTCGCGGACAAGCGCTGGTCGGACATGGCATCGAATCCTCCATGCAGAGCGGGTGAGGCGTGGCCTGGCGCAGCAACGCGGAAGGGGTGCGGATTCTAGGACCCCCTTCGTCACGCGTTGTCACCGTGGTAAAGCCCGCCACCCACTCCTGTCCGCACCGAAGTGGGGCCGTAAGCCCCCACTACAATGTCGTTTGCGTGCAAACCCTCATGACGACCGCTTCCGCACCCGCCGCGAGCGGGCCGATGCCGGCCAGCTACGAAGCCGCTCTCGCCGAGCTGGAGTCGCTGGTGACGTCGATGGAGGCGGGCCGGCTGCCCCTCGAGGGCTTGCTCGAAGGCTACAAGCGTGGCGCCGAGTTGCTCGGCTATTGCCGATCGAAGCTGGAAGCCGTCGAGCACCAGGTCAAGATCGTCGAGGACGGGCACGTTCGCAACTGGGTTCCGCAAGGTTGAAACGCGACGAGTTCGACACCTGGGCGCTGGCCGAGCTCGACGCGATCGAGTCGGCGCTCGACCGATTCGTTCCGGCCGATGCGCCGGCCGGTCTCGGAAATGCCATGCGCTACGCGGTGCTCGGCGGCGGCAAGCGCCTGCGGCCGTTGCTGGTGCTCGCCGCTGCGGAGGCGACGGGCGGCACACGCGATGCCGCGATGCGCGCCGGCTGCGCCACCGAGCTCATCCATGCCTACTCGCTCATCCACGACGACCTGCCGTGCATGGACGACGACGTGCTGCGCCGCGGCAAGCCGACGGTGCACGTGCAGTTCGGCGAAGCGCAGGCGATGCTCGCCGGCGACGCCATGCAGGCGCTCGCCTTCGAGGTCCTCACGCCCGACGACGGCAGCGTCGCGCCGGCGCTGCAGGCGCGGCTTTGCGGCCTGCTGGCCCGTGCCGCCGGCGGATCCGGGATGGCAGGCGGCCAGGCGATCGACCTCGCCAGCGTCGGCCTGCCCCTCGACGAAGCGTCGCTGCTCGACATGCACGGCAAGAAGACCGGCGCGTTGCTGCAGGCGAGCGTGCTCATGGGCGCGGCCTGCGGCTTGCCGGGAGCGACCGCATGGCAGGCTCTTTCCGACTACGGCGGCGCGATCGGCGTTGCCTTCCAGGTCGTCGACGACATCCTCGACGTGACGCAGGCGTCGGAGACGCTCGGCAAGACCGCCGGCAAGGACGCCGGCCAGAACAAGCCGACCTACGTGAGCGTGCTCGGCCTGGAGGCGGCGCGGCAGCGCGCCCGCAACCTGCGCGACGCGGCCCACCAGGCGCTCGAGTCCAGCGGCCTGCGCAGGACGCAGAGCCTGCGCACGCTGGCGGACCGAGTGGTGGAACGGGACTCCTGACGACGTGACCCTGCTCGACTCCATCGCGTCCCCCGCCGACGTGCGCAAGCTGTCGCGCGACGAGTTGCGCACGCTCGCCGGCGAGCTGCGCGACTTCGTCGTCGAGAGCGTGTCGCAGACCGGTGGCCACCTGTCGTCGAACCTCGGCACCGTCGAACTGACGATCGCGCTGCACCACGTGTTCGACACGCCGCACGACCGGATCGTCTGGGATGTCGGTCACCAGACCTATCCGCACAAGGTGCTCACCGGACGCCGCGACCGCATGTCGACCCTGCGTCAGGTCGGTGGGATCTCGGGCTTCCCGCGCCGCGACGAGAGCGAATACGACACCTTCGGCACGGCGCACTCGTCGACCTCCATCTCGGCCGCGCTCGGCATGGCGGTGGCGGCGCGCATGAAGGGCGAGCAGCGCCACTGCGTCGCCGTCATCGGCGACGGCGCGATGAGCGCCGGCATGGCCTTCGAGGCGATGAACAACGCCGGCTACGCGCGCGAGGGCAGCGAACCACCGGACATGCTCGTCATCCTCAACGACAACGACATGTCGATCTCGCCGCCGGTCGGCGCGCTCAACCGCTACCTGGCGCGCCTGATGAGCGGCAAGTTCTATGCAGCGGCGCGCGACACGGCCAAGACCGTGCTGCAGCACGCGCCGCCGCTGTTCGAGCTGGCGCGCCGTTTCGAGGAGCACGCCAAGGGGATGGTCGTTCCTGGAACGATCTTCGAGGAGTTCGGCTTCAACTACGTCGGCCCGATCGACGGCCACGACCTCGACTCGCTGATCCCGACGCTCGAGAACCTGCGCGACAAGCGCGGCCCGCAGTTCCTCCACGTCGTCACCAAGAAAGGCTTCGGCTACAAGCTCGCCGAGGCCGACCCGGTGAACTACCACGGCCCCGGCAAGTTCGACCCTGCCGTCGGCCTCGTCAAGCCGAAGGTGCCGCCGAAGCAGACCTTCACGCAGGTGTTCGGCCAGTGGCTGTGCGACATGGCCGAAAAGGATTCGCGCCTGGTCGGCATCACGCCGGCAATGCGAGAGGGTTCGGGGATGGTCGACTTCGAGCGGCGCTTTCCCGACCGCTACCACGACGTCGGCATCGCCGAGCAGCACGCTGTGACCTTCGCCGCCGGTCTGGCGTGCGAAGGCATGAAGCCGGTCGTCGCGATCTACTCGACGTTCCTGCAGCGCGGCTACGACCAGCTGATCCACGACGTCGCCATCCAGAACCTGCCGGTCGTCTTCGCGCTCGACCGCGCCGGCCTCGTCGGCGCCGACGGCGCGACCCACGCCGGCGCCTACGACGTCGCCTACCTGCGTTGCGTGCCGAACATGGGCGTGCTGGCACCGGCCGACGAGAACGAATGCCGACAGGCGCTCTACACCGCGTTCTGCCGCGACGGTCCGGTAGCCGTGCGCTACCCGCGCGGTGCCGGCGCCGGCGTCACCCCGGCCGAGGCGATGAGTGAGCTGCCGTGGGGCAAGGGCGAACTCCGTCGCGAGTCGACGCGGCCGGCCGGACAGCGGCGCATCGCGATCCTCGCCTTCGGCACGCTCCTGTATCCGGCGCTCGAGGTGGCCGAGCGACTGGACGCCACGGTCGCCAACATGCGGTTCGTCAAGCCGCTCGATGTCGACCTGCTGTGCGACCTCGCGCGCCGACACGACGCGGTCGTGACCGTCGAGGAGGCCGCCGTCATGGGCGGCGCCGGCAGCGCCGTCCTCGAAGCGCTCGCAGAGGCGCGGATCGAGACTCCGGTCCTGGTGCTTGGCCTGCCCGACCGCTTCGTCGAGCACGGCGACCCGGCGAAACTGATGGCGATGTGCGGGCTCGACGCCACCGGCATCGAGCAGCAGATCGTTCGCCGCTTCGGCACGCAACCCGCACTCGTTCGCGCCGCGGTCGGCGTTTGACCCCGTCGAAGCGCGAACCCGCCACAGGCCGGACAATTCCGCCATGACCGACCTCAGCGACGCGCTCCACATCCCCGACACGCAGTCGTCGCGCGACGATCGGCACCTCGCCATCCAGCGCGTCGGCGTTCGCAGCGTGCGATATCCGCTGCAGCTCATGGTCGAGGGCGTCGTTCAGGCAACCGTGGCCGAATGGGACCTCGACGTGGCGCTGCCGGCCGAGCAGAAGGGCACCCACATGTCGCGCTTCGTCGCGTGGCTCGACACGCTCGAGGAGGCGATCGCGCCCGCCGCGCTGCGCGACGCGACGGGGCGCATGCTGACGCTGCTCGGCGCCGCCGAGGGCCGCGTCGAGGCGCGGTTCCCGTTCTTCCTGCGCAAGCGCGCACCGGTCTCCGGCGTCGCCAGCCTGCTGGAGTACCAGGGCGCGCTGGTCTGCGAGACGCGGTCCGGCGCCACGGTGCTCACCGCGCGCATCGTCGTGCCGGTGAAGTCGCTCTGCCCGTGTTCGAAGGAGATCTCCGACTACGGCGCGCACAACCAGCGATCCCACGTGACGATCGAAGCCGAGCTGAAGGACGACGTGTCGTGGCGCGAGCTCGCACGCTACGCCGAGGACTCGGCGTCGAGCGAGATCTGGTCGGCGCTGAAGCGGGCCGACGAGAAGTGGATCACCGAGCGCGCCTACGAGAACCCGAAGTTCGTCGAGGACCTCGTCCGCGACACCGCGCTGCTGCTCGACGCCGATCCACGGATCGGCCGCTACAGCGTCGACGTCGAGAACTTCGAGTCGATCCACGCGCACAGCGCCGTCGCGCGGATCGTCCGCGGCTAGTTGAAGTTCGCGCGGTCCTCGCGGCCCGCGCACCGATTCCGAGAGTCAACATGTCCAGTTCCAAACCCGAATCCACGCCGCCGATGGGCGAAGCAGGCAAGCACCCGGCCGGGGCCGACGTGGGCGGCATTCGCGCCAACGCCGATGGCGGCATGGCCGATGCTCTGCAAGCCAGCGCCGAACGCAAGGATGCTGCCGCATCGGGGCGCGCGTCGACCGGCGACGCGACGGGCTCGAGCACCGGGCCGGTGCTCGACGCCGGCGTCAAGTCGAAGGCGCCGCCTCCGCCGTCGACTGGAGCCGCCTTCGAAGACGAAGACGACGAGTGGCGGCACGCCCCGGTCGAGCCGCGTGACGAGTCGAATCCGCTCAAGTCGCTCGGCAAGGCCATCGGCGACACCGTGACCGGCTCCGAAGGGAGTCCGCCAGGCGGCATCAAGCCAAGCGGCGGCAAGCCCTAGCTTTGGCCCTGGACTAGCGCGAGCGCTCGGCGCGGCCTCTGGACGTTCGCTCTGCCGGCAGTCCCCGCGCCTTGAGCGCATCGCGCAGCAGGTACTCGACTTGCGCGTTCGCGCTGCGCAGTTCGGCCGCCGCCAGCCGCTCGATCTCGGCCCACAGCGCCGTGTCGATGCGCAGCAGGAACGCCTTCTTGTCAGGGCTCGCCATCGACTGCGATCGCGCGTCCGGCAACTTCAGGCATCGTCGACTCCTCAGGTGTAGAGCGTTCCAGTGTTGATGACCGGCGCCGCGTCTTGGTCGGAGCAAAGGACGACGAGCAGATTGCTCACCATCGCGGCGCGGCGCTCGTCGTCGAGGTGGACGACGTCGCGCTCGGCGAGCCCCTTGAGCGCCATCTCGACCATGCCGACCGCACCGGCGACGATCTTGGTCCGCGCGGCGATGATCGCCTCGGCCTGCTGGCGCCGCAGCATCGTGCCGGCGATCTCCGGCGCGTAGGCGAGGTGGGTGAGGCGCGCGTCGACGACAACGATTCCGGCCTGCGCGAAGCGCTGCGTGAGTTCGCGGTCGAGCGCTGCCGAGACTTCGTCGGTTCCCGAGCGCAGCGTCACCTCGGCGGGGCGCTGGTCGGTCGGCAGCGGGTCGTCGAGGTTGTCGTAGGCATAGGTGAGCGCGAGATGGCGCAGCGCCGACTCGGACTGCGTCAGCACATAGGCCTCGTAGTTCTCGACGTCGAAGCTCGCCTTGGCGGTGTCCTCGACGCGCCAGACGACGGTCGCGGCGATCTCGATCGGGTTGCCGCGCAGGTCGTTGACCTTGAGCTTCTCGCTGTTGAAGTTGTGCGCGCGAACCGAGATCTTGTGCTTCACGTAAAACGGGTTGGCCCAGCGCAGGCCTTGCTCGCGCGCGGTGCCGCGGTAGTCGCCGAAGAGGAGCAGATTGGCCGCCTGATTGGGCTGCAGCATGAACAGGCCCATGAACGACCAGAGCGCGAGCAGCATCGCGAGGACAAGCAGGGCGATCGTCACCCCTGCGGGTCGCGTGGCGGCAAGGCCGCCGCCGAGCACGAGGGCGACGATGCCGATGCCGAGATACAGGTAGCCGCTTCGTGTCGACGCCACGCGCTCTTCCGACGACGGCACGGCCGGGCGACCCGGCATTCCCCTCGATACGACCTTCATGGCGATCTCCGCTGTTGATTCGATGTCAAAGTGATATCACTTTGACATCAGTCGATGGCGCTGTCAAGCACCGCCCGTGGCGGTGGATCAGTTCGCCGCGACGACGGCGAGTCCGAGCAGCGCGGGGTCGCCGCCGCCGAGTCGCAGGAGCGCCGGCATCTCGCCCGTCAGGTCGACGACGGTCGTCGGCGTCATGGGGCAGGCGCCGGCATCGACGACGGCGTCGAGCTGCTTCTCGAAGCGCTCGCGAATCTCGACGGCGTCGTTCAGCGGCTCCGTTTCCCCCGGTGCGATCAGCGTCGTCGCGAGCAGCGGCTGGCCGAGCAGCGCGAGGATCTCGCTCGTCACCGGGTGGTCGGGGACGCGCAGGCCGATGGTGCGCCGCGACGGGTGCGACACGCGGCGCGGCACTTCGCGCGTGGCTTCGAGGATGAAGGTGAAGGGCCCGGGCGTGGCGAGCTTGAGCATCCGGTACTGGCGGTTGTCGACCCTGGCGTAGTTCGACACCTCGGACAGGTCGCGGCAGAGCAGCGTCAGGTGGTGCCGGTCGTCGACGGCGCGGATCCGGCGCAGCCGCTCGGCCGCGTCCTTGTCGTCGAGGTGGCAGACGAGCGCGTAGCTCGAGTCGGTCGGAATCGCGGCGACGCCGCCGCCGTGCAGGATCTGCACGGCCTGTCGCAGCAGCCGCGGCTGCGGGTTGGTGGGATGGACTTCGAAGAACTGCGCCATGCGACGAATTGTCGGCGGCTCGTGATGGCCGCGTCTCCGCCGGGTCTGACTTCAGTGAGCGATGCGATCCTCGAGTTCACTCCACACGGGTGTGAGCCCGCCCGGCAAGGCGGGCAGGCCGCCGAGGTCGATGCGGCTCTCCTCGGGGCTGTGGAAGTCGCTGCCGCGCGAGGCGAGCAACCCGAACTCGCGGGCGGTGCCGGCGTACCTCGTGGCGTCGGCGGCGCTGTGCGCGCCGGTGACGACCTCGACGCCACGACCGCCGTGCGCCTTGAACTCGCTGAAGAGGGCGTACTCCTCGTTGGCGGTGAACTTGTAGCGGGCCGGATGGGCGATGACGGCGACACCACCGGCCTCGGTGATCCAGCGCACCGCGTCGCCCAGCTTGGCCCAGCGGTGCGGCACGAAACCGGGCTTGCCTTCGACGAGGAAGCGGCGGAACACTTCCGACGTGTCGGCGCACACGCCGCGCTCGACGAGGAAGCGCCCGAAATGCGTGCGCGACACGAGCTCCGGGTTGCCGACGTAGCGCAGCGCCCCCTCGTACGCGCCCTCGATTCCGACAGCGGCGAGCCCGTGCGACATCTCGCGGGCACGCGCGCCGCGGCCGCCGCGCGTCGCGGCGAGGCCGGCGCG
>JBBSPY010000119.1:0-9731 GCA_038258415.1 Burkholderiales bacterium
CGGCGTGGTTCGCCGACGCCGAACGCGCGAAGGCGCTGACCAACGGCTGGCGGCACGCCTGCGACGTCTGCAAGGTCGCATGGGGCGGCGGCGAGACACCGGCGCTCGCCGGCATCGTCGAGTCGCAGCGCATCGACCTCGCCGCGGCTTGCACCGGCATCATCAGCCCGAAGGATCGGCTCTCGCTCGGCGATCGGCTCGCCCCCGGCGACGCGATCGTGCTGCTCGCCTCGAGCGGAATCCACGCCAACGGGGTCTCGCTCGCCCGCGAGCTCGCGACGCGCCTGCCCCAGGGCTGGCTCACGGCGCTGCCGAACAGCGCCGTGCCGGTCACCTACGGCGAGGCGCTGCTGGAACCGACCGTGCTCTATGCGCCGATCACGGAAGCGATCGCGCAGGCCGGCATCCGACCGCACTACGCCGCCAACATCACCGGCCACGGATGGCGCAAGCTCATGCGGCATTCCTCGCCGCATACGTACCGGATCACGACCCTTCCCGACGTGCCGGCGGTCCTCTCCTTCATCCAGGCCGAAGCAGGCCTCGACGATCGGGAAGCGTGGAGCACCTTCAACATGGGCGCCGGTTTCGCCTTGTTCGTCGCCGCCGAGGACGCCGAGCCCGTGGCCGCGATCTCGCGCAAGTCCGGGGTCGATGCCTGGGTGGCCGGAAGGGTCGAGGCGGGTCCGAAACAGCTGATCGTCGAGCCTCTCGGCGTGCGATTCGACGGCACCGACCTCGACCTCAGGGCGTAAAGACCCGAGGCGCCCTGCAGTTGCGGTCCCTACAATGGTCGGCGACGGGCCTCCCCGCATGGGAGCGCGGCCAAACGGGTCAGGTCGGGAACGAAGCAGCCCTAACCGTTGCCACCAGTGCCGGGGTCGGGTCCGTCACCTCTTCGTCTGGCCCGGCCCGGGCCTCGGGTTTGCGTGCACGAATCGCGTCGCCGCCGTCGCACGGTCACCGTCGGTCACACGATCGACGTGGGTGCAGCCGTACAGTGTCGAGATGCACATGCACCGCTGGTTGCTCGTCGCGGTACCGATCGCGTTGGCCGTGACGTCGGCGTCCGCCGCCCGCGGCGACGTCGTCATCCCCGCACACCGCGCGGGCGACGGCACGCTCGTGCCGGCCAATGTTCCGCCTTCGTCCGGCGGTACGGCAATGCCGATCGTCGCGAAGGGCAAGGCGTTGCGTCGCACGGCGAGGCCAACGAGTCGGGGCAAAGGTGCCAGGGCACCCGTTCCGATATTCGTCGAGGCACGTCCGCTCCGGCCCTGACGGCAGCTCGCGGGCGTGCGCCGTCGGCGGCATCCTACGAACGGTCGTACCTCCGGGGGATTGAGCGGCGGCGCGACGCTCGGCACGATGGCACGCATGCCTGCCATCCGTCACGGGTCCCAAGCTGCCACCCAGACGTCGCCTGCCGCTGCGTGGTGGTCGGTCGGTCACGATCTCGCGTTGTCGGTCGCGCTGACGGTGCTAGCGGCCGGCGCCGGTTTCGGCGTGTCGTGGGTCGCAGAATCGACGTCGCCAGCTTCGCTTTCGGCTCCCGAGGCAAGGCCGACGTTGCTCGCCTACTCGCGCTCGTCGGCGCGGGTCTCGGGCGACTTCGGGGCGCCCTGAGAGGGTTCCCGGGCGACGGTGGCGGCATAGGCATCGCGGGCCTGCTGCAGCTGCCAGTCGGTCAGGTGCCCCATCGAATGCAGTCGCTCGACCTCACGGAGCGCATCGGCCAGCGTACCGGGCTCGACGACGCTGGGGCTGGCCAACTGGCGCAGCAGGTCGGTGTAGCGTTCTTCTTCCGGTCGCGCCATGCTGGGCCTCCATTCGAAGGACCAGTCTACACAGCATCGCCTGCCAATTCCGTGGTCGCCTGAGGCGCTGCTTGTCCCCCGGAGGCCGCTGCCTCCCGCGCATCGCGAACGGCATCGGCGAGCGCCTTCGACGTCAGCTTGAGAACCCGTCCGTAGCGTTGCACGAGTTGCGCCAGCGCGCCGGCGACCTTCGTCGGGGCGACGTCGCTGACCGCATCGACGACCTCGTTGGCCAGGCTCGCGACGATGCGGAGCAGCTCGTCGTCGTTGTCGGGCTTGCGAACCGGCGCGCCTGCCGGCAGCCGACGGATCATGTGCGCCACCGCGTCGTCGAATCCCCAGTGGCGGGCGACCGCGCTGCCGACCGCTTCGACATCCACACCGAGCACCGCGTATGCGGCGGCAGGTTCGTCGAGGCCGGGCTGCTCGTTGCGGTCGTCGCCGGCCGCCGGCTGCATGAGCTGATGGATCTGCGCCGCTTCATCGGCGAAGTGGTAGCGCAGGAGCAGCCGGCCCACGTTCTGCAGCGCGGCGACGAGGTAGACGACCTCAGCGTCGTAGCCTGCCGGGCGCAGCGCCTGAGCCAGGTGGCCGGCGAGGCGCACCCGCTCCATGCTCCGCAGCAACGCCTTGCCGCCGACGTCGTCGAGCGGCCCAGGCCAGCTGCGCAGCGTGTTCGCGGCCTCGCGAACGCCGTTGACACCGATCAGCGCGACCACACGCCGCAGGGTCAGCACGGCGCCGTTGCCGGGAATCTGCGTCCCCTGCACATGGGCGCTGTTGAGGGTGCGCAGCAGCTCGAGGGAAAGGGCAAGGTCGGGGAGCAGGTGGTGCGCGATGTCCGCGGTGCGCTGCGTCTCGAGCGAGGTTACCCGCTGGACACGTTGGGCCAGACCCGGCAGCGCCGGCAGGTGACCGACGGTCCGCAGGCGATCGAGGAGCAACGCCACCGGTCCGCCGCTGTCGGCGGCGGCCGCGTCGCGCCAGCCGGTGAGCGCGCCCAGGAAGGTGCGGGCGCTCCGGTAGCGCAGCCGTTCCTGGGCCGACGTGCTCCGATTGACGATCGCACGCAACGCTTCCGGAATCGGCTGCGGCGTCGTCCACGGCAGGCGAACCAGCTCGCGACCGCGCGGCGACATGCGGGCCATCGCCCGGCCGGTGTCGGACGTGCCGAGGGCGGGCTCGCCCGCGAGCATTCGGTGCAGGAGCAGACCGGCGGCGACGACGTCGTGCTCGGCAGCGACGCGCTGGTCGCGCAGCGCCAGCGGGTCGACGACCAGGCCACGCTCGTGGCTGCGCGGCTCTGCAGCCTCTCCGAGGTCGCGGCCGACGCCGAAGGCTGCGACGAGCGCCTGTCCGCGCTCGTTGATCAGGATCGCGTCCGACTGCAGGTCGTGGTGGCTGACGCCGGCCTCGTGCGCATAGGCGAGGCCGCGCAGCACGGAGACGATCCAGCCGGCGGCCTCGTCGCAGCCGGGGCGGCCGTGCGCTGAAAGCCACTCGTCGAGGGTGACGCCAAGGCGGCGGTCGACGGCCACGAAGGGCCAGTGATCGTGGACGTCGCACGCGGCGACCCGGGCGATGTCGGGATGGTCGATCCGCGACGCCCGGCGGGCATGGCCCAGCCAGGCAGCGACGGCCGAGGCGCCCGCAGGCGCGATCCGCGGCATCGTCAGCATCGCTTCGACGCGGGACCGCATGTCGACCGCCAGCCAGACCATGGTGCGGTCGCTCTTGCCGAGCAGGCGAAGCAGTTCGAAGCGGCCGAAGTGGCGCGTCGGCGATGCGGGCACGGATGCGGCTGGCGCGAGGAGGGACGTCATGGCGGTGCAGCGACCGGACGGAGGTCGAGGTCGATTGGAACGCGCCGCATTCGTCGCCGATCGCACGAGCAGCGCCGGCTTCGCGTCGTATTCCTCGAAGATGCGTCGTGCGGACGCCGGAGGGCCAGCCGGCGCGTCCGACGACCGTGTGACAGAATGCCCGGATGAGCAGCGAATTGATCGTGCACACCTCCGACGCGGCCTTCGAGGCCGACGTGCTCAAGGCGTCGACGCCGGTCCTCGTCGACTACTGGGCCGAGTGGTGCGGCCCCTGCAAGATGATCGCGCCGATCCTGGACGAAGTCGCCAAGGGTTACGACGGCAAGCTCCGCGTCGCCAAGATGAACGTCGACGAGAACCGCGACATTCCGGCCAAGTTCGGCATCCGGGGCATCCCCACGCTCATGCTTTTCAAGGACGGCGAACTCGCCGCGACCAAGGTCGGCGCGCTGTCGAAGGCGCAGTTGACTGCGTTCATCGACTCCAACCTATAATCTCGCTCAATCCCGGAATCGCCTGCGCGCATCGTCGCGGCGGTTCCGATCAGCTCTATCCGGTGACCACGCACGAGTGGTCCGGCGCACGGGGCAGACCCCCGTCCTGACCGAACCGGCGCACCCTCAACCCAAGCCACACCGCGAGTCGATCTCGCGAAGCCACGCGCCCATCGGCGGCGCAGCGCCCTCACGAACTGGCCGCGCCCGACACCCGCGCCGCGCGCCACGCGCCCTTCCCGGCCCCCTTCTTCCCTGCGACCACCCTCGCCACTCTTCCCATGCACCTCTCAGAACTCAAGGCTCTGCACGTCTCCGCGCTCATCACGATGGGCGAGGAACTCGAGATCGAGAACGTCGCCCGCATGCGCACGCAGGAGCTGATGTTCGCCATCATGAAGAAGCGCGCCAAGAACGGCGAGCAGGTCTTCGGCGACGGCGTGCTCGAAGTGCTCCCCGACGGCTTCGGCTTCCTGCGCTCGCCTGACGCGAGCTACATGGCTTCGACCGACGACATCTACCTGTCGCCGAGCCAGGTCCGCCGCTTCAACCTGCACACCGGCGACATGGTCGAGGGCGAGGTCCGGGTGCCGAAGGACGGCGAGCGCTACTTCGCGCTGGTCAAGGTCGACAAGATCAACGACCTGACGCCGGAGGAGAGCAAGCACAAGATCATGTTCGAGAACCTGACGCCGCTCTTCCCGACGGAACAGTTCAAGCTCGAGCGCGACATCAAGAGCGACGAGAACATCACCAGCCGCATCATCGATCTCGTCGCGCCGATCGGAAAGGGCCAGCGGGCGCTGCTCGTCTCGGCGCCCAAGAGCGGCAAGACGGTGATGATGCAGAACCTGGCGCATGCGCTGATCGCCAACTACCCGGAGGTCTACCTCATCGTCCTGCTCGTCGACGAGCGACCGGAGGAAGTGACCGAGATGCAGCGCACGGTGCGCGGCGAGGTCATCAGCTCCACGTTCGACGAGCCGGCGGCGCGCCACGTGCAGGTCGCCGAGATGGTGATCGAGCGCGCCAAGCGGCTGGTCGAACTCAAGCGCGACGTCGTCATCCTCCTCGACTCGATCACGCGACTCGCACGGGCCTACAACAACGTTTTGCCATCGTCGGGCAAGGTGCTCACGGGCGGCGTCGACGCCAACGCCCTGCAGCGGCCCAAGCGCTTCTTCGGCGCCGCGCGCAACATCGAGGAAGGCGGCTCGCTCACCATCATCGGCACGGCGCTGGTCGAGACCGGCAGCCGCATGGACGAGGTGATCTACGAGGAATTCAAGGGCACCGGCAACTGCGAGATCCACCTCGACCGGCGGATGTCTGAGAAGCGCGTTTACCCGTCGCTGCTCATCAACAAGAGCGGCACGCGACGCGAGGAGTTGCTGCTCAAGCCCGAGATCCTGCAGAAGAGCTGGATCCTGAGAAAGCTTCTCTACTCGATGGACGAGATCGAGGCGATGGAGTTCATCCTCGAGAAGATGAAGGCGACGAAGAACAACAACGATTTCTTCGACATGATGCGGCGCGGCGGCTGAGACCACTCGCTACAATCGAAGGCTTTTCGGCAAGTGCGCCGGCCATGTCGGCCGCGGCGTGGCTGCCGGCACGATCACGGGATCCGACATGAAACGAGACATCCACCCCGAATACCGCGACGTCTGCTTCGTCGACCTGAGCAACGGCTTCAAGTTCGTGACGCGCTCGACCGCACAGACGCGCGAAACGACCAAGATGGACGACGGCCGCGAGCTCCCGCTCTACAAGCTCGAGACGACCAGCGAGTCGCACCCGTTCTACACGGGCACGCAGAAGAGCGTCGACTCGCTCGGCGGCCGCGTCGAGAAGTTCCGCAACAAGTTCGCGCACCTCAGCGCCAAGAAGTGACCCGAGGCTCGACCCGACCGAAGGCAGCTCAGGCTGCCTTTTTTGTCGCCGGACCGGCGCCTCGCTGACGCCCCACCCCGCTGCATGGCGTCGTCGCCGAACCCGGCACTGGTCAGCGAGCGCGCGGCCCGGCCGCTGCCGCGGCTGCCGCTCCTGCTGCTCTGCGCTGCCTACCTGATCCCGGGCATCGTCGGCCGGGATCCGTGGAAGAGCGCCGACATCACGGCGTTCGGCTACATCGTCAACATCGCATCGGGCCGGGTACCGTGGCTGGCCCCGACGGTCGGCGGGCTGCCGGCCGACGGCGCCTTGATGCCGTACTGGATCGGCGCCGCGTTCGTCCGACTGTCGCAGGGATGGCTTGACCCGATCGTCGCGGCGCGCGTTCCGTTCACGATGCTGCTGGCCGGCGTGCTCGCGCTGACGTGGTACGCGACCTACCATCTCGCGCGATCCGAGTCGGCGCAGCCGCTTCCCTTCGCGTTCGGCGGCGAGGCGTCAACCGTCGACTATGCTCGCGCCGTCGCCGACGGCGCCCTGCTCGCGCTCATCGCTTCGCTGGGGCTCCTTCAACTCGGCCACGAGACCACGCCCGAGCTGGCCCAGCTGTTCGCGGTGGCGCTGTATCTCTACGGCGCCGCGGCGAGCCCGCATCGGCCGTGGGTCGGCGCGGTCGTCGTCGCGGTCGCCCTGCCGATGCTCGCCGCGAGCGGCGCGCCATCGGTGGCGATGTGGCTGGCGGCGGTCGCCGCGGCGATCGCGTTCGCGGCACGCCAGCCGGGCTGGCATCGACTCGTGACCGCGACCGCGGTCGGCGCCGTGCTCGCCGCCGTCGTGGCCACGCTGCTGCGCGCGTGGGCCAACCGAATCGGCGACTTTCACGACGCGGGCCTGATCTGGAGGGCGCTGAAGTCCATCGTCTGGTTCGCCTGGCCGGCGTGGTTCCTCGCACTGTGGACGATCTGGCGCTGGCGCCGCCGGCTGCTCGCCCCTCACCTGGCGATGCCGCTCGCCTGCGTCGGCACCCTGCTCGGCGTCTGGATCGCGATGGCCGGGTCGGACCGCGCGCTGATGCTGGTGCTGCCGTCGCTGGCCGTGCTGGCCGCCTTCGCGTTGCCGACACTCGAGCGAGGCGTCTCGTCGGCGATCGACTGGTTCTCGGTCTTCTTCTTCTCGATCGCCGCCGCCGCCGTGTGGCTCTTCTACGTCGCCATCCAGACCGGAGCGCCGGCCAAGCTCGCCGCCAACGTCGCCAAGCTGTCGCCCGGCTACGTCGGCAGCTTCTCGGCGATCGCCCTGGTGGCGGCGATCGCAGCGACGCTGGCGTGGCTCGCGCTCGTTCGCTGGCGCACCGGCCGACATCGCCACCCGCTGTGGAAGAGCCTTGTCCTGCCGGCCGGCGGAGTCAGCCTCATCTGGCTGCTCGTGATGACGCTGCTGCTGCCGCCGCTCGACAACGCGCGCAGCTATCGCTCGCAGATGCAGCGGCTCGCCGCGCACCTCCCGCACGATGGTTGCGTCGCCGCACCCGACCTGTCACGCGCCGCCATCGTCGCGCTCGAGTCGATCGGGGGCTGGCGCGTCGACGCCGCCACGCCGCTCGCCGCCACCCCGTGCCGCTGGCTGGTGCTCGCGAACGGTCCGCTTCACGCCGCCGACGTCTGGCTACCGGTCGGACGCGAGCGGCGTCTGCGCAAGGACGACGACGTGATCGACGTCTACCGCCGCAAAGACGACGCCGCCGCTGACTTGTCCCGGTAGCAACGGCTTCATCGGCGCGTCACGCGCCGCCGCGAGCATCGCCGCGACTTCGAGGAGTTGCCGTGATGCCGACGTTCGAGACCCCGGACCGACTGCGCCGACGCGATCCCGCGCCGCCACCGCTGCGCGACAGCGGCATGACACCACGCCCCCTCGAGGTGGCATGGGCCGACAGCGAGGACGACGTGCGAGCGGCACAGCGCCTGCGTCACCGCATCTTCGCGATCGAGATGGGCGCGCACCTCGACGTGCCCGCCGGCACCCCGCCCGGCCACGATGTCGACCGGTTCGACGCGTGGTGCGACCACGTCGTCGTCCGTGCCATCGGCCCGAACGGCGGAGCCGACGTGATCGGCACCTACCGGGTGATGACACCCGACTCCGCGCGCAGGGCCGGAGGCTGCTACAGCGAGACCGAGTTCGACCTGTCGAACCTGGCGGGGCTGCGGCCGCGCATGCTCGAGCTCGGGCGGTCGTGCATCGATCCGGCCTGGCGGACCGGTGGCGCGATCCTCATGCTGTGGGGCGCGATCGGCGAGTTCATGCGCGAGCGTCGGCTCGACATCGTCTTCGGCGCGGCGAGCATCCAGCTCCACGATGGCGGCCGGCAGGCAGCCAGCGTCTGGCACCGGCTGGCGTCGTCGCGACTCGCACCTGTGGAGCGGCGCGTCCGGCCGTTCCGGCCCCTGCCGATGGCGGGCGGCGCGGGGCCGGTCGCATGGCCGGACACGCCGATCGAGATGCCGGCGCTCATCAAGGGCTACGCGCGCTGCGGTGCCGAGCTGCTGGGCCCACCGGCATGGGACATCGCCTTCGCCTGCGCCGACCTGCCCATGCTGATGCCGCTCGACGGGCTGCCGCAACGACACCGACGACGGTTCCTCGGCGCAGGCGCCGATTCGGACCCACGGTCCGAACGGGCATGACGGCCACCCGCCACGAAGCGGCCGCGTTCGCCTCCTGGGAGGCGCTTGCCGACGGACCGATGCGCGTGCGAGCCACGTGGATCTCCGACGTGCACCTCGGCAGTGCCGGCTGCCAGGCTGGAGCGCTGATCGACTTCCTGCGCACGGTCGAGACCGATCACCTCTACCTCGTCGGTGACATCGTCGACGGCTGGCAGCTCCGGCGCCAGTGGCACTGGCCGCAGCCGCACAACGACGTCGTGCAGAAGCTGCTGCGCAAGGTGCGCAAGGGCACCCGTGTGGTCTACGTGCCGGGCAACCACGACGAGTTCGCCCGGCGTTACGTCGGTCACGAGTTCGGCGGCATTGCCGTTGTCGACGACTGCATCCACGAAACCGCCGACGGCCGGCGCCTCTGGATCACCCACGGAGACCGCTACGACGCCGTGATCCGCTGCGCGCGCTGGCTCGCCTTCACCGGCGACTGGTTCTACGAGCGCATCCTGACGCTGAACCGGGCCTTCAACGCCGTGCGCCGCCGGCTCGGTCTGCCGTACTGGTCGCTGTCGCAGTACATCAAGCTGAAGGTCAAGCGTGCCGTGAGCTACATCGGCGAGTTCGAGGCGGTGCTCGCACGCGAAGCGAAGCGGCGAGGCACGCATGGCGTCGTCTGCGGCCACATCCACCACGCCGAGCTCCGCGACATCGACGGCATCGTCTACGCCAACTGCGGCGACTGGGTGGAGAGCCTGACGGCGCTTGTCGAGCACCGTGATGGCCGGCTGGAGATCGTCCGCTGGCCGTGGCCCGCGCCGGCTTCCGCGCCGAAGCCGACGCCTCAGGACGTCGCATCGCAGGAGCCGACGGTGGAGGTCGCCACATGAAGATCGCCATCGTCAGCGATGCCTGGCACCCGCAAGTCAACGGCGTCGTCACGACGCTCGCCGACCTGCTCGACACGCTGCGCGGGCGCGGTCACCGGGTCGAGTTGATCGAGCCGTCGCAGTTTCGGCGCGTTCCGTTGCCCGGCTACCGGGA
>JBBSPY010000120.1:0-9688 GCA_038258415.1 Burkholderiales bacterium
CGAGAAACCACGCCGCCGCAGCCCTTCGGCGTTGACACCGCGCACCGACAGCGGATTGCCGTCGACCATGACGAACGGCGGGACGTCCTGCGACACGTGGCTCTGGAAGCCGCACATGGCATGCGCGCCCATCTTCACGAACTGGTGCAGCCCGCTCTGTGCGCCGACGATCGCCCAGTCGCCGACGTCGACGTGACCCGCCAGCCCCGCGTAGCCGGCGATGATCGTCTGGTTGCCGACGCGGCAGTCGTGGGCAATGTGCACGCTGTTCATGATCCAGTTGTCGTCACCGATGCGCGTCGTGCCGCCACTGGCGTTGTCCTGCATCGTTCCGGTGTGCACGGTGCAGAACTCGCGAATCGTGTTGCGATCGCCGATGACGAGCGCGGTGTCCTCGCCGGCGTACTTCTTGTCCTGTGGCGGTCCGCCGATGGCGTTGAAGCCGGAAATGCGGTTGTCGCGACCGATCGTCGTGCGGCCCTCGATCACGCAGTGCGGGCCGATCGTCGTGCCGGCGCCGATGCGAACCTTTCCGCGCACGATGCTGTACGCGTCGACGCCGACGCCGTCGGCCAGCTCGGCTCCTGGCTCGACGATGGCCGTGGGATGGATCGTCGCCACGGAGGTCAGCCTACGCGATGGACCTCACCGAACAGATGAGTTGCGCTTCGGCGGCAAGTTCCCCGTCGACGCTCGCCTTGGCCGCGAAGCGGAACACGCCGGACTTCGAACGCTCGAGGACAACGTCCATGATGAGCTGATCGCCGGGCTCGACCGGCCGCTTGAACCGCGCGCCGTCGATCCCGGCAAAGTAGTAGATGGTGTTCTCGTCCGGCGCCCGACCGACCGAGTCGAAGGCGAGCAATGCCGCCGCCTGGGCCAGCGCCTCGAGCGTCATCACGCCGGGCATGACCGGGCGGTGCGGAAAGTGGCCCTGGAAAAAGGGCTCGTTGAAGGTCACGTTCTTGACCGCCTTGATGCGCTTGCCGCGCTCGATCTCGAGCACGCGATCCACGAGCAGCATCGGGTAGCGGTGCGGCAGACCCTTGAGGATCTGGTGGATGTCGAGCACGGGTGCGGTCGTCATGGTGCGATCTGCTTCTCGAGGGCACGCACCCTCTCGCGCAGGGCGTGCAGGTTGCGCAACGTGGCCGCGTTCTTCTCCCAGGCGGCATTGTCGTCGAAGGGGAACGGACCGCCGTAGCGGCCGGCCTTGGCGATCGAACGCGTCACCTGGGTCGCTCCGGACAGCACCACGCTGTCGGCGATCGTCACGTGCCCGGTGATGCCGACGCCGCCGCCGATCATGCAGTGCGCGCCGACCGTGGTGCTGCCGGCGATGCCGACGCAGCCGGCAATCGCCGTGTGTGCGCCGACCCTGACGTTGTGGCCGATCTGCACCAGGTTGTCGATCTTCACGCCGTCGGCGATCGTGGTGTCGCCGAGCGCGCCGCGGTCGATGCAGGTGTTCGCACCGATCTCGACGTCGTCGCCGATCACGACCCCGCCGAGCTGCTCGATCTTGACCCAGCGGTTGCCGCTCTCGCGGTCGGGAGCGAAGCCGAAGCCGTCGGCGCCGATCACCGCGCCCGGATGCACGATGCAGCGCTCGCCCAGGCGAACGTCGTGCAGCAGCGTCACACGAGGTCCGATGCGCGTGTTCGCGCCGATGCGGCATCCGCGTGCGACGAAGGCCAATGCGCCGATCGACACGCCCTCGCCGATGTCCGCGTCACCGTCGACGATCGCCGAGGCATGGATGCCGGCATCGACGCGACGGCCGTGCCGATCTGCCCACCACTGCGTGAGCCGGGCGAAGGCGAGGTACGGGTCGGCAGCGACGACCACCGCGCCGCGGGCTGCCGCCTGGTCGCGAAACGCGGCGCCGACGATCAACGCACCGGCGCGCGTGGTGCCGAGCTGCCTGGCGTAGATCGGATTGGAGAGAAAGGCGATGGCGTCGGCGCCCGCATCCTCGAGCGTTGCGATCCGCTCGATGCGCAATCCACCGTCGCCGATGAGCTCACCGCCGACGGCGTCGGCGATCTCGCGGAGCAGCGCGCCTGCCACCGCGGCGTTACTTGCCGCTCGCGGCGCCCTGGGCGTTCAGCGCCTTGATCACCTTGTCGGTGATGTCGACTTTCGGGCTCCAGAAGACCGCCTCCTGAATGATGAGGTCGTACTTCTCGGTCTCGAAGATCTGCTTGATCACGCGGTTCGTGCGCTCGACCACCGAGGCGAGCTCCTCGTTCTTGCGCTGCGACAGGTCTTCCTGGAACTCGCGACGCCTGCGCTGCATGTCGCGGTCCTGGTCGACGAGTTCGCGCTGGCGGCGGCCACGCTCGCTCTCGCCGAGCGCAGGCGACTCCTTGTCGAGCTTGTCGCTCGCGGCCTTCAGTCGCGCGCCGAGGTCGTTGAGCTCCTTCTCGCGCTTGGAGAACTCGGTCTCGAGCTTGGCCTGGGCGGCCTTCGCCGGGATGGCATCGCGCAGCACCCGGTCGCTGTTGACATAGCCGATCTTGAGCAACTCCTGCGCCGAGGCGCCGCAGGCGGCCGCCGCGAGAACCGCGGCAGTCGCGACCGCCCTGAAGGAAAGGCTCTTCTTCATCGTGAGAGGGATCAGAACGCGGTTCCGATCTGGAACTGGAGGCGCTGGATTCTATCTTCCGGCTTCTTCTTGATCGGCGTGCCGTAGCTGAGCTTGAGCGGGCCCACCGGCGAGACCCATGACACGCCCAGGCCCACCGACGCTCGCAGGCTGTCGAAGTCGACCGTCTGGTTCTCGCCCCAGACGTTGCCGGCATCGGCATAAAGGAAGATGCGCAGCGTGCGGTCCGCATTGGCCCCGGGGACCGGCACGTACAGCTCGTTGTTGATGTTGAGTCGCCGGTTGCCGCCGATGAACGCGCCGGTGACGTCGACCGGACCGAGCGAGCCCTGGTCGAAACCGCGCACGGTGCCGAGTCCGCCACCGTAGAAATTCTTGAAGATCGGATACGGACGGCCACTGAGCCCCTTGCCATAGCCGATCTCGGCGTTGATGCCGTAGCTGAACCCGCGGGAAATCGGGATGTATTGCTGGCCCTGCAGATTCACACGAGCGAACTTGGCGTCGCCGAAGGGCGCGTAGTCGAGGTTGACGCGCAGGTAGCGGCCAGCGGTCGGAACGAGTGCGCTGTCGCGGCTGTCGCGCGCCCAGCCGATCGTGAGCGGCACCGAGACGCTCGACTTTCCGAACTCCTCGCGGTAGAGGAAGTAGCTGTTGGGCAGCTGGTTGTCGCCCTTGATCTGCGTCCGCTCGGCGCCGATCCCGAAGAAGACGGTGTCGTACTCCGAGAACGGCACGCCGAAACGCACCGAGCCCCCTTGCGTGACGAACTCATACTGAGTGTCGGCGGCAATGTTGATCGGTTTGCTGGTGCGGTAATAGAGGTCGATCCCGCGCGAGATGCCATCGATCGTGAAGTACGGGTCGACGGTGCTGACCACCAGCGTGCGGTTGTACTTGCTCGTGTTGACCTCGACGCCGAGGTAGTTGCCCGAGCCGAAGATGTTCTCCTGCTTGATCGACGCGGTCAGCGACAGCTTGTCGGCCGACGAGAAGCCGGCGCCGACCGAAAGCGAACCGGTCGCCTTTTCCTTGACCGTGACCGTCAGGTCGACCTGGTCGGGCGTTCCAGGCACCTCGGCGCTGTCGACCGTGACCTCGTTGAAGTAGCCGAGCCGGTCGATCCGGTCACGCGACAGCTTGATCTTGCGGCCGTCGTACCACGACGACTCGAACTGGCGGAACTCACGTCGGATCACCTCGTCGCGTGTTCGGGTGTTGCCAGCGACGCTGATCCGGCGCACGTAGACGCGGCGCTGCGGCTCCGACACCAGCGTGACGACGACCTGCCCCTTGGCGCGGTCGATCTCCGGCCGCGAGTCGACTCTGGCGAAGGCGTAGCCAAAGGTGCCGAAGCGATCGATGAAGGCACGCGTCGTCTCGGCGACGGTCTCGGCGCGGTACGACTGGCCCGGGCGGATCCTCACCATCGACTTGAACTCGTCTTCCTTGCCGAGGTAGTCGCCCTCGAGCTTCACGGCTGTCACGGTGTAGAGCTGCCCTTCGCGAACGTTCACCGTGATGGTGATGTCTTCCTTGTCGGGCGAGATCGCGACCTGCGTCGACTCGATCTCGAACTCGAGGTAGCCGCGGTTCTGGTAGTAGGCGCGCAGCGTCTCGAGGTCGGCGTTGAGCTTGGCGCGGGAGTAGCGGTCACCCTTCAGGTAGAAGTTGAGCCAGGCACCGTCGTTGAGCTCGAGCAGGCCCTTCAGCGTGCCTTCGGAGAAGACCTTGTTGCCGGTGATGCGGATCTCGCGGATCTTCGCCGGCGCCCCTTCGGTGACGGTGAAGGTGACGTTGACGCGGTTGCGCTCCTGCGGCGTCACCGTCGTGACGACGTCGGCGGCGTAGAGGCTGCGCGTGAGGTACTGGCGCTTGAGCTCCTGCTCGGCGCGGTCGGCGAGCGACTTGTCGAACGGCAGGCCCTCGCCGATGCCGAAGTCGCGCAGCGACTTGACGAGCGCGTCTTTCTCGAACTCCTTCATGCCGACGAAGTCGATGCTCGCGATGACCGGGCGCTCCTCGACGATGACGACGGCGACGCCGCTGTCGATGTCGATGCGCACGTCCTTGAAGAGGCCCGTCGCGAACAGCGCGCGCAGCGCCGCGGCGCCCTTCTCGTCGGTGTAGGTGTCGCCGATGCGAAATGGCAGCGCGGCGAAAACCGTTCCGGCATCCGCCCGCTGCAGGCCCTCGACGCGGATGTCCTTCAGCGCGAACGGCTCGACGGCCTGCGCCGGGCCGACCCGAAGCGCGACCGCCACGGCGAACGCGATGGGTGCGAATCGAAGGCGGGAACGGAGCCGGCTGCGCGCCGGAGATCGAGCGATTGCTTGCATGCGGAGGGTCAGGGAAGACCCAGCAAGCGGGCCATGTCGTTGTACAGCGCCAGGGACATCATCATGAGCATGACGGCAACGCCACCACGCTGCAGCCTGTCGAGCCACAACTCGGAGACCGGACGCCCTGTCACGGCCTCGAAAAGATAATACATGAGGTGCCCGCCGTCGAGCACCGGCAGCGGAAGCAGGTTCAGCACCCCGAGGCTCACGCTCACGACGGCGAGAAAGCCGAGGTAGTAGGCCAGGCCGAGTCGCACCGACTGGCCCGCGTAGTCTGCGATCGTCACCGGACCGCTGAGGTTCTTCAGAGAGGCCTCGCCGATCAGCATCTTGCCGAGCATCTTCACGGTCAGCGCCGACATCTCCCAGGTCTTCGTCGCCGCCGCGCCGATGCCTTCGATCGGACCGTAGCGCACCTTCACGAACTCCGGCGGCTGGCCCACGACGGCGCCGATGCGACCCACCCTGACCTCGCGGTCGAACGCGATCGCCGGCGTGACGACGACGTCGATCGCCTTGCCCTCGCGCTCGACCCGCCACTGCATCGGCCGCGCCTGGCCCGCAGCGCCGTCGGCGCGTATCAGCGTGCGCAACTGCGTCGCGTCGGCGATTCGCGTGTCGTCGACCGAGACCACCCGATCGCCGGAGCGCAGGCCCGCCGCTTCGCCGGCCCCGCCGGCGACGATCTTGCCGAGCACGGGCTCGCTCCAGGCGTCGCCGATGCCGATGCGCTGCATCAGCTTCAGGTCGACGTCGCTCGACGCCAGCGGCGCCAGCTCGAGCGTGACGGAGCGCTCACCGCGGCCGTCGGCGCGGGTGACTAGCAGGTCGAGGTTCTCGCCGCGCAACACGGCCTGCGTGACGCGCCAGCGCAGATCCGGAAGCGATCGGATCACGTCGGTCGACGTGCCGTCGGTCGAGATCGATCGCACCCAGTCACCGGCCCTCAGGCCCGCCCGCTCGGCGACGCTTTGCGCGACCGGCGACGCGAGCACCGCCTTCGGCTCGTCGACGCCGATCCAGTTGGCGACCGTGTAGAGGACGATCGCCAGCAGCAGGTTGGCGACCGGCCCGGCGACGACGATGGCGGACCGCTGCCACAGCGGCTTGCGGTTGAACGCCTCGTGCAACTGCGCGGCCGGCACCGGCTCCTCGCGCTCGTCGAGCATCTTGACGTAGCCGCCCAGCGGCAGCGCGCAGACGACGAACTCGGTGCCGCCGGGCCTGGGCTGCCGGCGCCAGAGCACGCGCCCGAAGCCGATCGAGAAACGCAGCACGCGAACGCCGCACGCCACCGCGACGCGGTAGTGGCCGAACTCGTGCACGACGATCAGCACCCCGAGGGTGAGAACGAACGCGAGGACCGTGGTGATCAGCGACATCGAATGCAATCCCGGTTTCGGCGGTCAGGAGTGGAGGAAGCGACGGGCCAGCGAACGGGCCTCGGCATCGAGCGCGAGCAGGTCGGGCAACGTCGTCGCGGACCGGGGGCCCGGCACGAGCGCCTCGACCGTCCGCGCGTTGATGCTCAGAATGCGATCGAAGCCGATGGTTCCGCCGAGGAAAGCGGCGACGGCCACTTCATTGGCTGCGTTGAGCACCGCGGCCGTGCCCTCGGGCGCCCGCATCGCCGCGTAGGCGAGCGGCAACGCGGGGTAGGTGTCGGAGTCGGCCTCCTCGAACGTCAGCGAAGCCAGGGTCGCCCAGTCGAGCGGCTCGGTGCCCGAGTCGATCCGCTCGGGCCAGGCGAGGCCGATCGCGATCGGCACCCGCATGTCCGGCGTGCCGAGTTGCGCGAGCACCGACCGGTCGCGGCAGACGACCATCGAATGGATGACGCTCTGCGGATGGATCACGACCTTGATCCGCTCCGGGTCGAGGTCGAACAGGTGATGCGCCTCGATCACCTCGAGCGCCTTGTTCATCATGGTCGCCGAGTCGACCGAGATCTTGCGGCCCATCACCCAGTTGGGATGGGCGCACGCCTCGTCGGGCGTGACGTGCGCGAGCTCGGCGGGCCTGCGGCCGCGAAACGGCCCGCCCGAGCCGGTGAGGACGATGTGGTCAATGCGATCGTTCCACTTCGATCGGTCCTCGGGCAGGCACTGGAAGATCGCCGAATGCTCGCTGTCGATCGGCAACAGCGTCGCGCCACCGGCCTGCACGGCATCGATGAACAGGCGGCCGCCGACGACGAGCGCCTCCTTGTTCGCGAGCAGCAGGCGCTTGCCGGACGATGCCGCGGCGAGGCACGACGCGAGCCCGGCCGCACCGACGATGGCGGCCATCACGGCGTCGACCTCGGGATGGGCGGCGATCTCGGCCAAGGCGGCCTCGCCCGCAAGCACCTCGGTGCGCAGCTTCGCGTCGGCGACGCGGCGTGCGAATGCCGATGCCGAAGCCGCGTCGTCGATCACGGCGTAGCGGGGCGCGAACCGCTCGCAGATCGCGAAAAGGTCGTCGACCCGGCGATGCGCGCTGACCGCGAACACCTCGAAGCGGTCCGGATGGCGCGCCACGACGTCGAGCGTGGCGCTGCCGACCGAGCCGGTGGCGCCGAGGATGGCGATGCGCCGCCGCGTCGAGTGGGTCACAGAGCGGCCAGGGCCAGGGCGATCGGAATCGCGGGCAGCAAGGCGTCGATGCGGTCGAGCACGCCGCCGTGGCCAGGAAGCAGCCGGCTCGAATCCTTGACTCCGGCAGCGCGCTTGACGAGCGACTCGAACAGATCACCGACGACGCTCATCGCGACGATGAAGACGACGAAGGGCGCCACCCAGGGCCAGCCGAGACGAGCGGCGACGCGGCCCGAGAAACCGGGCTCGGTGACCAGACCGGAGCCGTCGATGGCGACCATCCAGACCACCGCGACGATCACCGCCCCGGCCACGCCGCACCACACGCCCTCCCAGCTCTTGCCGGGACTGATGCCCGGGGCAAGCTTGCGGCGTCCGAATGCCCGGCCGCCGAAATAGGCGCAGATGTCGGCGGTCCAGACGATGAAAAAGATCGAGAGGATGAAATTGACACCGATCGCCCTGGCATTGGCGAGGGCCAGCCACGTCATCCACAACGCGACGAAGCCGATCGCCAGCCGCAAGGCGCGCGGCACCTTCGGCCAACCCGCGACGCCCAGGCGCAGCACCCATGCACCGCCGAGAACCCAGGCGAGCATCGCGACGATCCATGCCTCGCGAGGCGCCTGCTCGCCCCAGCCGGCCCAGAGTGCGGCGCCGCACGCCACGCCGAGCAGCACGCCGAACGGCACGGCGCCGGCGCCCGCCCCGTTGAGGCGCGCCCACTCCCAGCCGCCAGCCGCCATCGCGACGAGCGTCAGCGCCGCGAACGGCCATGCCTGGTGCACCAGCAAGGCCGGCACGAGAAACGCCAGCAGGACGGTGGCGGTGGCGATGCGCCGAGCGAGCATCGGCGGTCAGCCCTCGCTCGACACGAGCGCCGTGCGAGGCGGGACGGTGCCGAAGCGCCGCTCGCGTCGCGCGTACTGCGCGAACGCGGCGTCGAGTTCTGCGCTGCCGAACTCCGGCCACAGGCACTCGGTGAAGACGAGCTCCGAGTAGGCAGCCTGCCAGAGCAGGAAATTGCTGATGCGCACTTCTCCACCGGTGCGGATGAACAGGTCCGGGTCGGGAGCGTAGCTGAGCGCCATGTAGCTCGAAAGGGTTTCCTCGTCGAGCGCCTCGGCCGCCACGCCGGCCATCATCGCCTCGCGGCAGGCCTGCACGATGTCCCATCGGCCGCCGTAGTTGAACGCGACCGACAGCTGGATGCGCGTGTTGTGGCGTGTCGAGTCCTCGGCTTGCTGCCAGGCCTCGCGCAGCTTGTCCGACACCTGCGCCCGATCGCCGACGATGCGAACACGGACGCCGTCGTCTGCGAGCTTGGCGAGGTATTTCGATACGGCCACGAGAACGAGCCCCATGAGCCCCGACACCTCCTCGGTCGGTCGCTTCCAGTTTTCCGATGAAAAAGCGAACACGGTCAGGTATTCGACGCCGCGATCGGCGCACGCGTGCACCGTCCGCACCAGCGCATCGACACCTTGTTTGTGGCCGAAGAAGCGCGGCATGAAGCGCTTCTTCGCCCACCTTCCGTTGCCGTCCATGACGATCGCCACGTGGCGTGGCACCACGGCGCGGGGTTCGTTCGCAGCGATCACCGGCGTGGTCAGACAGCCATGATCTCGGCCTCCTTGGCCGAGGTGAGGCGATCGATCTCGGCGACGACGCGGTCGGTGAGCCGCTGCAGCTCGTCGAGCGAGCGGCGCTCGTCGTCTTCGGAGATCTCCTTGTCCTTGGTCAGCCGCTTCGCGTGGTCGTTGGCATCGCGCCGGAGGTTGCGCACCGCGATCTTCGCGTCTTCGGCAGCACTGCGCGCAACCTTGGTCATCTCGCGCCGCCGCTCCTCGGTCAGCGCCGGCATCGGCACGCGCAGGAGGTCGCCCTGCGAGCTCGGGTTCAGGCCGAGGTCGCTCTCGCGGATCGCCTTCTCGATCTTCGGCCCCAGCCCCTTCTCCCACGGCTGGACGCTGATGGTGCGGGCGTCGAGCAGCGTGACGTTGGCGACCTGTGAGATCGGCACGCTCGAGCCGTAGTAGTCGACGTGCACCTGGTCGAGGATGCCGGGGTGGGCGCGGCCGGTCCGGATCTTCTGCAGGTCGCCCTTGAACGCCTCGAGCGAGCGCGACATCTTCTGTTCCGCGGTGCTCTTGATCTCGACG
>JBBSPY010000121.1:0-9685 GCA_038258415.1 Burkholderiales bacterium
GCGCTTGCGCCGAAGTAGGCGTCAGGCCGGCGGCGGCCCGAACCGCCTCGGCGGTTTCGCCGCCCGCTCGTACAGCGGCATCACCTTCGGGATGTTGCGTTCGAGGTCGGCGATGCGGGTCGGGCCGCTCGGGTGCGTGCTGAGCAGCTCGACACCGCCTCGCCGCTCGGCGGCCGCCATCTTCTTCCACAGCGTCACGGCGGCGCGCGGGTCGTAGCCGGCCCGCGCGGCGAGCTCAAGGCCGACGAGGTCGGCTTCGGTTTCGTCGCTTCGGCCGAAGCGCAGCGACAGGAGCTGGCCACCGATGCCGGCGGCGAGCCGGCTGGCGTCGCCGAGGCCGAGGATCGCCGCGCCGATCTCGATGACGCCGCGGGTGGCCATGTTCTTGCCCATCTGCTCGCGGGCGTGCTCGCGCAGCGCGTGGCTCATCTCGTGGCCCATCACCATCGCGACTTCGTCGTCGCTGAGCTGCAGCCGGCTGAGGATGCCGTGGAAGAAGGCGATCTTGCCACCGGGCATGCAGAAGGCGTTGATCTGCTTGCTGCCGATCAGGTTGACCTCCCAGCGCCATCCGCGGGCGCGCGGGTTCCACTCGTAGGTGTGGGGGATGAGTCGCTCGGCGATGGCCCGCAGCCGCACCAGCTGCAGGTTGTCGGCCGGCGCCAGGGCGTGTTTCTGGCCGGCTTCGGAGAGCAGGCCCAGGTACTGCCGCGACGCCGCCTGCTCGACCTGCTGCGCGCTGACGATGCCCGAGAAGCGGGATGGTGGCCCGACGTCGACGCCCTCGCGCGCCGACGCTGGCGCACCGAGGCACAACGTCGCGCCGACGCATGCCGACAGCAGCGCGGCGCGCAGCGGCAGCGTGCAGCGGGCAGCGGCGTCAGTCGTCTTTTTCGTCACGGGCGTCGAGCATAGCCACCGCCGGCCGCAGCCACACCAGCAGTGCCAATGCCGGCAGCGCGGCCACCGTCGAGACGATGAAGAACATCGGCCAGCCGATCGACTGCGCGAGCACGCCTGCGACCGGGCCGACCCACACCCGTCCGACCGACGCGAAAGCCGACAGCAGCGCGAACTGCGTCGCGCTGAAGCGACGGTTGCACAGCGCCATGAGAAAGGCGACGAACGCTGCCGTGCCCATGCCGCTGGTGATGTTCTCGGCGGCGATCGCCATCAGCAGGCCGCCGTCGACCGGCGTCGCTTCGGCGAGCTTGACGAAGCCCCAGTCGAACGGCGGGATGACCAGCCCCGGCAGCGCGCCCTTGCCGTTGATGGCGAGCCACCAGAAGCCGAGGTTGCCGAGCATCTGCAGGATGCCGAATATCAACAGCGACCGCCACAGGCCCAGGCGCAGCATGAACACACCGGCGACGAGGGCGCCGCCGATCGTCAGCCACAGGCCGATCACCTTGTTGACGACGCCGACCTCGGCCGTCGTGTAGTGCATTGCCTGCAACAGGAACGGCGTGAGCAGCGCACCGGCGAACGCGTCGGGCAGCTTGTAGAGGACGATGAAGGCGAGGAAGGCGAGCGCGCCGGGCTGCGCGAAGTAGCTGCCGAGGCCGCCGAGGAAGGTCTCGAAGCGGGCGCGCCGCGCGGCGAAGGCGACGAGCGGGATCGTCAGCGCAAGGCCGGCGACGAGCGCAGCGACGTCGGCCCAGCGCGCGCGCAGGTTGGCGGTGATGCCGCTGCCCTCGAACAGCGGCACGATCGCGGCGCGGGCCAGTGGCGAGAACGCTTGAGTCGTGATCACGACGCCGATCGCGACCGCCGCGACCACGGCGAGGAAGCCGACCAGGTCGTGCCGCGCCACCGACGACGGCTTCTCGGCGCGAACGAGCCGCGGCAGCGCGACCGCTGAGACGACCGCCGCCACGACCATGAACCCCGCCATCAGCCGATAGACCTCGGGCCAGCTCCAGCCGCCACCCTGCTTCGCGTCGGCCCAGATGAAGGCGAGGCCACCCGAGACGATCATCGCCAGCCGGTAGCCGAGCACCGTAAGCGACGAGCCGAGGCCACGCTCGTCGGCCGCGAGCAGGTCGGTGCGGTAGGCGTCGACGACGATGTCCTGCGACGCCGACAGCCACGCCACGAGCCCGGCGATCACAGCGAACGCGCCGAGCGAAGCGGCCGGCGGCGTCGCCGCCATACAGACGAGCGCGCCGGCGAGCGCGAGCTGCGTCGCGACCAGCCAGCCGCGGCGGCGGCCGAGCCACGGCGGCTCGAAGCGGTCCATCAGCGGCGCCCAGAGGAACTTGAACGTGTACGGCAGTCCGACCAGGCTCAGGAAGCCGATGGTCGCGATGTCGAGCCCGTCGGCGGTGAGCCAGGCCTGCATCGCCTGGCCGGTGAGCGCGAGCGGCAAACCGGACGCGAAGCCGAGCACGGTGACGGCCGCGAGACGGTGCCACGCTGCCATTCGGCCGCGCACGGATCGCGCGGCGACGGCATCTCGCGCCTCGCGCCTGCGATCCAGTTCCATGCGGGCATTCTAGGAAGCGAGGTGCACCTGGCCGAGGTGCGAAAGAATCGGGGATGGCCCGCTTCTCCGTCCCGCAATTCCGCACCGCGCTCGGCGCGTTCGCCACCGGCGTGACCATCGTCACCGCGATCGACAGCCGCGGCCAGCCGATCGGCCTGACGGCGAACTCGTTCAACTCGGTGTCGATCGACCCGCCGCTGGTGCTGTGGAGCCTGTCGCGGCAGGCCGGCTCGCTGCCCGCTTTCGAGGGCGGCTCGCACTACGCGATCAACGTCCTTGCCGCCGACCAGCGGGCGCTCGCCGAGCGCTTCTCGACGCAGCACGTCGACCGTTTCGACGGCGTGTCGTTTCGCGCCGGCTCCACCGGCGCGCCGCTCATCGAGGGCGCTGCGGCCACGTTCGAGTGCCACAACCGCAGCCGCTACACGGAGGGCGACCACCTCATCCTCGTCGGCGAGGTGCTGCACTGCGCGCACCGCGACGGCGTCTCGCCGCTGCTGTTCCACGGCGGGCGCTACTGGACCGAGCTGCCGCTCTAGGCCGCCTCCACGGGCGCGAGGCGACCCAGGTACGCCCGCACCGCTTCATCCTCCAGCAACGCGTCGAACGAAGGCGCGAACGACAGCCGCCCGCCCTTGACGAAGATGAAGCGCTCGCAGCTCTCGCGCAGGATGTCGAGGTGGTAGGGCTCGTTCGGGTGCAGGCAGAGGAAGACGAGCTTGCCCTCGGCGCGGAGCTTGCGGAAGAAGTCGAGCATGAAGCCGATGTAGCCGTCCTGGGTGTTGAACTGCGGCTCGTCGAAGAGGTGCACGCGCGGCGCGGCGCTCGCCGCGCGCTGCATCGTCGCCTCCGGACGCGTGCGGCGAAACGACCGCACCTGGTACGACTGGGGGTAGTGGATGGCGATGCGGTCGCGCTCGCCGTAGCGAACGGCGTGGATGTCCTGCCCGGCGACGAGCACGCGGCCGGCGGTCGGCGCATTGCTGCCGGTGATGAGCTCGAAAAGCGTCGTCTTGCCCGACCCGTTCGGGCCCATGACGCCGACGACGCAGGGGCCCTCGACGGTGAAGTCGGCTTCGAGCGAGAACGTGGTCTCGGGGCGCGGCCAGCCGCGCGTGTAGCGCTTGGCGAGGCCGTCGACGTGGAGCAGCGGTGCGGTCATCGCGGGTTCCGTGTCGCTGCGGTCACACGCCGAGCAGCGCCGTGCGCTGCGCCGCGTCGTCGCGCAGGTCGCCTGCCGCGCCGTGGTGCACGACGCGACCGCGATCGAGCACGTAGACGCGATCGGCGACGGCCAGCGCGCTCTGCACGTTCTGCTCGACGACGAGCACGCCGATGCCTTCGGTCCGCAGCCGCTCGATCGTCTTCATCACGTCCTGCACGACCTTCGGCGCGAGGCCCTGGCTGGGCTCGTCGAACAGCACCAGGCCAGGTGCGCCGAGCAGGGCGCGCGAGATCGCCACCATCTGCATCTCGCCGCCGGAGAGGTTCTCGCATTCACGGTGCATCAGGTATTCGAGCGCGCTGAAGATGCCGAAGCACTCGGACTCGGTCCAGGCGCGAAACGGCGTCTTCTTGCGCGCGATCGAGAGGTTCCGCGCCACCGTCAGGGTCGGGAAGATGCGCCGGTCGTCGGGCACCCAGCCGAGGCCGAGGCGGGCGATCTCATGCGTCGGCATGCGCGTCACGTCGCGGTCGGCGAAGCGCACGCTGCCGCGCCGCGCCGGCGTCAGCCCGAGCACCGAGCGCAGCAGCGTCGTCTTGCCGGCGCCGTTGGGCCCGAGCAGCGCCACCACCTCGCCGCGTCCGACCTCGAGCGAGACCCCGAACAACACCTGCGTGTCGCCGTAGTAGGTGTCGATGCCGTCGACCGCCAGCATCACGTCGCTCCGAGGCTAGAACGGCGCACCCACGGGTTCTCGCGCAGCGCTTCCGGCGTGCCGGCGGCGATGACCTGGCCCCAGTGGATGACCGATACGGTGTCGGCGAGGCCGAACAGGAAGCGCATGTCGTGCTCGATGACGACGATCGTGAGACGCCGCTTCAGCTCGGCCACGAGCTCGGCGAGCCGCGCCGTTCCCTCTGCGCCGAGGCCTGCGGTGGGTTCGTCGAGAAAGAGCAGGCGCGGCTCGGCGGCGAGCGCGACGGCGATCTCGAGCGCGCGTCGCTCGCCATAGGAAAGACCGCTCGCCGTCGTGTGCTCCTGGCCGGCGAGGCCGACCTGCGCGAGCACGGCGGCCGCCTGCTGCTCCGCGGTCGAGTCGTCTCGCAGGTCGCGCCACGGCCGGAAGCCCTGGGCGCGCACGCGCGGCAGGGCGATCAGCACGTTGTCGAGGGCGCTGTCGGCGTCGAACAGGTTCATCGTCTGGAACGATCGCGAAATGCCGGCCTGGGCGATGCGCCGGGGCGGCAGGCCGGTGATGTCGCGGCCGTCGAAGCGCACCGTGCCGCGGTCGGGCGCGTGGCGGCCGGTGAGCACGTTGAAGCAGGTCGTCTTGCCGGCGCCGTTGGGCCCCATGATCCCCGACAGCTTGCCTTCCTCGAAGGCGAGGCTCAGGTCCTGCAGCACGACCTGGTCGCCGAAGCGCTTGTGCAGGCCGGTCGCTTCAAAGAGAGCCATGCGCGGCCTCCGGCGTCGGCAACAGACGGGTGCGCGCGGCAGCGCGGCGGCGCGCGTCCTGCCAGATGCCGGCGATGCCCTCTGGCTTCCACAGCACCATGCCGACGAACAGCAGCCCGTACCAGAGCAGCCAGGTCTCGGTAGCGGCGCCGAGCACATCGCGGGCGAGGATGAAGAAGACGGCACCGATGGCCGGTCCCCAGAAGCTCACGAGGCCGCCGCCGATCAGCACCATCATGACGACGAAGCCCGACGCGTGCAGACTCATGACGTCGGGATACGCCGACTGCTGCGCCATCGCGAACATCGCCCCGGCTAGGCCGGCGAAGGCCGAGGCGATGGTGATCGCCAGCCACTTGTAGAGCCACACCGGGTAGCCGACGAAGGCGGCACGAACCTCGTTCTGCCGGATCGCCGCGAGGACACGACCGAACGGCGAGTGGACCAGCCGCCACAGCACGAGCAGGGCGACGGCGAAGACGACGAAGCAGAAATAGAAGAGTGCCTCGTTGCCGCGCAGGTCGATGCTCGTGAACCCGAGCGGCAGCAGGGGGCGGACGATGTTCTGCAGGCCGTCCTCGCCGCCGGTGACGGCGTGCCACTTGATCGAGACGAACCAGAACACCTGGCCGAAGGCGATCGTCAGCAGCGCGAAGTAGATGCCGCGCTTGTGCGCGATGCAGGCGCCAACGACGGCGCCGAGCACAGCGGCGACGAGCACCGCGCCGACCAGGTCGACCCACAGGTTGGCGAAGACGTGCTGCTGCAGCAGGCCGAAGGCGTAGGCGCCGGTGCCGAAGAAGGCGCCGTGGCCGAACGAAGGCAGGCCGGTGGTGCCGAGCATCAGGTTGTAGCCGAGCGCGAACAGCATCCAGATCATCACCTCCAGGGCGAGGTACTGGTAGAGGCCGATGCGGGAGAGCCAGAACGGCGTCGTCGCCAGCAGCACCAGCAGCACGAGCATCGGCAGCGGCAGGTAGCCGGCGCGTGGCGGGGCAGTGGGCATGGGCGGCGGTTCGGGAAAGGACGCTGGACAGCTTTGAATATACGTTCTACTATTTCCGCAGACAAGAACGTTTGTTCTGATTCGCACCCATCTCCGCAGTGAAAACCCGATGCGCCGCGCCACCACCTACGACGAGCTGAAGGAAGCGATCTCGCACGCCTACGTCGGCCTGTCGCCGCAGCTGCAGCGGCTGTCGCGCTTCGCCATCGAGAAACCGCACGACCTCGCACTCGGCACCGTCGCCGCGATCGCGCAGGCCAACGGCGTGCAGCCGTCGTCGATGATCCGCTTCGCCCATGCGCTCGGCTTCTCCGGCTTCTCGCAGATGCAGCAGCTGTTCCAGAGCCACCTCGTCGAGCGCTCGACGCCGTACCGCGAGCGGATCGCGCGGATGCGCGGCGGGCGCGGCCGTGCGGCGGGTCACGACGGCGAGGGCGTGCTGCACCGATTCGTGGGCGAGGCGGTCGACGAGCTGAAGCAGCTCGAGGAACACGTCGACGCCGATCGCTTCGCTGCGGCGGCGCAGCTGCTGGCGACGGCGCCGCAGATCCATGTGCTGGCGCAGCGGCGTGCCTTCCCGGTCGCCTGCTACCTCGCCTACGCGCTCAACCAGCTCGAGCTGCGCGCGCAGCTGCTCGACGGACTCGGCGGCATGCTCGGGGAGTTCGCGCACGGCATCCGCCCCGGCGACGCGCTGCTCGTGGCGAGCTTTCGCAATTACACGCCGGCCGTCGTCGAGATCGCCGCGGATTGCCGCAAACGCGGCGTCTCGGTCGTGGCGATCACCGACGGCGCGCTCTCGCCGCTCAGGCCCGCCGCCGACATCTGCTTCGAGCTCGGCGACGACTCCAGCAAGCCGTTCCGTTCGCTGGTCGGGCCGCTGTGCCTGGCGCAGGCGCTCGTCGTCGCCACCGGGCAGGCGCTGACGGCAGGCCACGCCCCGACGCGGAAGCGTGCGCCGGCGGGTTCGCGACGCGTCAAGGCCGGCAACGGGAAGGCGTCGTGAGCATTCTGGGGCCGCGCAAGTTCGACGTGATCTGCATGGGTCGCGCCGCCGTCGACCTCTACGGCGAGCAGATCGGCGCACGTCTCGAAGACATGCACACGTTCGCCAAGTACCTCGGCGGCTCGCCGGCGAACACCGCGGTCGGGGTGGCGCGGCTCGGCCTGAAGCCGGCGATGCTCACGCGCGTGGGCGACGAGCACAACGGCCGCTTCGTCCGCGAGCGGCTTGCCGCCGAAGGCGTCGACGTGACCCACGTGACGACCGATCCGTCGCGCCTGACCGCGCTCGTCTTCCTCGGCATCCGCGACCGCGACACCTTCCCGCTCGTCTTCTACCGCGACCGCTGCGCCGACATGGCGATCGACGAGGCCGACGTCGATGCGGCCGGCATCGCCTCGGCCGGCGCACTGCTGCTGTCCGGCACGCACCTGTCACAGCCCGGCACGCTCGCCGCCTGCCGGCGCGCCGTCGAGCTCGCCCGGGCGGCCGGCACGCGCGTCGTCCTCGACGTCGACTATCGGCCCGTGCTGTGGGGACTGACGAGCCCCGGCCTCGGTGAACAGCGCTACGTCGCCAGCGAGGCGGTGAGCCGGCAGTTGCAGACACTCGTCGGCGACTGCGACCTCATCGTCGGCACCGAGGAGGAGATCCGGATCGCCGGCGGCAGCGACGACACGCTCGCGGCGCTGCGGCGGCTGCGCGAACTGGGCGACGCGACGCTCGTCTGCAAGCGCGGACCGATGGGCTGCATCGTCTTCGACGGGCCGATTCCGGCGCATCTCGAAGACGGCCTCGCCGGACCCGGCTTCCCGGTCGACGTGTTCAACGTGCTCGGCGCCGGTGACGCGTTCATGGCGGGCTTCCTGAGCGGCTGGCTGCGCGGCGAGCCGCTCGAACGTTGCGCGACCTACGCCAACGCGTGCGGCGCGCTGGTCGTCTCCCGCCACGGTTGCGCGCCGGCCATGCCGAGCGCGGTCGAGCTCCGCCACTTCATTCGCCACGGCTCTCGCGAGCGCGCGCTGCGCCACGACGCCGACCTCGAGCATCTGCACCGCGCGACGACGCGACTTGCCCGCTGGCCGGAGCTCGCCGTGATGGCGTTCGATCACCGGTCGCAGTTCGAGGATCTGGCCGGCGACGACGCCGATGCCGCCGTGCGCATCGGCCGCTGCAAGCACCTGCTCGCGCTTGCCGCGCAACGCGGCGCCGCCGCGCTGGCTGCTCCCGCGAAGGCCGGCATCCTGCTCGACGACCGCTACGGCGGCGACGTGCTGCCGACGATGACAGGCATCGGCTGGTGGGTGGCGCGCCCGGTCGAGGTGCCGGGTTCTCGTCCGCTGGCTTTCGAGGCCGGCAGCGGCCTGGCGCTGGCGATGCGCGCCTGGCCGACCGAGCACGTGGCCAAGTGCCTCGTCAGCTACCACCCGGACGATCCCGCCGAGCTTCGGACGGCTCAGCTCGCCAGCCTGAACGCCCTGCAGGACGCGTGCGTCGGCACCGATCGCGAACTGCTGATCGAGGTCATTCCGCCGAAGCGCGCCGAGGTTTCGCCGACGAGCGAAAGCGACGACGTCCTGGCACGGGCGCTGGAACAGATCTACGCCGCCGGCGTGCGCCCTGACTGGTGGAAGCTGCCGCCGGCGCGCAGCGCGGCCGAGTGGCAGCGCATCGCCGACTGCATCGCCGCGCACGACCCGCATTGCCGCGGTGTGCTGCTGCTCGGCCTCGAAGCCAGCGAGGACACGCTCGCGGCGAGCTTCGCCACCGCGGCGCCGCACGCCGTGTGCAAGGGCTTCGCCGTCGGCCGCTCGATCTTCGCCGAGCCGGCCGCCGCCTGGTTCGCCGGCCGCGCGAGCGACGACGCTGTCGTCGCCGACGTCGCCGAGCGCTACGCGCGGCTCATCGCACTCTGGCAGGGCGCCCGCCGCGCGGCGAGCGTTGCCCGATCTCCCGAACGACAACTCTCGAAGGACCTCGCATGACACAGCGCATCGGCTTCATCGGCATCGGCATGATGGGCCACGGCATGGCGAAGAACCTGCTCGCCAAGGGCTACGGGCTCACCTTCAAGGCGAACCGCAACCGCGAGCGGCTGGCCGACCTGCTCGCCGCGGGCGCCATCGAGGCGAAGACCAACGCCGACGTTGCGCGCGCATCCGACATCGTCTTCATCTGCGTCTCGAGCTCGCCGCAGGTCGAGGACATCGTGAGCGGCACCGGCGGCATCGCCAAGGCCGCGCGCGAGGGCTTGATCGTCGTCGACACCTCCACCGCCGAGCCCTCGTCAACCGAGCGGCTGCGCGCCTCGCTGGCCAAGCTCGGCACGCGACTCATCGACGCGCCTCTTGCGCGCACGCCCAAGGAAGCTGAAGAGGGGCGCCTGAACACGATGGTCGGCGCCGAGCTGGCCGACTTCGAGACGCTCAGACCCGTGCTGCAGGCGTTCTGCGAGAACATCTTCCACGTCGGCCCTCCGGGCAGCGGCCACGTGCTCAAGCTCGTCAACAACATGCTGGCGATGAGCCAGGCGGCGGCCATCGCCGAGGCCACCGCGGTTGCCGCGAAGAA
>JBBSPY010000122.1:0-9681 GCA_038258415.1 Burkholderiales bacterium
GACGATGGACCTGGGACTGAACGGAAGGGTGGCGATCGTCTGCGGCGCGTCGCGCGGGCTCGGCCGCGCCACCGCGCAGGCGCTGGCGGCCGAGGGCGCGTTCGTCGTCGCGGTCGCGCGTGCCAGCGAGGCGCTGGACGCGCTCGAAGCGACGTCCGAAGGACGATGCGTCGCGGTGGCGGGCGACCTGCTCGATGCCGCCGTGCCGCAGCGCGCCGTCGACACCGCGCTGGCGCGCTTCGGCCGGCTCGACATCGCCATCGTCAACACGCCGGGACCACGCGCCGTGCAGCCGCTCGACGCGCACGAGGCCGACTTCGCGCAGGCGTTCGAGTCGACGTTCTATCCCGCCGTGCGCCAGATCCATGCCGTGAGCTCACCGATGCGCGAGCGCGGCTGGGGCCGCATCGTCATCGTCTCGTCGACCAGCGTGAAGGCGCCCAAGCCCTTCCTTTGCCTGTCGGCCGCGGCGCGCAGCGCGCTCTGGGCGTGGGCGAAGAGCGCCGCCCCGATGCTGTTCGAGCGCGGCGTCACCATCAACGCCGTCTTCCCCGGCCCGCACGACACCGACCGGGCCCGGGAGCTCGGCGTGAAGGACCGCGTGCTCGGCGATCCCGATGACTTCGGGCGATTCGTCGCGTCGCTGTGCGGCGACGCCACGCGTTTCGTCACCGGCGCGGGCTATGTCGTCGACGGCGGCGAATCCAGGGCAACGTGACGGCATGAGCCGGCTGCACGTCATTCGCCACGGCAGTGGGCCGACGCTCCTGCTGCTCCACGGCATCGGATCGAGCGCGACGGCGTGGTCGAAGCAGATCGAACGCCTCGGCGCCGAGTTCAGCTGCCTGGCACCGGATCTGCCGGGCTACGGCGATTCGCCGGATCCCGCCGTCGCAGGTCTGGAGGGCATCGTGGCGGACGTGATCGACGTGATGGGCGAACGGCCGGCGCACGTCGTGGGCGTGTCGTTCGGCGCGCTGACGGCACTGGCGCTGGCCCGTGCCCGGCCGCGCCTCGTGACGTCGCTCGTGCTGTCCGATGCGACGCTCGGAAAGGCGGGCCTGCCCGCGGACGAGCGCGAACGCTGGCTGAGGCATCGCGCGGATCTGTCGGGCGACCTCGCCACCCGAAGCGTCGAGCGCGCGGCCCAGATCGCCGGCCCGGCTGCCACGCCCGAGGTCATCGACGAGATCGCCCGGCACATGCGGCGGGCGCGGGCGGCCGGCTACCTGAACGTCGCGACGGCCATCGCCGAAACGGACGCTCGTCCGTGGCTCGGCGCCATCGCTCAGCCCGCGCTCGTGCTGTGCGGCGAAGACGATCGGGTCACCGGGCTCGACGTGTCGCGCAGCCTGCTGCAGGGGCTCGCCCGGGCGACGATGGTGCCGATTCCCGATGCCGGTCACGCCCCCCACATCGAGCAGCCGGACCGCTTCGCGAACGCCGTTCGCGAGTTCCTGGAGGTTGTGGCGAAGCGGTGATGGCCGGCCTGACGCCGCGCGCGCTCTCGCGGCTACGCCTCGAAGCGGCCGTGCTTGCCGGCGCCGCCGACGAACCGCTGCGCCCCGGCTTCGGCCTCGCCCGAGGCGAGCGTCGCACGGCCCAGGGCGAACTCCTGGGCCAGCGCACCGCGCAGCGGCAGCGCGCCCTGGTGCCGCACGCTTTGCCGGTCGTTGCGCATGCAGTTCGGCGGGAACGACGCGATCTGCCGAGCCAGCGTCAGCGCGACCGCCAGAGCCTGGCCGTCGTCGACGACGCGGTTCGCCAGGCCGAGCTGCAGCGCCTCGTCGGCGCCCACGGCGCGGCCGGTGAGGATCAGGTCCATCGCACGGCTCTCGCCGATGAGACGCGGCAGGCGCACGGTGCCGCCGTCGATCAGCGGCACGCCGAAGCGGCGGCAGAAGACGCCGAGCGTCGCGCTGCGGCCGAGGACCCGCAGGTCGCACCACAGCGCCAGCTCGATGCCGCCGGCGACGGCGTAGCCCTCGATCGCGGCGATCACGGGTTTGGCGAGGTCGAGCCGGGTCGGGCCCATCGGCCCGTTCGCGTCCATGTCGTCGTCAAGGCCGAGTCCGCTGTCGTCGAGGGCGAGCAGCCCCGGCGAGGAGCCGCTCGCGACTCGGCGCAGGTCGGCGCCAGCGCAGAAATGGTTGCCGGCGCCGGTGAGGACGGCGACCTGGGCGCTGTCGTCGGCATCGAAGGCGCGGAAGGCGTCGGCGAGGGCACGCGAGGTCGGCCCGTCGACGGCGTTGCGGACCTGCGGCCGGTCGATGGTGACGACGCGCACGGATCCGTGATCCTCGATTCGGCATGTCGTCATCCTGGCTCCCTGGTGCTGTCGGCGTACGGCGACATGCTACGGAGGCCGCCTAGGACGCGTGCGGCACCACGAAAAAACGCGGCCGAAGCCGCGTTCTTCTCCGAGGCGCCCAGCATTCGGCGCCGCGATCCGTCGGAAGCGGCGTCTTACTTCATCGCCTCCTTGGCGGCTGCCTTGGACTCGCTGCCGGCGTGCTTCGCCTTGGCCTTGTGCATCTTGGCCTTGGCCTTGTGCATCGTCTTCTTCGGCTCCTTGCTCATGGCCGCTTCGGTGTTCTCGGTGGCCTGCTTGGCCGTCTCGGCAGTGGCGGTCCCGGCCTTCTTGACGGCGGTGCTGACTTGCGCCTGTGCGCCGACGGCGCCAACCAGAAAAGCCAGGGCCACGAGTGCGTTCTTCATTCGGATCTCTCCAGTGATTTGGGGTTCGTTCGCGGTGATGCCGGTGTTCCGGTCCTGTCGATCGGAGCCGCCGCCTGCCACCAACGCGGCGGACACCTTTGCGTTGACGGCATCATCCGGCTCGTGGACTTCTTCATGGAACGGGAAGGGCAGCAGCCTGCGGTCGACGAACGCCGTCGCCGTGTCGTCGCCGGAGCCGTCGCCCTGCCGCTCGCATTCGGCACCGCGTCGCCGCTGACGGCCTTCGCGGCGACGGACGATGCCGCCGTCGGCAACCGGGTCCGACCCGGGGACGCCGACTGGCCCGACGCCGCCGCCTGGCAGCAGCTGAACAACGCCGTCGGCGGCTCGCTCGTCAAGGTCGAGTCGCCATTCGCCGAGTGTCGCGCCCGGCCGGACACGGCGGCGTGCGAGGCGCTCTTCGGTTCGCCTGCCAACCCGTGGGCGATCGGCGGCGACGTGGCGCTCACGCAGACCTTCGGCTGGGTCGGCGCCTGGACGACGTCGCCGAGTGTCTGGGCGGTGGCCGCGCGCAACGCCGCCGACGTCGCCGCGGCGGTGAACTTCGCCCGCGAGCGCCGGCTGCGGCTCGTCGTCAAGGGTGGCGGGCACAGCTACCAGGGCACGTCGAACGCGCCCGACTCGCTGCTCGTGTGGACCCGCCGCATGACCGACGTCGCGCTGCACGACGCCTTCGTTCCGGCCGGCTGCGCCGGCCGCGTCGCGCCACAGCGCGCGGTGAGCTGCGGCGCCGGCGCGCTGTGGGCGCATCTCTACGACGCCGTGACCACGCGCGGCGGCGGCTATGTGCAGGGCGGCGGCTGCACGACGGTCGGCGTCGCCGGGCTGGTGCAGAGCGGTGGCTTCGGCAGTTTCTCGAAGGCCTATGGCACGGCAGCCGGAAGCCTGCTCGAGGCCGAGGTCGTGACCGCCGACGGCCAGGTGCGCATCGCCAACGCATGTGCCAACGCCGACCTGTTCTGGGCGCTCAAGGGCGGTGGCGGCGGGAACTTCGGCGTCGTCACCCGGATGACGCTGCGCGTGCATCCGTTGCCGGAGACGTTCGGCGCGGTCAACCTGACCGTCAAGGCGGCGTCCGACGCGGCGTTTCGCAAGCTCGTCGGCCTCGCGCTCGACTTCGCGGCGAAGGCGCTCATCGGTCCGCACTGGGGCGAGCAGCTTCGCTTCAGGCGCGACAACACGTTGCAGGTCTCGATGGTGTTCCAGGGCCTCTCGCGCGGCGAGGCGGCGGCGGCCTGGCAACCGTTCTTCGACGCGATCGACGACAGCCCGCGCGACTTCGACCTCGCGTTTTCGCCGCTCCGCATCGTCTCGACCGACGCTCGCACCTTCTGGGCACCGACCCTGTTCAAGCGAACGTTCGGCTTCATCAAGCGCGACGAGCGGCCGGGCGCGCCCGAGGCCAACGTGTTCTGGCCGGGCGACCAGGGCCAGGCCGGTCAGGTGCTGCACGGCTACGAGTCGCTCTGGATGCCGGCGGCGCTGTTGCGTGACGACCGTCGCGCGGGCCTGGCCGACGCCGTGTTCGCGGCGAGCCGGCACTGGAGTGTCTCGCTGCACCTGAACAAGGGCCTCGCCGGGGCGCCCGCCGAAGCGGTCGCTGCGGCCCGCGACACGGCGACCAACCCCGCCATGCTCGACGCTTTCGCCCTCGCCATCCTCGGTGCGCACGGTGAGCCGGCGTACCCGGGCGTTCGCGGCCACGAGCCCGACGCGGCGCTGGCGCGGCGGCGGGTGCAGGCGATCGCGGCATCCGCCAACGAACTGCGCAAGGTCGCGCCCGACGGCGGCGCCTACGTGTCGGAGAGCAACTACTTCCAGCGCGACTGGGCCGCGGCGTTCTGGGGCGCGAACGCCGCCCGGCTTCGCGCGGTGAAAGCCGCGGTGGACCCGCAGGGCCTGTTCTTCATGCACCACGGGACGGGCAGCGAGGCGTGGCGCGACAACGGCTTCGTCCGCGCCGCGTAGGCGTCGACCGCTACATCTGGCAGACGACGAGCGCCACGACGTAGAGGCCGGTCGCGAGCATCACGATGCGCAGCGGTGAACGAAAGAAGTACCGGCCGCACAGCCACACGTAGCCAAGCAGCACCAGCAGGCCGGTCGCGCGCAGGAAGATGGAGCCGAACAGCAGTTCGCGCTGTGCCAGCGCGAGGTAGCCGTACACGGCGCCGAACAGCACGAGCCCCATGCCGTGGCTGGCGTTGAAACCGATCCAGGCCTTCCACATCGTCGTCTGCCGCGTGATCACCGGCGACACCGCCGCCATGCGTGCCTGCAGGTCGACGTCGCGCGGCAGCAGCTTCGGGCCGTGGAAGGTGTAGGCGATGTGCGCGAGCCCGACCAGCAGCACGATCGCCGCGGCGGAGGCGACGAGCAGGGATGCGAGGGTTGTCATGCGTTTGCCTACAATTGGTTCGGAAGCGAACAGTCTAGTTCGCCACCGAACCAGATGGCAACCACCCCGACCGTGGCCACCGGCGCGACCCGCGACCCCGCCGAAGACGCGGCGATGCGTCCCTGGCTGTCGATCGCGCGCACCTTCTACCTGTGCGATGCGCTGCTCGCGCGCCGGCTCGGCGCGCTCGGCGTGCGCGCCGCCGAGCACGAGGTGCTGGTCAACCTGCGGCGCGAGCCGGGCATCGGCCAGCAGACGCTGGCGCGCCGCTGCTTCAACGCCAAGAGCCACATCAGCGCGCTCGTCACCGGGCTCGAGGCGCGCGGGCTCCTGCGCCGGGAGGTCGACGCGACCGACGCCCGTGCCAGGCGCCTCTATCTCAGCCCGCGTGGCCGACGTCTCGCCGCGCGGACGATGGCGGTCCAGGCCGAAGTGGCGGCGGCCATGGCGCAGTCGCTTTCGGCCCGGGCGCTCGCCGACGTGACCGTGGCGATGGACAGGATCTCCGCGCAGCTGCAGGCGTTGCTGGCGGACGAGCGTGCCGTTCGCTGATGACCACCGTGGCCCGGACACCGCCCGGCCGGCTGGCCCAAGCGTTGCGCCACGCCCGCGGCCCCTGGCGTGACGCCGACCTGGAGCCGCTCGCCGATACCGGCCTCGCGCACGAGCACGTCCGCCTTCTCGGCCACGGCGCGCTGGCGCGGATCCCGAAGCAGAGCCAGATGGACCTGCCTGCGGCCGACAACCTGCGCTATCAGGCGGCGTGCTTCGAGCGGGCGACGCCGAGTGGCCACACGCCGCGCTTGCTGGAGGTGTTGCCGACGTCGCCCGACCTGCCGCGCGGCGCGCTCGTCGTCGAGGAGATCGTGGGGCGCGCCGTCCGGCTGCCGAGCGAGCTGCCGGCCATCGCCGTCGCGCTGGCGGCGCTGCATCGCCTGCCGATGCCTGCGGCCGGCTTCCGCTCGCCGCTGCTGAGCGCGGCCGACCCGCTCCTCGATCTGCTCGGCGACATCGAACGGCAGGCCGAGTTCATCGGCGCCGCCGGCCTGTCGCCCGTTGCGGCCCGCACGATCGCCGACGAACTCGCCAGGTTGCACACGTGCTGCGAACGCGCCGATCGCCCGCCGCGGTGCCTGATCTCGTTCGATGCCCACCCGGGCAACTTCATCGTCGAGGCTGGCGGCAGGGCGGTGCTGGTCGATCTCGAGAAGTGTCGCTACGCCCACGCGTCGCTCGACCTGGCGCACGCCACGCTCTACACCTCGACGACGTGGTCGGCGGCGAGCGCCGCGGTGCTGTCGCCCGACGATGTCGCCGCCTTCTACGCGCACTGGGCTCGCGCCTCCGGGCCAAGCGCCGATGACGCTCGGCGGTGGCACCTGCCGCTGCGCCGGGCGATGTGGCTGTGGTCGATCACATGGTGCGCGAAGTGGCGCGTCGAGTCGTCGAGGCCGGCCACCACCGCCGAGGGCGAACGCTGGTCGTCCGAGCTGAGCGATCCGGCGCTCGTCGCACAGGTCCGCGATCGAGTCGACCACTACCTCGATCCGACCGGCATCGCTTTCGTGCGCGACGAATTCGCGGCCCTCGAACTCGCGTTCGGTGCCGCCGGGTCATGATCTCCTGAACGCGAGCATGAGGTTGTTTGCGGGCAGTTCCCATCGCTGCTCGAAGGCCAGCCCGGCCCGGCTCGCCGCGTCGGTCACCTGAGAAAGCCGACGCAGCCCCCACGCCGGGTTGCGGGTGCGCAGGTCGGCGTCGAACGACGCGTTGCCGGGCGCGAGCGGTTCGCCGTCGACGACGTACGGACCGTAGAGCAGAAGCACTCCGTCCGGCGACAGATGTGCCGCTGCGCCGCGCATCAGCGCCGGGCAGGTCGCCCACGGGGCGATGTGGATCATGTTGGCGCAGTACACCGCGTCGAGCCCGGCCGGCACGTGCTGCCAGGGCTCGGCGAGAACGTCGAGGTGCAGCGGCTCGCGCACGTTGGCCTGTCCGGCGGTGCGCGCCGCGATCGACTCCAGCGCGCCAGGCTCGGCGTCGGTCGTCAGCCAGGTCCATCGCGGGTGCGCCGCGGCGAAATGCGCGGCGTGCTGCCCGGTGCCGCTGGCGATCTCCAGGACCGTCGCGTCGTCCGGCAGCACCTGCCCGAGCACCTCGAGGATCGGCGCCTTGTTGCGATCGGCGGCCGGGCTGATGGGAAGCGCTTCGGGGTCCATGGCGCGAGGTTAGCGGCACGGCCCTGCTCGTGGGTCGGCGCGTCGCGTCGGTCACACTCGGCGCATCACCCGTCCACACCGCTATGTCATGGCCGCCGTCGCCTCCTGGTCGCTCGACAACTCCTACGGCCGCGAACTGGAAGGCTTCTCGGTGCCGTGGCGGCCGGAAGCCGCTCCGGCGCCGAAGTCGCTCTTCTTCAATGCCACGCTGGCCGACGACCTCGGCCTCGACGTCGCCGCCCTGGCGGGCGAGGCCGGCGCCGCGCTGTTCACGGGCAATGTGTTGCCCGACGGCGCCGAGCCGGTCGCCCAGGTCTACGCCGGGCACCAGTTCGGAGGCTTCTCGCCGCAGCTCGGCGATGGTCGCGCGCTGCTGCTCGGCGAGGTGATCGATCGCGACGGCCGGCGCCGCGACATCGCACTCAAGGGCTCGGGACGAACGCCGTTCTCGCGCGGCGGCGACGGCAAGGCCGCGGTCGGGCCGATGCTGCGCGAGGCGCTGATCGGCGAGGCCATGCACGCGCTCGGCATCCCGACGACACGCGCGCTCGCCGTCGTCGCGACCGGCGCACCGGTGCTGCGCGAGACGGCACTTCCCGGCGCGGTGCTCACCCGCGTGGCCGCGAGCCACATCCGCGTCGGCACGTTCCAGTTCTTCGCCGCGCGCGGCGACCTCGACCGCGTGCGCCGGCTCGCCGAGTACACGATCGCCCGCCACGATGCCGACCTCGTCGGTGCGCCCGGCCGCCACCTCGCTCTGCTCGAGCGCGTGATCGAGCGCCAGGCAAGGCTCGTCGCGCAGTGGATGAACGTTGGCTTCATCCACGGCGTGATGAACACCGACAACATGACGCTGTCGGGCGAGACGATCGACTACGGCCCGTGCGCCTTCGTCGAGGCCTACGACCCGAAGGCGGTGTTCAGCTCGATCGACACGCGCGGCCGCTATGCCTTCGGCAACCAGCCGAAGGTCGCGCAATGGAACCTGGCCCGCCTGGCGGAGACGCTCCTGCCGCTGATCTCCGACGACGGCGAACAGGCGATGGCCGACGCCGCGCGCGCGCTCGACGGGTTCACGCTGCGCTACGAGCGTCACCTCCGCGACGGACAGCGCGCGAAGCTCGGGCTGCTCACGCGGACGGAAGACGACGATGCGCTGGCCGATGACTGGCTGTCGCTGATGCATGCTGCGCAAGCCGACCACACCCTCGCCTGGCGGCACCTCGCCGACGCGGCGACCGGCGACGACGCGGCGCTGCAAAAACTGCTGGCACGTGCCTCGGGCGCCGACGCGTGGCTGGTTCGCTGGCGCGAGCGAGGGGCGATCGACGACGAGCGTGCCGGCACGAGCGGGAGCCAGGCGGCGGTCACGCGTGCCGGGCGCATGCGCCGCGTCAACCCGATCGTCATCCCGCGAAACCACCGCGTCGAGGAAGCGCTCTCGGCCGCGTCCGACGACGAAGATCTCGTCCCGTTCGACCGGCTCCTCGCCGCGCTGCGCGACCCGTATGTCGAGACCGCCGACAACGCGCGCTACGCCGAGCCCGCTGCGGCCGAGATCACCGCCGGCTATCGCACCTACTGCGGCACCTGATCGACATCGAAACCGACCCTCACGCCGCCCGACGCGCCCGCATCAGCCCGAGCCACACCACGGTCGCCACCACGAGCAGCGCGCCGATCAGCTGCGATGGCGCGATGGTCTGGCCGAGGACAAGCCAGGCGAGCACGAGCGCGAAGACCGGCTCAACGTTCATGATCGCCGAGTTGCCGACCACGCCGAGGCGCGGAAGCACGGTGAACAGCAGCGTGATGCCGGTGCCGTAGAGCAGCGTCAGCAGCAGGAGGCCCCACCACCCCGATGCGGCGTTCGGCAGGTGGACACCGCCCTGCAGGCCGACCACGCCGAGGGCGAGGATCGCCACGATCGCCATCGTCGCGATGGTGCGCAGGCGCCCGTCGAGCGTTCCCGCCTCGTGCTGGATGAGGACAAGCGCAAGGCCGAAGGAGGACGCTGCCGCCAGCGCGTAGGCGACGCCCGAGCCGATGCGCTGCCACTGCTGCAACACCCCCACGCCCGACGCCGCGCCGAAGACGTCGAGCGCGAGGGCGAGGCCCACGAGCATCACCGGCATCGCGACGAGCACGCGCCGCTCCGGCCGGTGCGCGTAGAAGACGCGCGCCCACAGCGCCGTCCACAGCGGGTAGGTGTTGAACGCGAGCAGCGCGAGCGCCACCGGCAGCCGCGCCACGGCCGAATACAGGCACACGCTCTGCACGCCGACCAGCACGCCGATCACCGGCAGGAAGCGGCGCTGGCGCGGC
>JBBSPY010000123.1:0-9647 GCA_038258415.1 Burkholderiales bacterium
CACCAGCAGCATGCGGTAGCCACGCAGCGCGGCTGCCATCGCCAATGCGATGCCCGTGTTGCCGGAGGTCGCCTCGATGAGCGTGTCGCCGGGCTTGATGTCGCCGCGCTCCTCGGCGCGCCTGATCATGCTGATGGCGGGACGGTCCTTCACCGATCCGGCCGGGTTGTTGCCCTCGAGCTTGCCGAGGACGACATTGCCGCGCTTCTCGTTGGACTCTCCGGGCAGGCGGGCGAGGCGCACCAGCGGGGTGTCGCCGATCGTGTCCTCGATCGTGCGATAGATGGGGGCGGCCGCGGGGGCGGCGGGCGCTTCGTTCATCACGACATTGTGCCGGCTGGTGCCTCGGGTCGGAATCGAACCGACACTCCTCGCGGAACGGGATTTTGAGTCCCGCGCGTCTACCAATTTCGCCACCGAGGCGCTGCGTTGCCGCCGCGCCGCGACTGTACGCGAAGGGGTGCGCGTGCCGCTGCCGATAGACTCGCGACCTCCGTCACGACACCGACTGCCGATGCCTCCCATCCCGCCCGTCACGCAGGCGCTCCTGCTGGGCAATGTCGCGGTGTTCTTCCTGATCCAGCTGCTGGGCGGCGGCTTCGCGACGCCGCTCGCACTGTGGCCGGTCGGCACCGGCCAGTTCTGGCCGTGGCAGGTCGTCACCTATTCGTTCCTGCACCTCGGCTTCGGGCACCTGTTCTTCAACATGCTCGGCCTGTGGATGTTCGGCGGCGAGCTCGAGCAGCTCTGGGGGCGCAACCGTTTCCTGCAGTTCTACTTCTCGAGCGTCATCGCCGCCGCCGTCGCGCAGCTCGTGGTCAACGCGATGATCGGCTCGCCGGCGCCGACGGTGGGCGCCTCCGGCGGCCTGTTCGGCCTGCTGCTCGCCTTCGCGATGATCTTCCCGGAACGGATCATCCTGGTCTTCTTCGTCATCCCGATGAAGGCCAAGTACTTCGCGCTGCTCTACGGCCTGATCGAGCTCTGGCAGGGCGTCGTCGTCAACAACAGCGGCATCGCCCACTTCGCGCACCTCGGTGGCATGCTCGGCGGCTTCCTCGTCATCCGCTACTGGCGCGGCCAGCCGCCGTTCGGGCGGCGCAGGCGCTGACGTCCGCACGGACGATTCTCAGTAGCCGCGGTCGCGGTGAACGCGATTCGGAATCGGCTCGCCACGCGCACGCGCCCGCAGCGCCTCGACGAACTGCGCGGCGATCGTCTGCGGCGACGACTGCGCCGCGATGTGCGGTGTGATCGTGATCCCCGGTACCGACCAGAGCGGGTCGCCTCCGGGCAACGGCTCGCGACGCTGCACGTCGAGCGCCGCGCCGGCGAGGTGGCCCGAGCGCACCGCGTCGATCAGGTCGGCCTCGACCACGTGCCCGCCGCGCGCCACGTTGACCAGGTAGCCACCGCTCGGCATCGCACGGAAAGCCGCGGCGTCGAGGATGCCGTCGGTCTCGGGCGTCAGCGGCAGCGCGCAGACGACGATCTCGTGGCGCGCGAGCACGGCGTGCAGCGACTCGCTGCTGCGCCGGTTCCAGCCGCTGGCGCCGAAGCCGACGCGGTTCAGCCAGTCGACGATCGTCGACCCCATCGCACCGGTGCCGAGCACGACGGCGCGGTGCCGCGCCATCGGAACCGGTCGGCGCGACCAGTCGTGCGTGAGCTGCTGCCGGTCGTAGCGGGCGAGGTCCCGAGCGTGGCGCAGCGCCGCCGCCACGACGAACTGGGCAATCCCGGCGGCCTGCTCCGGATCGACGATGCGCGAAATCTCGACGTGTTCCGGGAGGTCTCGTGCCAGCAATTTCTCGACGCCGGCGGCAATGGAGCACACCCAGCGCAACGCCGGCAACCGCGGCGCGAGACCCTCCGGCAGTCGCCAGCCCAGGGCCACCTCGACGTCCGCGAGCTGGACGTCGTCGGTGTCGGGCCTGGCTTCGACGCAGGCGATCTCCGGCGCGATGGCGGCGATCGCGTCGACGAAAGGCGCCGCCGGCAGCGGCGACGTGAGCAGCAGGACCTTCACGCCGACCCGTCGGCCACGAAGTTGCCGCAATCGGCAAAGCGCAGCATCGGGTCGGCGTCGGCGCCGCGGGCGATGCAGGCCGGATCGTCGCCGGCGGCGACTCGCTCGAGCTGGTCGCGCAGGAATCGGCGCAGCATCGCCACCCCGCGGTCGCTCGTTCGCAGGTGCTCCGCTGAATGGGCGGTGACCGCGCCCTGGCCGACCTGCGCCTCGTAGTCGCCAGGAAAGCGCTGGTGCTCCTCCTCGCTGAGATCCCACCAGAACTTGCCGTTCATCTTCGATCGCATCCGACCGATGTCGCCTGGCACCTCGACCCGCCCGGCGACGTAGATGCGGAAGTGCGCGTCGTCCATCGGCAGCACCCAGCCGACCGACTCGACCGAACCGAAGCGGCCCAGGCGCGGGCTGGGAACGACGCGCAGCGTCGGCATCGCCGCCTCGGTCACCCGATGCAGGCGGCGGCCGTCGTCGAGCGTGCGCCACGACGTCACGCGCACGCCGCGGCTGGTGGTCGTCCACTCGACCTCGGGCATCTGCGCCATCGCCGGGACGAACTGCGAGCCGGAGAAGACGCCGTGCAGGATCGGCACGTGGAACGAATCGACAACGTTCTCGAAATGCTGCAGCCAGTTGCACGGGATGACCTGCGGCCCGCCGCCGCCGAGACTCGAATCGTCGGCTTCGAGCAACTCGCCGGGGGCGAGCTCCTCGAGCACGTCGATGCTCGGCAACAGGGGCTTGCGATCGGGCGGCCCGAGATAGGCGAAGACAAGGCCGTAGCGTTCCTGAACCGGATACCACGGTTGCCGCACGTTTCCCTTGAGCGCGCCGCCACCGGGCTCGCACGGCTGGTCGAGGCAGTGCCCCTGCACATCGAACTTCCAGCCGTGGTAGCAGCAGCGGATGCCGTCGTCCTCGACACGCCCGTAGTACAGCGAGGCGCCGCGATGCGCGCAGCGCGGGTGCACGAGCCCGGCGCGCCCCCGCCCGTCGCGAAACAGGATGAGCTCCTCGCCGAGCACCTGCACACGCCTCGGCGTGGCACCGGCGTCGGCGGCGAGGCCGACCGGATGCCAGTAGCGACGCAGCAACCCGCCCATCGGCGTGCCCGCGCCGACCTCGGTCAGCGCCCTGTCGTGCAGCCCTGGCGCAAGACCGTAGGCGGTTCCGGCATCGAGGCCCGGCGGGACGCCGGCCGTCACTGCGGCTTCGCTCCCGACGCCTTGATGTACTCGACCCACTTCGGGGCGTCGCGGGCAAAGGCGGCGGCGAACTCGTCGGGCGTGTTGCCGAGCGGCGTCTGACCCATGTCCACCAGCTTCGGTGTGACGTCGGGCAGGCGGATCACCGCGGCGATCTCGCGCTGCAGTCGCTCGACGATCGGCTTGGGGGTGCCCGCCGGGGCATACGCCGCCACCCAGATGGGCAGTTCGAACCCCTTGAAGCCCTGTTCCGCGAACGTGGGCACGTCGGGCATCGCCGCCGAGCGCGCCGGGCCCGTCATGCCGAGCGCCTTCAGCTTGCCGGACTGCACCATCGGCTTGGCGCCCACCGGGCTGGCGAACGTGACGTCGAGGTTGCCGCCGAGCACGTCGACGATGGCCGGCTGCTCGCCCTTGTACGGCACGTGCGTGAGCGACAGGCCGTAGTTCTTGACGAGCAACTCGCCGTAGACGTTGGCGGAGGAGCCGATGCCCCACGAGCCGTAGCTCACAGGCTTGCCGTGCTGCTTCGCCCATTCGACGAAGCCCTTGAGGTCGCTGTACGGCGCATCCGCCGGCGCCGTGAGCAGAACGCTGCCTAGCGAGACCTGCGTGATGGGCGCGAAATCCCTGGCGGGGTCGAACGGCAGCGTGCGGAACATCACCGTGTTGTTCACGTGCGTCGACATCGTCGTGATCATGAAGGTGTAGCCGTCGGGCGGCGCCTTGGCGACGACCTCTGCGCCCTTGATGGTGTTCGCGCCCGGAATCGCGTCGACGTATACCGGCTGGCCGAGCCGCTGCTGCAGCTTCTCGGCGATCACGCGGTTCAGCACGTCGATCGCCCCGCCCGGGTTGAACGGCGAGACGAGGCGGATCGACTTCTGCGGCCACGCCGCCGTCTGCGCCGAAGCAAGTGCCGGGGCGAGGACCGCGATCGCGGCGGCGAACAGGGAGGCGTGGAGCGTTCTTCTTGCGGACATCGGGTGGACTCCTGAGGCCGGCTCAGTGTGCGTCTGGCGAGCGCTCCGCACCATCGGTGGAATCGCGCAAGCCTTCGTCCACCGTCGGATGGCGCAGCCGCACGCGCAGCTCGCGCTTCATCCTGTCGTTGCGAAGCCGCCGCGACTCGCCGAGGAAGCTCATCTGCACCGGCGTCAGCTCGCTCGCCGCCTCCTCCCGAGAGACGCGGCGCGGCCGCGGCAGGCCGAAGCGGTCGGCGACGCGGTCGAAGTGATCGCCCATCTTCAGCCGCGTGTCGTCGACGATGTTGAATGCGCGCAGCGTCGAGCCGCGGTGGAGCGCGGAGATGCAGGCGCGGGCGAGGTCGTCGGCGTGGATGTGGCTGGTGTAGACATCGTCGGCCGCGTCGAGCACCGGCGCACCGCGAGCCAGGCGCTCGCGCGGGTCGCCGCCCGGCCGGCCGATCGCATAGATGCCGGGAACGCGCAGGATCGCGACACCGGCGCCGCTGCGCCGGCCCCAGGCGCGAAGCTGCCGCTCGGCGTCGACGCGACGCGACGCGCGCGGCGTCGCCGGCGCGACGGCACGGGTCTCGTCGACGACGGCGCCGCCACAGTCGCCGTAGACACCGGTCGTCGAGACGTAGACGAGGCGACGCACCCGCGCCGAGCGTCCGAGCGCGCGCAGCAAATGGGCGGTGCGGCGGTCGCATGCACCCTCGGACGCCGGGGGCGCGAGGTGGAGCACGGCATCGGCGAGGCCGGCCAGGCGCCCGAGCGTCGCCGGATCGTCGAGGTCGCCGACGATCGGCCGCGCCCCGGCCGCGCGCAATTCGCCGACGCGAGCCGGGTCGCTCGTCAGCGCGACGATCCGCCATCGCGAGGCGATCTCGCGAAGCACCCGCAGTCCGACATCGCCGCAGCCGACGACGAGCAGCGTCGGGCAGCGGAAGCGGATCGGGCGGGCGGTCACGGTGGCCAGGGTTTGCGCGCTGAAGGCGGCCGAGGTCGGGCGCAACCAGGCCTCGGGCAGAATCGGCGGCCGAGTCTAGTGTGCCGCTCGCGTTCGCCGCCGGCCGTTTCCATGTCGTTCACCGTCACCGTGCAGCCTAGCGGCCGCAGCTTTTCCGTCGAGCGCGACGAGCCGATTCTTTCCGCCGCGATCCGCCAGGGCATCGGCCTGCCCTACGGATGCAGGGACGGCGCCTGCGGCTCCTGCAAGTGCCGCATGCTCGAAGGCCGCGTCATCCACGGCGCGCACCAGCAGAAGGCGCTCAGCGACGACGAGGAGGCGCATGGCCTCGTCCTCGCGTGCCAGGCCACGCCGCAGAGCGACATCGTGCTCGAGGCGCGCACCGTTCCGGGCGCCGGCGAGTACCCGATCCGCAAGGTCCCGTGCCGCGTCACGTCGATCGTGAAGCCGGCGGCCGACGTCGCCATCCTGACGGTGCAGCTGCCCGCCAACGACGCCTTCCAGTACCGCGCCGGCCAGTACGTCGAGTTCATCCTGCGCGACGGCGCGCGGCGCAGCTACTCGATGGCCAACGCGCCGCACACCCTCGGCGACAAGCCCGCGCTCGAGCTGCACGTGCGCCATCTCCCCGGCGGCAAGTTCACCGATCACGTGTTCGGGGCGATGAAGGAAAAGGAGATCCTGCGAATGGAAGGGCCATTCGGCTCGTTCTTCCTGCGCGAGGATTCCGACAAGCCGATGGTCCTGCTCGCCTCGGGGACAGGCTTCGCGCCGATCAAGTCGATCGTCGAGCACATGATCGAGAAGCGCAGCCAGAGGAAGGCCGTCCTCTACTGGGGCTGCCGCTCGAAGGCCGATCTCTACCTGCACGACTGGGTCGAAGCGGCCTGCCATCGGCTCCCCGAGCTGCGCTACATCCCGGTCCTGTCGGAAGCGAAACCGGAAGACGAATGGACCGGCCGCACCGGTCTCGTCCACGAAGCGGTGATGCACGACCTGCCCGACCTGATGCAGCACCAGGTCTACGCCTGCGGCGCGCCGATCATGGTCGAGAGCGCGCAGCGCGACTTCATCGCCCGCTGCGGCCTGCCCGACGACGAGTTCTTTGCCGACTCCTTCACGTCCGAAGCGGACAAGCACGGCGCCTGAGGCGCTTCGCGGCCTGACGATCCTCGCCCGACGATTCCAAAAAACCGGAGGACCTTGCCATGCAACCGATCCGTCTCCTTTCCTACGCCGTTGCCGTCGCGCTCGCCGCCGCGGCGGCTTCGGCAACCGCCCAGACGCTCGGCAAGGGCGGTTCGCTCGCCACCGGCGGCGCCGGCCCCGACGGCTCGCAGGGCGCAAGCGACCAGCTCGAGCGGTGCGACGCGCCGAAAGGAACGCTCGCCGTCGTCGAGCCGCAGAGCCAGGTGGTCTCGAACCTCAGCCGCTACGGCCTCGGCTCGCCGAGCGGCGTGATCCGCATGCTGGTGCAGCAGTCCAACTGCTTCCAGGTCGTCGAGCGCGGCGTCGGCATGCGCAACATGATGCAGGAGCGCTCGCTCGCGCAGTCGGGCGAGCTCGCCAACAACTCCAACGTCGGCAAGGGGCAGATGGCGGCGGCGGACTTCATCCTCACGCCGTCGGTCGTCTTCAGCGAGAACAACGCGGGCGGTGTCGGCGGGGCGCTCGGGGGCCTGCTCGGCGGCGGCCGCGGCCGCGCCATCGCCGGCCTCGCCGGCGGCCTGAAGTTCAAGCAGGCCGAAACGAACCTGCTGCTCGTCGACTCGCGCTCCGGCATCCAGGTCGCGGCCGCGCAAGGCAGTGCCCAGAGCACCGACTTCGCGATCGGCGGCGCCCTGCTCGGGCCGATCGCCGCGGCCGGCGGCGGCTACACGAACACCGCCGAGGGCAAGGTCATCGTCGGCTCGTTCCTCGACAACTGGAACAACATCGTCCGAAGCGTGCGCAACAACCCGTCGCTGGTCCAGGCGATGGCCGGCCCGGCGTCGAAGCAGAACGCGGCCATGAGCATCCGCGCCAACGCCGGCGCCGCCGGCGACGTGATGACGCCGAAGATCTCCGGCGTCAGGGTGCTGCGCCAGCCGCGCGACGGCGCGCCCGAGGCCGAGACGCTCGCCCGCGGCAGCGAGGCGATCCTGCTCGGCGATGAGCAGAACGGCTACGTGCACGTGCAGACGGCACGCGGCGAAGGCTGGGTCAAGGCTATCCTATTGAGGAAGCCATGAAGCGCCGCTCGCTCGCGATCGCCGTCGGCGTCGTGCTGGCGGCGACGGGAACCGGATTCACGGCGACCGCGTTCGCGCAGACGAAGCCGCTGCGCTTCATCGTCCCCTACCCACCCGGCGGCCCGCTCGACATCATCGCCCGCACGCTCGCGGAGCGGGTGAAGGAGACGTACGGCACCGTGGTCGTCGAGAACAAGCCGGGCGCCGGCGGCAACCTCGGCGCCGACCTCGTGGCCAAGGCTGCACCCGACGGGCAGACGGTCGTGATGGGTGCCGTCGCCACGCACGCGATCAACCCGTGGCTGTACGCGAAACTCCCCTACGACCCGATCCGCGACTTCACGCCGATCACCGGCGTGGCGCGCGTTCCCAACGTGCTGGTGATGACGCCCGCGACCAGCGCCAGGCTCGGCATCTCGACCGTCGCCGACCTCGTCGCCTACGCGAAGAAGAATCCGGGCAAGCTCAACTACGGCTCCGGCGGCAACGGCTCGGCCGGTCACCTGGCGGGCGAGATGTTCAAGTCGCTGGCCGGCGTGTACATGGTCCACATCCCGTACGCCGGCGGCAACCCGGCGCAGCTCGCGCTGCTCGCCGGCCAGGTCGACCTCAATTTCGACAACCTCGCGTCGGCCGCGGCCAACATCAAGGCGGGCAAGCTGAAGGCGATCGCGGTGACGACGAAGGTGCGCGCCGCGACCATGCCCGACGTGCCGACGATCGCCGGGAGCGGACACCGGCTCGGTCTGTCGACCTTCGACATCGACACCTGGTTCGGCATCTTCACGCCGGCGAAACTGCCGGCGGAACAGACGGCGCGGCTCAGCAAGGCGTTCGTCGACGCGCTGGAGTCGCCCGAGGTCCGGGCGCGCATGGCGGTCCTCGAAGCCGAGCCCATGCCGATGACGCCGGAACAATTCGCCCGCTTCGTCGCCGCCGAGCTGGCCAAGTACCAGCGGGTCGTCAAGACCTCGGGGGCGCGCGTCGAATAGCACGCCTCGCGAGGGTGGGCGCGACACCCCCTTTGCTAGACTCGGCTGGCCCGGATGTGCGCGCCCTGGCCCGCGCTTCCCTCTCCTGAAACCCGACCACCGGCACGCATGGCCACCGCAAGCTCCGCATCCCAGACCGAACTGCAACACGAGGTCGCCGGGCTGCTCGTCGAAGCGCTCAACCTCGACGTGGCGCCCGACAGCATCGACCCCGACGCTCCGCTCTACGGCGAGGGCCTCGGCCTCGACTCGATCGACATCCTCGAGGTCGCGCTCGTCGTCTCGCAGCGCTACGGCTTCCAGCTGAAGTCCGACGACGAGGACAACGTGCGCATCTTCAAGTCGCTGGCGAGCCTGTCGGACCACATCGCGGCGCAGCGCACGACCTGACGGAGCCGCTTTGGGCGCGATCGTCATCGTCGCGCTCGGCATCGCGTGGGTCGCGGGGTCCTACCTGCTCATGGCACACGCCCCGCATTTCGCGTGGAACGGTGTCGTCATCGTCGGGCCGATGCTGGCGTCGATGGTCTGGCTGGGGGCGCAGCGGCACTGGGCCACGCTCGCCGTCGGCGCCGCGGCGGCGCTGCTCGGGCTGGTCGCCCTGGCGGCGAGCGGCGGCGGCGTGCCGCTGGAGACGCTCTACCTCGCGCAGCACGTCGCCGTGCACGTCGTGCTCGCCGTCGTCTTCGCACAGAGCCTGTCCGGCGCTGGCGATTCGCTCGTCACGGCCATGGCCCGGCGAGTCCACGGCGGTGTGCTCACGCCCGCGATGGCGTCCTATTCGCGCCGCGTGACGGTGGCCTGGGTCGTCTACTTCCTCGCCATGGCCTCGCTCTCCGTGGCCCTCTTCCTGCTGGCACCGCTGTCGACGTGGGCTGCGTTCGCCAACTTCGCGACGCCGCTGGCGATGTTCGCGATGTTCGTCGGCGAGCACGTGCTGCGCTACCGGCTGCACCCGGAGTTCGAGCGCGTCACGCTGCGCCAAGCGGTGCGAGCATGGCAGCAGCGCGGTTCCCACGAGAGCGCGGTCTGAGAGACGCTCATGAGCGAACCACGCCACGCACCCGCCACCGAGCCGCTCGTCTCCGGCGACCTCGACGCCGCTTTCGCCCTTCGCGACGGCACGCCGATCACCCGGCGCGCCTTCGTCGCCGACGCGCTCGCTCTCGCCGCGCGATTGCCACCCGCCGGCGCGATGCTCAACCTGTCGGCCGATCGGTACGGCTTCGCCGTCGGCTTCGCGGCGGCGCTGCTGCGC
>JBBSPY010000124.1:0-9385 GCA_038258415.1 Burkholderiales bacterium
CCGAGCCAACCCGGCACCGCCGGCGCCTTGCCGTATTCGAAGCCCGGGCTCGCGAAACCGTCGGGCGCGACGAGCACGAGCTTGTCGACGCGCTCGGGATGCCGCGCCGCGAACGTCCACGCGATGCGGCCACCGATCGAATGGCCGACGATGCTCGCGCGCGGCAGGTCGAGCGTGTCCATCAGCACGAGCAGCATCGACACGCTGCGCGCGTCGGTGTAGTCGGCGGCGGGGTCGGGGTCGCTCAGGCCGCTGCCCGGCAGGTCGAGGCGCACCCCGCGGTGCGTGCGCGCGAGGCCGTCGGCCCACGCGTCCCACGTCTGCAGGCTCGCACCGAAGCCGTGGATGAGGATGACGGCGGGCGCGTCGCGCGGACCGGCGTCGCGAACGTTGAGGCGCCACGGGCCGATGGTGCGAAGGTCGCCCGGCGCGGCGAGGTACTCGGCTTCGAGCGAAGCGCGGCTGCGGTCGGGTGTCCACAGCCACCAGGCGAGGACCACGACGGCGAGCGCCGCGAGAAGGCCGACCATGCGAACGACGATGCGCCGGGGCGGCCAGGTGACGTTGGACGCGGACGTCACCAACCCGTGCTGCCCGCCTCACCCTTGAACGGGCCGACGAGCTCGGGTGTGATCCAGCCGCCGTAGAAGCCGCCGGGCTGCGGGCGCACCGCGGCGCCGCCGACCCGGCAATCGAGCTCCGCCGGGTAGAACGCCACGCAATCGGCGAGCGCCTCGGCGCCGTCGAACGGTTGCGGATAACTCCACGCCACCCCGTCGAGGCGGCGAGCGCCGTCGACGAGGCTCCAGTACTGCGCTGGCCCCTTCCACTCGCAGAACGACGACCCGGCCGCCGGCTGCAGGAGATGCCGCGCCACATCGGCCCACGGCAAGTAGAAGCTGGGTGGATGCGACGTCTCGAGCACTCGGATCGCGCGGCGCGTGCGCGCGACCTCGATGTCGCCCCAGCGGATGGTGACTTCGCGGGGGTCGGCGGCGAGTTGCGGCGGGCGTGGGAAGTCCCAGACGGATTGCTGGCCGGCGACGGGGTTGTCGGCGAAGGGCGGGCGGCGGGTGCCCGTCCATTCCCAATGCGCGCGCGCGGCGGCAAGCCAGGGGGGCACGTCCGGGCTCAACACCTGCGAATCTCAGGCGTCGAGTCCGGGCTGCGGCAGCACGGCGATGCGCTGTGCGCCCGCTGCTTCGAGCGACGCCTTCACGTCCTGGCCCGCCTCGGCGCTGGCGACCTTGACGGTCAGCAACGTGCCCTCCCGGCGGACGAGGTCGCGATAAGTCGCCACGTCGCCGGGTGGCGGCGACGTGGCCATGAGGCCGTCGAGCAGATGCCCGAACGATGCGACGAGACCGCCGGTCAGCATCTCGTCGGTGTTGACGGCGGCGGTGTTGGCGGCGTCGGGCGTGTCTCGATGCAGCGTCACGTTCGCATCGGGTGTGCCGCTCGAACGCAGCCGCTCGGCAGCTCGCGTGGCCTCGGCCGCGTTCCTGAACGCGGCGACGACGATCGGCTGGGTCATGTCTGGATTCCTCGTGGCTGCGGATCCATGATCGCAGCAAACGCGATGCCCGCCCGGGCTGCCGCGCGCGGTCGTGATGCACACTCGGCTTCGACCAGCCCAAGCCGAACACGATGTCCATTCCAAGAACCCACCTCGGCCGATCCGGCCTTTCGGTCTCCCGCCTGTGCCTCGGCACGATGACGTTCGGCCTGCAGTCCGACGAGGCAACGTCGTTCGCCATCCTCGACCGCGCCGCCGACGCCGGCATCGACTTCATCGACACCGCCGACGTCTATCCGCTCGGCGGCACGATCGAGACCACAGGGCAGACCGAGGCGATCATCGGCCGTTGGCTGCGGGCGCGGGGTGCCGGTGCACGGCACGATTTCGTGCTCGCGACCAAGGCGGTCGGCAAGGTCGGACCGCGCGACCAGGACCAGGGCGCTTCGCGCAAGCACCTGCTCGGCGCGATCGACCGCTCGCTCGAGCGCCTGCAGACCGACCACGTCGACCTCTACCAGCTCCACTTCGACGACCGCTCGACGCCGCTCGACGAAACGCTGGAAGCGCTCGACACGATCGTGCGGTCCGGGCGCGCCCGCTACGTCGGCGTGTCGAACTTCATGGCCTGGCGCCTGGCGCGGGCGCTCGGTCGAAGCGAGCTGAAGGGTCTCGCAGCGTTCGTCAGCGTGCAGCCGCGCTACAGCCTGCTGTTCCGCGAGATCGAGCGCGAGCTGATACCTCTGTGCGAGGAGACGGGGCTCGCCGTCATTCCCTACAACCCGCTCGCCGGCGGCTTGCTCACCGGCAAGCACCGGCGCGATGCCGCTCCGTCGACAGACTCGCGCTTCACGCTCGGCACCGCCGGAAAGATGTACCAGGAGCGCTACTGGAACGATCGCGCGTTCGAGACGGTCGCCGCGCTGCACCGCCTCGCCGAGGAAGCCGGCATCGAGCTCACCACGCTCGCCGTCGCCTGGGTGATGGCCAACCCTGCGATCACCGCACCCATCCTCGGCGCGAGCAGGCCGGAGCAGCTCGACGCGACGATAGCCGCCGCGTCGCTGACGCTCGATCCGGCACTGAAGAGCCGACTCGACGAGCTGACCGCGGAGTACCGCAAGGGCGACGCACCGCGCTGAAACGGCATCGGTCGTTGCGCCTTCTCCCTGTGCGCTCTGTCCCTTCCTTCCGGACCGCTGCGGTCCGCGCCATCGGCGCTCTCGCCTTGGTCGGCAACTGCGCCTTCGCAAGTGACGCCAAGATCACCGTGTCGGCCGCAGCCAGCCTCACCAATGCGTTCCGCGACGTGGCGGCGGCGTTCGAGAAGGGCCATCGCGGGACCAGGGTGCTGCTGAATTTCGCGGCTTCAGGCGCGCTCCTGCAGCAGATCGCGCGGGGCGCGCCCGTCGACGTGTTTGCCAGCGCCGACCAGGAGACGATGAACGAGGCCGACCGCCAGCGCCTCGTCAAGGCGAACAGCCGGGTCGACTTCGCCCGCAATTCGCTGGTCGTGATCGTGCCGCGCGAAGCCGCCTCGGTGCCCGCTGCGCTCGCCGATCTGACCGGACCCGCCTATGCACGGATCGCAGCCGGCAGCCCGGCGAGCGTGCCGGTGGGTCGATACACGAAACATGCGCTCGAGAAGGCCCGACTGTGGAGCGCCGTGGCGCCGAAGCTGATCGGCTCGCAGTCGGTGCGCCAGGTTCTCGACTACGTGGCACGCGGCGAGGTCGATGCCGGTTTCGTCTATGCGACCGATGCCGCGCTGATGCCCGACAAGGTCAAGGTTGCGTTCGCCGTGCCCACGACGCAGCCGGTGCTCTACCCCGTCGCCGTGATCTCGGCGAGCACCGCGGGCAACGCGGCGCAGGCCTTCGTCTCGTTCGTCGCATCCCCCGAAGGCGGCGCGATCCTCGCCCGGTACGGTTTCGACCGGCCGTAAGGTCACGGCCTTCGAAGCTATTGGCTCGGCACAGCGCTCGGCAGGGCCTTCCCGAGCGATCGCCTCAGGTCCTGGAATTCCTTCGATGCGCGCAGCACCGACCGGCCGGCCGCCACGAGCCCCGAGACCTCGCCGGCATCGATCGAAAAAGCCGTCGGCACCTGCAACAGCCGCCGCCGCGCCTCGCCTTCGGGCGCATCGCGCAGGTTCACCTGGATCAGGAAGATCTGGGCATCCGGTGCGAAGGCGCGAAAGCGCTCGCTGCGGTCGCCCTTGATGTCCTCGCGCCAGCGCTGCGCGACGTCAACCAGGAACTCCTGCGTCTCGCCGGTGGCGCGCGCACCGGCGCCGAACAGCAGCGCGTCGACGACCTCCGTGGTCGTCGGCACCCGATCGCTCTCGTCGATGCGACGCGCCGGATCTCGCTCGGCGTTGACGACGATGACGACGACGCGCTTGACGCTGCCCGCCGGCAAAGCCACCTCGGAGAACGCCGCCCCGACGCCGCCGCCGGCGAGCGCGCGATCGAGCAAGCGGCGGACGCCGAGGTTGTCGGCGAGGCCGCCGTCGACGAGGTGGATGTACGGCCGCGCCCTGGCATCGAGGTAGGAGCGCTCCTGGGCGCGGAAGAGGCGAGCGCGAAAGCCGCCGTCGTCGCTGACGGTCGGTGGACGGTCGATCTCGGGCGGCAACGGGCAGTCGCCGCGGTAGTTGCGCAGCGTCACAGGCGAGAGCAGCAGCGGTACCGCCGACGACGCCGTGACGGCGAACGACAGCGGCACCGACGCCAGGTCGGAGCAGATCAGCGCGAACTGCTCGGCCGTGAAGTCGAAGCCCTCGCCCAGCGACATGTCGGTGGCGGTGACGACGAGCTGCGGATGGCGCGGCCGCCGGGCGATGTCGCCGAACGTCATGCCGCGATACAGCGTCGCGAGCCGCCGCTCCAGCAACTGACTGCGGCCGACCCAGGGCGACGTGAGCTGGTAAAGGTTCGCAGGCCGCGCCAGCTGCGCCAGCAGTCCGTCCTGGAAGTCCTCGCGCAGGAAGTCGGTCTCGAATCGATCGAGCCCGGCCGATCCGAAGGCGGCGAAGTAGGCGGCGATGATGCTGCCGCCCGAAACCCCGCTGACGATGTCGATCGAGTCGAGCACGTTGCCGCTGCGGTCGTTCCAGCAGCAAGGCGTGTCGCGCAGTTCCTGAAGCACACCGTAGCCGAACGCCGCGGCCCGTGCGCCGCCTCCGGAGAGCGTGACGGCGAAAAGGGCGCTCGGATCCCGATTGGCGATCGACCTCGCGTCGGCCATGAGCGGCCCGCGCAGCGGCTCGTTGATCCACGGTCGCGCCGTCGAGCAGCCGCCGGTGGCGAAGCACGACACCAGCACCAGCACGAGTGCAGCGACTTTCACCCTGCCCACTCTACCGGCTCGCGTCGAGCAACGTGCGGGCCAGCAACGCGCGCAGCTCGCCGCGGCGCAGCAGCGGAATGAACGGGTTGTGGCCGACCAGGCCGGCGGCGTCGGTGACCTCGACGATGCGCGCCGAAGGGATGATCGCCGCCAGCGCCGCTGCAGCTTCGCGATCGCGGGGATGGTCGGCGCCGACGAGGAGCCAGACGCCGCGCAGCGGTGCCGCGTCGGCTTCGCCCGTGTCGCCACGCAGCACGTCGCCGGCCGCATGGCCGAGGGCGCGTTGCCAGCGCGCGTCGTCAGGGCCCGTGCTGCCGACGGCGACGGCGCCGTCGAGGCCGAGACGACGCGCCGCCATCAGCGCCGGCAGCGCGCCACCGCTCATGCCGAGGGCGACGACTCGCGCGTACCGATCCCGCCGCGCGAGTGTCGCGATGCGGTCGACGGCGTCCTCGAAGCGGTCGCCGGGCGGCGGCAGCAGGCCGCGGAAGAAGCCGCGGCCTTGCGGATAGCGAACCAGGACGAGGTCGACCTCGTCCGCGACGAGTTGCTGCAGAAAGACCGGCATCGGCAGCATCAGCCGAGCCGACGAGCCGGTGAAGGCGATGACGAGGGTCTTCGACGACCGCTCTCCGGCGCCACGGTAGAGCACCAGGTGGTGGCCGAGCCTCGCCCGGGTGAACATCTCGGCAGGCGCCGCTTCGGCGCCGCGTGTCCGCATGCCGTGCAGGCGACGAATCCAGCGCCGCTGGTGCAATGCCTGTTCGGCGCGCCGGCCGATGGCGCGCAGGAGTCGCGGAAAGCGCCCTCGCGCCAGCGCCATGGTCCGGGTCGGCCAGAACGCGATCCGCGAATTCCAGCGGGGAGTGGCCATCAGCTCGCGGTGCAGCGCTTCCGCCTCGCCCGGCGTGATGCGGTTCTCGAACGCAATGTGCACCTTCGACAGCTGGTTCACTGTGCGGCAGTTCCGGCAGCAGCGCCGGTAGAGCCGCGTCACCCGGCTCTCGGTGGTCACGCGCGCCCGCCGCGGACCAGGCGCACCAGCCCTTCGAGCGTGCCGGCACGGTGTACACGCTCCGGAACCAGCTCGACGCCGGCGTGCGCCTCAATGGCGATGCACAGCTCCATCACGTTCAGGCTGTCGAGCTCGAGCGCTTCGAGGGGCAAATCGGCTTCGCCGCGACGAAAGGACGCCTCGAGCCGTTCGTCCCACGCGCCGTGCACGCTGGCGGCAGCCATCGCCTCGGCGACGACGGCGCGCGCCTCGGTCTCGTTCATTCGAGCCATATCACACCGCCGCTGCCATCGATGCAGCGAGGCTGTGCCGCGACAGCTTGCCCTGCGCGTTGCGTGGCAGCTCCTCGACGACGACGATGCGCCGCGGCGTGCGCAGGCCGAGTCGCTCGCGGGCGTAGCGCTGCAGCTCCGCCGGCAGCGCCGACGCACCCGCTTCGAGCCGCACCATCGCCACCGGGATCTGCCCGTGCACCCGCGAGCCGATCGCGAACGCCGCCGCCTCCGCCACCGCCGGGTGCGCCTCGAGCGCGCGCTCGATCTCCGCCGGGAAGATGTTCAGGCCGTTGAGGATGATCATGTCGTCGGCGCGCGCCTGCACGACGAGGCGGCCGTCGGCGCGCAGGTAGCCGACATCGCCGGGGTGGAACCAGCCGTCGCGGAAGCGCTCGGCGGTCTGCGTCGGGTTGTCGACGTAGCCGAGCGCCATTCCCGGCGCGCGCACCCGGATCTCGCCGCTCTCGCCTGCGGCGAGCGGACCGTCGGACCCGACCACCTGCACCTCGACGCCGGACAACGGCAGACCGACGGTCTCGTCGTCGTCGTGCTCGCCGGGCAGCGCCATCGCGATCGCGCCGCACTCGGTCGCGGCGTAGCGGACGTGGAGGTGCGCGCTCACGCGCTCGATGATGGCCCGGCGAATGGCGATCGGAACCGACGAGCCGCCGGTCCGCAGCTTGATCGCGGACAGCCCCTGCGCGCCGTCGCCCGATGCGAGATCGGCGGCGTGCAGGCGCGAGACGTCGAGGCACGTGACGCCAAGGCGGCCGACGCATGCGACGAGGTCCGGACCGGGCTGCGCGAACACGTTGGTGCCGCCCGCCCACACGCAGTAGAGCCGGTGGCGCCTGGAGTTGTTGTGCTCGATCGAGGCCAGGCGAAGCAGGCGCTCGTCGCGGTAGTCGGCGTGGCGTGCGGCCTGCGCGGCGATCTGCGCTTCGTCGAAGGCCACGAGGTTCACCTCGGCGGTGGTGCCGGAGGTCTTCAGGTAGTAGGTTGCGACGCCGCGATCGGCAGCCGAGCGAACGGCTCCGGTCGTGGCGAGGCCCGACGCCGCGAGGACGTGGGTGACGCCGACGCGCCGGGCGATGCGGTCTCGAAGCGGCGGCGGATCGTGCGTCGCGAGGACGATCTGGCTGGCGCCGGTCGCTGCGACGGCGAGGGTCGCGACGAGATGGTTGATCTCGTTGTCGAGGGTGATGCCGACGACCGCACCGGGGCCGACGCCGTCACCGACCAACCGCGCTGCCTCGGCCTCCACCCGGGCCAGCAGCTGCGTGTAGCCGAGGGGGGCGGCGTCGTCGATGGCCGCCGGATGCGCCGGTCGATCGCGAGCGTGCGCACGCAACCGCTTCACGAAAGTTGCCGCTTCGACCGTCATGGGCGTCCAGCGTCTGCGTGTCGGGAACGAGGATCATAAGTTCGCCCGTCCCCTCGACCCGCTTGCGTTGCGTCGCCTCGCCACCGGCCGGGCCGGGCTCGCCCGCGTGCAGGGCTTCACGCGAGCGCGTCGGCCAGGCGTTCACGACGGCCGGCCCCTGCCTACGATCCGGCTCCCGCCACGCGACCGATCCGTTCGGCCTCCCCACCATGACCATCCTCTGGATCGGTGTCGCCCTGCTCGTCGTGGCGGCGGTGACGTTCGTCTTCTTCCGCAAGCCTGCCGCCCGGCCGGTCGTTCCGGCGGCGCGGCCCATCGCGCGCAGCGCGGCCGACCCGATCGCACGCCCCGCGGCCGGCGCCGCTTCGAACGCGTCGGCAGCGCCGACCGCTGCCGACGAAACGATGCCGCCGGCGCTGGCCGGCTTCGAGCTCGTGCGCGCCGCCGACCTGTCGGACGAGCGCCGGCGCTCCTACGCCGAGACGTTTCACGACATCCCGCGTCCGCCGAAGCTGATGCACCACCTGCTCTCGCCCGACTTCGTGAACACGGCGAGCTCGGCGCAGCTCGTCGACCTCATCACCGGCGAGCCGCTCATCGCCGCCAAGGTGCTGGCCGCCGTCAACTCGCCGATGTACGGGCTCAAGTCGCCGGTCGGCAGCATCGGCCAGGCGGTGACCTACCTCGGGCTCAACACGGTGCGCAGCGTCTGCCTGCAGTACATCCTCATCGCCTCGTTCACCGCCGACAGCGCCGATCGCAAGCACCGTCTTGAAACGGCGTGGACCGCCAGCGCGCTCGCCAGCGAGCTCACGCAGCAGCTCTCGCAGCGGCTCGAGCTCGCCGACCGCGGCTCGCTGGTGAGTGCGGTCGTGCTGTCCTTCCTCGGCCGCCTGGCGACGACGGCAACGCTGTCGGCCGAGCAGCTCGCCGCGCTGCCGCGGCACGGCCTGCTCGGGCGCACGGCGTACGAGCAACGAACGCTGGGCTTGTCGGCGTCGCAGATCGGCAGCGTGCTGATGGCCGACTGGGGCCTGCCGGCCAAGGTCGTCGAGGACGCATCGGGAATCGACACGGTGCTGGTCACCCCCGCGTCCGGCCACCCCCTCGAGCGCGGCGACCGCCTCGCCATCTGCTACCTCTGCGCCCGGATCGGCGAGCGCCTCGCCGAAGGCACGCTACCCGACCTCGGGTCGTTCCCGAGCAGCCTCGATGGAGATGCCGAGCTGCACCACCTGCGCAGCTACCTCGTGCGGCCGCTGGTCTCCAGGGCGCTGCAACTCGTCCATGCACCCGACGTCGTCGCGGCGATGCAGCAGATGCAGGCCGCGACGCGCGCCTGATCGCGCCGCGAGGCGGTATCCGTCAGGAGATGCTCGTTCGCATCACCCGACCGTCGCGCGGGTCGATGAGGCAGTCGAACACGAACACCGCGGACTTGCCTCCGGGCGACGGCAAGGCGCGCCCGCTGCCATGAAGCTCGGCGCGGATCGCGCTCGGCTGGCGGAACGTGCGCGTCGCCGGATCGAAGCTGATCTGCGAGACGTGTGGCCAGCGCTGCTTGAGCGACGCGACCGCGCTCGATTCGCAGGCCGCTGGCGAGAGTTCGCTGAAATCGGGCTCGGCCGGCGGTCTCGCCGATGCCGCGGCCAGCGCAGCCGCCGGCGGCGCCGCCTGCACCACGAGACCCACCACCTTGTTCGTGCTCCGCTCGACGTTGCAGTTGTAGGTGAAGCCACGCGAGCCAGCGGTACTCCTGCCGAGCCCGGAGCCGCGAAGGACGATCTGCTCGTCGCCGGAGAGGCCGTACTGGACCACTGGCGGCCGCTGGAAGGTCACGTCGA